>CAZTBU010000005.1:0-33227 GCA_964612545.1 uncultured Clostridia bacterium | reverse complement strand
AGGCGCAAGACAGCGGCGCATGTCGACGTGCTGGTGTAGCTCAGCAGGTAGAGCGCATCCTTGGTAAGGATGAGGTCGGCGGTCCGAGTCCGCTCATCAGCTCCATGAAAAAAACAGGAATGTTCTTCCTGTTTTTTTCATGGGACTCGGACCGCCGACACAGAAAACAGCGGGAAATTCCCCCGCTGTTTTATTTTGATTCTTTCCTTTTGCAACTTCCCGTGCCTTGCCGCAAAAAAATATTTTTCTCCGGCGGGCCTCAACTGACCTTATAATAAGCCGCAAGGCCGCCTTTGCTCGTCTCGCGGTAGCGCGAATTGATGTCTCTGCCCGTTTCGTACATGGTCTTTACGATAAGATCGAAGGAAATTTTTCTCGTGCCGGAGAGAATCTTGGCGAGTTCGGCGCTCTCGAGCGCGCGCATGGCAGCAACGGCATTGCGCTCGATGCAGGGAATCTGCACATATCCGCAAATAGGGTCGCATGTGAGGCCGAGCTGATGTTCGAGGGCGATTTCGGCGGCATATTCCGTCTCGTCGACGCTCGCGCCGAACAGCGTGCAAACGGCTGCCGCGGCCATCGAAGTTGCGGTGCCGATTTCGGCCTGACACCCCGCTTCCGCACCGCTTACGGAGGCATTTTGTTTAACCGTTATACCAATCAGCCCCGCCACAGCGAGGGCGTCAATGACCTTATTTTCGCTGAATCCGTACTTGTCCGAAAGATAAAAAAGCACTGCGGGAAGAACACCGCTCGCCCCGCACGTGGGCGCGGTGACCACCGTTCCGCCCGCCGCGTTTTCTTCGCCCGTCGCAAAGGCAAAGGCGCAGAGCTGGCGCTTCTCGCGCTCTTCGGGCTGCTCGTCCCGTATGCGCGTCTCGAATAAAATTTTGGCTTTACGGGCGACTTTTAAGGTCCCGGGAAGGACCCCCACGGCGGTAATACCGCGGTAAACCGTGGCCTTCATGGAGTGCCAGATTCCGCTTAAAAAAGTCTTAATATCCTCGCCCTCGACGTCGTATACGAGCTGTTCCAGCGGGATTTTCTTCGCCCCGCAAAAGCGCATGATTTCCGAAAAATCGCGAAATACATACACGTTTTTTTCCTCGGCCGCAGGCTCGCCGACAACACGGACCGTCCCTCCGCCCACCGAAAGATAGGTTACGGAAAGAAGGGCGGCCCCGTCGTGGTTCAGGGCGGAAAAGGTCATCGTATTGGGATGTTCGAGGATCTTGTCCGATGGATCGAACACGATCTCGATTTTCTTGCCCGCGCTTTCGAAAACATCCGTTATCGCCTTGTCCGTCAGGTGCCCCCTGCCCGTCAGCGCAAGGGAGCCGTAAAGCGTTGCGCGGTAACTTTCCGCATCATGACAGCGGGCCAGAAAATCCTTGGCGGCGCGTTCGGGCCCCATCGTGTGTGAACTCGAAGGCCCACGGCCGATTTTATATAGTTCTCTTAATGATTGCATATCGTTCTCCTAAAGAAAAAATACTTCTCTTTATGCGCTCTTTTTCGGAAAAAGGGGAATACTGTATGTATCCATAAGTATCTATGACGATTTTATATGTTTGCCTGGGCGTTTATATTCTCGCCATCAATTTTTATGCTTTCCGCTTCCTCAAGTCGCAAAAAGAGGGATATGAGACGGACGGCGTTATCAAAGGGGACGGAAAATTACTGCTTGCGGCCTGTCTGGGCGGCGCGATTGCGATATACGTCTCCATGTTCATCATGCGGTTCCGCCTCGGCAATCTGTTCTTTATGATTTTTATGCCCCTTTTGGCCGTGCTGAATATCTACTGCTTTGTGCTCGCCTTCCGCGGAATCTATCTCTTTTTCTGAAAAATCCCGAAAAAACAACTTATGTTATATAACTTATGTTATTATAAAATGCAGCTCCCTCCGGCTGCCCCCGGGGTGACCGTCCGTGACGATATCCCCTCACCGCCCGAAGGCATTGAGGCGCCCTTTATTCGGGGCGGAAATTTTCTTCGAGCCACTTGGCGACCCCGTCTTCTTCGCAATAGCCGATGACGCCCGTCGCCTTCTCCTTAAGCCAGCTGTCGGCATTCATGACGGCGTACTTTTCATCACACACATCGAACATATCGGAATCGTTCGAAGTATCGCCAAAACAGACGACCCTGCCACAGCCGAGGTAGTTTCTCAGGAATTTGACGCCGTTCGCTTTTGTCGCTTCGCGCGGAGAAACTTCCATCCAAAAATCATTTTGGTACTTCTCCTGATGAAAGATACAGATAAAGCGCTCATCGTACTTCAGGATATTCCACGCGTGCTCGAGTTGCTCGCGCGGACATATGCACTTAAAATAAAAGATGTGGCCATCGAGAAGTTCCTCTTCGGAACAGACGGGATCAAGCCGCGGGTCTCCGCGGCGGCGGTAGAGATAGCGGTTGATGCCGTGATTCTCTTTGCCCGCCTCATAGGCGATGCGCTCCCTGTCTTTCCGTGCCGCGCCGTATACAAAGGGCGGAATACCGAATTTTCCGAGAACGGAAAAAACGTAATGCTTTTCCTCTTCCGTGAAAAGAACGGAGCGAAGGATTTCCTTCGTCCCGTAATCATAAATAAGGCCGCCGTTGTAGAGCACAACGGGCGCGTTGATTTTCAGCCCGCCGAGCGCAAGTTTCGCGCTCGAAGCGGAACGGGCGGTGGCGTAGGATAAAACCATCCCGCGGTCAATGAGCGCGTTGAGTTTTTCCGTGCTGTAGGCGGAAACCCGCTCGCGGCTTGTGAGCAAGGTACCGTCGAGGTCCGAGATATAAAGTGTCTTCATAAAGCCGCTGTTTCGCTCCCTGCTTCATTATATTTACGGGTAAGAAAATTATATCATAAGCCATTGAGGAATGCAAGCCGAATTTATGACATTCTGCCGTAACAAATTTATCCGTGATGAAAAAATTTTTGGAAAAAAAGTGAGTTGGCCCCCGAAAATCGTTGACATATCGGGCAATATTTGATAGAATAATCAAGCATTGGCCGAGTGCGGGTGTAGTTCAGTGGCAGAACACTAGCCTTCCAAGCTGGTCGCGTGGGTTCAATTCCCATCACCCGCTCCAATTTCGTAAGTCTTGAGAGAAGTGCGAATCTTCAAAGCGATCAGTTATGCGCCTGTAGCTCAGGTGGATAGAGCAACGGCCTTCTAAGCCGTGTGTCAGGAGTTCGAATCTCTTCAGGCGCGCCAAAAATACGGCGGGCGTAGCTCAGTTGGTTAGAGCGCCAGATTGTGGCCCTGGAGGTCGCAAGTTCGATTCTTGTCGCCCGCCCCATTTTGTCAACATCCTGATGGGGTGTAGCCAAGAGGTTAAGGCACCGGATTTTGATTCCGGCATTCGTTGGTTCAAATCCAGCCACCCCAGCCACGGCCCATTAGCTCAGATGGTAGAGCACTTGACTTTTAATCAAGGTGTCCCGGGTTCGATTCCCGGATGGACCACCAAAAAGCACCTTTAGCTCAGTTGGTAGAGCAATTGACTCTTAATCAATGGGCCCAGGGTTCGAGTCCCTGAAGGTGCACCAAAGAAGTATAATCCGGATTATTTGCTTATTGCAAGCGAATGGTTCGGGTTATCTCTTTTCTTGGAAGATTTGAGGTAAAAATACGGCGGGCAAAGCGATTAAGGTCTGCCCGCCTGCCGTTTTTATCATCGGGATTCTGACAGGTAAACCCTTTCCGCCGTTCCCGGCCCGCTATAGCTCCGCGAGCATATTCCGAATGCGTCGCTTACAATCTTTCTTAATTTCGCCGCGATGGAAGGAAACGGCAAATTTAAATCGAGCGTTTTCACGCCGATTTCGTTGCCCGACATCGAATATGTATTATCGGGAACAATCGTTTCGTCCGTTTTCGCATATAAGAGAAGACCCGAAACGCTCCCGTCATGGTTTCTGTCCCGGTTCTTTACATAGGTGAAAATCTGATATAGATTATTGGAATGCAGAGTAAAGGCGCCGTATTCTTCCCTTTTTTGCATAGTACGACTGTAATATTTCGCATCGATAATCAAGGTTTTGCCGCCGTATTCGAGCATGACGTCCGATTGCATAACCGGGAGAAACTCAAATGCGCCGCCGTCTAAATTCCATTTGATTTGGGAAGAGCTAACGGAGAGAACGCCTTTATAGTGGTAACGATAAAATTCCAAAATAAATTTTTCATAGAGACGGCACATTCTCTGCTCGTCGAGAAAAGCCTCCATGCGCATTTGACCTTTCTCATCCGAAAGAAGCAACCCCGACAAAACGAAATAACAAACATTCATAAGCATTTTATAGCTTTGGTTGTTCCTCCGGAAACGGAGCGTATCCCACTTGATCAAGGAGATTTTCATTTCTTCGACCCCGGAAAAGAACGGCAAAATCTTTTTCAGCCCATCTTTGCGCGGAGCTGCGAGAGAAGCGTGCTTCATTAAAACAATCATCGTCGTCTTAATAATGCGATTGTAAATATTGTTTACGGAAAGATCATCGTGCTCGCATGAAAGCAGTCGTTCGCATTTCGCCTTGTGGCGCATGGTGGGAGCGATGTTTATCTTGCCGCGCAGAAGGGGCAGGCTTTCCCCGTACGTGAGATATTCCCGATAAAGTCCCTGTTTGAGCTGTTGCGTGACGCCCTTTATCAGGATCGCGGCAAACAAATCATGAATATTCTCAAATTCTTCGGAGGCTATTTCTTCATAATTCGTCTGCCGTAAGACCTGAAAGGCATAAGTCAACATATAATAGATATTTTTGATTTGGATATTTCTATCTTTCATTTGCAAGCACTCCGCGCAGGCGCTTTTCCCAATGTTGCCGTTTCACGTCGTCGTCGAACCAATATTCGTCGATTGTCGGAATCAAGTCAAATTCCACAATGCGCCTGAGACAATTTTCATCGCATTGTTCTCTTCCGCAGAAATAGCTGTGTCCGATGCAAAAACCTTTTCCAAGCGAGGGATCGGACGCGATTTCTGTATTCAAGGCGATCACTTCTTCAATCAAAACGTCGAGCATCCTGTTCCGTAAAGATGTTTGGTATTTTCGGAAGTTTTCAGAGAGAAACGCGGGTTCAATCTCAAAAAAGCCGAAACGGCGGCGGAGTGCGTAGTCGATGAGCGCAAGACTTCTGTCTGCCGTATTCATCATACCGATGAGATATAAGTTTTCTGGAACGGAAAAAGACAGCCCGTTATAGCCGAGGGTCACCTTCTCCCCTCTGTATTCCTTTTCGATGAGTACCAAAAGTTCGCCGAAGATTTTACTCAAATTTCCGCGGTTGATTTCGTCAATGATGAAAAAGAATTTTTCATTCGGCTTATTCGCCGCTTTCAGGCAGAATTGATAGAAAATACCCGTTTTCAGCGCAAAGCCGTCCCCCTCGGGCTTATACCCCATGATAAAATCCTCATAGGAATAATTCTGATGGAATTGTACGAACCCGATATGGCTTTCATCCTTTGTGCCCATAAGAGAATATGCAAGGCGCTTGGCGGCATAAGTCTTGCCGACCCCGGGCGCACCCTGCAAAATGACGTTCTTTTTCTCCAGAAGAAGCGCAGAAAGAAGATCATAGCGTTCTTCCGTCATATAAACGTCGTTTAAAAAGTCCTGTTTACCGTATTTTTCAGCGGTTTCCGTTTTTTTGAGGGGATTTTCTTCCCGAATGAGGTCGAGGATGCAGTCATATTCCTGCTTTGTGAGCTTAAAAAGACTGCCGTTCGGATTTACAAAAAATTCCATGCCGCGCAGTTCTTCCTGCTGACGCAAATCGGCGTAGTCGATTGGCGTGACAAGCGTTTCTGTTTTTTCAAAGCGAATACGCTCGCCGTCGTTTTCCTGCGTGATCTTTCCAAGCCCCACGATCTTTTTGACGGGATTGGATTCATATCCGATAATCACGTCTCCGGCCTTCGCATCCAAGAAGTTTTGATAAATTCTACGCTTATTGCCGTTATCGTTCAAAAGCGTATAGGACTGTTCTTCGCCGTTTTTGATTTCGGAAAAGCTCCAAATCTTCGGATTTGCATTCAACCACCAATAACGCGTTTGAGTAGTCTGCCCTGCAAATACACTTTCGGTTAAACCGTCGCCTCCGATTGCCGACCTTAATGCGGGGCGGAGCCTCCAAGCGAAGACACCTTCGCCGTCCGATATATATCTGCCCGTGAATAGAATCGGCCACCACGCGGGTTCGCCATTGGCACGTTTGGGAACTTCGCACCCTGTTTTCTCCGCAACACGTTTTGCAAGAGCGGAAGCACCTTTATTATAGAAATTTGCGCTCTCTCCGTACCGCTTTGCAATTTGCGTGCAGGTTGCCTCGTCACCAAAGTCATAAAAGCGTTTTATTATTTGCAAAGCGCTTTCGGTAAATACTTTATTGTCTTTTAAAAGTTCACGCCACTTCCCGACAGAAATATGCGGATCGTACTCATCATAATAATAGCGCGGTATCGTTTCATCGCGAGGCGGCGCGGACTTCGGCGAATTGGCGATATAATATCCGAAGTCGATCGTCAGCGTATGCAATGACGCGTCATTATAACAGCCTTCGCCGAGAAACTTTGAAAGGATCTCCCGAATTTCCGAATCTTCGCCGAGCAGGGAGCAGATTTTATCATAGAGTCTAAAACCGCCGAGCAGGGAATCGTTCCGAATGCCTGTGCGCGGAGCATAAGAAGCTCCCAAATAAGAAGCAACGGCTTTGAACTCGCTGTACTTAAATATGTAATATTTTTCGGGATAGCGGAGCCATAGATAGGTAGAAATGGCATTGACATTTTGATAGTGGTTCTTCCATTTCGCCTCATCGGTTTTCCGAATTGCATCTGCTTCTCCGATAAATTTTCCTATGCGATTCATCAAATCCAAAGATTCATCGTAAAGATTGAGAAACATTGCGCGGACACGTTCCCGATCGGTTTTGGAAAATTCGATTATCATGCCGCGGGGATAATAGCGGAATGAGGCCAACAGATTTTGCGTTTCCTTCGTTGCGCGTGAAAACATATCCGTAAAATCCTCGGCTTCGATGTCCCAATTTTCTTGAAAACATTTTAAGGCCCGCCACTTATAGCTTTCCTTCTTCCAATGCTCAAGCGTAAAATCGGCTTTATAGGCTTGAAGCGCTTCTTGGAATTTTCTTTCGTCTATCATACTCTGCTCCTCTTGTACAATAGTGATTTTTACTAGTTTATTATCTTAAAAGAGTTAACGCCGTAACAATATCCATGTCCTCTTGTATATGCTTGGGCGTCCACGGGATCAATATTTTCGGTTGAAAGCCGCGCCCTCTTGTGCCTTCTCCTTTGTCGATTGCTTTGCTGCGTGAGGTAGGATAATGCAAAACATACTCCCCGAAATCGACATATGCCAGATTGGAATAATCGCAAATTCCCATTGTAGGACGACCGATGACGGTTACTTTTTCAAGCCCCGCGGCAATTTCAACAAAGCTTTCTCCCGATGAACCGCATCCGCAGTCGGTGAGCAAAATAACCTTTTCGGGCAAACGGGTGCCGCGCTCCGCAAATAAAAAACTATCCTCTGCCATGGGAATAAAACCCCTGCCCTTATTTTGCAGTTGCTCCAAAATTCGGGTTTCAAAATATTGGCATTCTGCTTCGGAAGTAGCTTTTTCAAGATAACTTCTAAGTAATTTTATTCGGTTTTCGGCGTTCCGTTCCGTGCAAAGCATTTCCTCCGCCGAAGTAAATATAGGTTTCCCGCACATAGCATCGTTCTCTTTCAGGCAGTATTTGAGGAGAGGCAAGAACACGGTATCATTTCCGCCCGAATTTTCCCGAACATCTATCATGAGATCCGGAGTATTTTCGATTTCTTCTTTGCATTCTTCAAGAAATTGTTTCATTTTCGCATCGTCGAAAAAATTATCGAGGCGAATATAGAAACAACCGTCTGTTAGCTTTTTGCGCTCATAAGGTGGTTTTTCCGTGCTTCTTATATCGGTGCAAATAGTATATTCAAATGTATTCTCTCCTCTTTTGACGGTTACGGTATCGGAATAGGAAATGATTTTCTCCCAACTGTCGCTGCATCTCTCCGCCGGCTCACCGAAAAAGATAAGATTTTCTTCGACAACTTGCGGAATACTTTTCCCGTCTATCGCGACTATTTCATCCCCCTTCTCCAAAGGCAATTCTTCCTCGGAATATGTGACAAACAAGCTGTCTTTATATTGTCTTAAACGAAAACCTATATAAGGGACATGGCCTTTTTTATAAAAATAAAGATGACCGCGCACTCCGAAAGTGGCCAAATAGCGATCGACAGAGAACAAAAAAGCTTTTTCGTCCGTTTTTTCGTAAATTTCCGAAAGAAAGCAATCGGTATCGCCGCCCGCAATATCCATGCAAAACGCCGCGTCGTTTTTGCAAATATCGACAATCGTTTGCGCAATTCTTTTTTTTGTCATGCACACTTTCTCCGTAACAGCGTTTTACCGTATCATGATGGCAATCCGGAAATGACGGGCGCGGGGCGGCGCGGCAAAAAGAATACCAAAAAGAGCAATTATGGCAATACCATGTCCGTGGCCTTACTCTAAGAAAACCGTCAATTCTTTTTGGAACGCTTTTTCCTCACGAGCAGAATACAGACGGCTGTACCGCCCAAAAGAAGTACTGCGGCGGGTATGGAGATACCGAGAATGAGGCCGAGCTTCGGGCCGTTTCCGGACCCTCCTTTCGCAACGGCAGAGGCAATGAACTCGATCTCATAATTTTCGCTCGCAAGTCCCCCCGGAGTAGCCATGCGGACGCCGTTTTCCTCGGTATAATCAACCGTAAGTTCGCCCGAAAGCACACTCTCGTCCTCTCCGTTTACAAAGCCGCTGTAGACCGCGTTGCCCGCCTCGTCAAGCGAGACGGAAAGCTTTGCCTTGTGCACTTCGACGGTAACCGTCTCCTGTTGCCCCGTTTCGGCCAGCGCATAATATTCGCCGCCGTCAAATTCTACGATAAGCACCGCCGTATGGATTCCCGCATTTTTGTCCGGAAGAACGGCCGTAACGCGCAGCTTAAAATTCTTGCTATAGTCGGGGTCGACGGAAAGCCCCGTTGCTGCGTTGAGATAGACAACGCCCGACAAATCAAGCGCGACGTCCGACGTTCCGTCATAGATTTTCGGAATTGCAACGATGCCGCTTACCCTTACCTGAATGATGACGCCGTCGTTCCTGTCCGCTTCTTCGCGGTCGTGCTCGATTTGCTCGTTATTTTTCGCGGCAAGGGACTCCGCTTTCTCCTTGATGGCGGCGAGCGTTGTCCCGAAGTCCCCGATGGCGGTCTCCATCTCCTCAAGGGAATCCGCTCCGTCCAAATCCGCAAGAACTTCTGCAAGGGAACGATTTATCTCCGTGATGATTTCAGACCGCTCGCCGTCCGTGAGATTGAATCCGCTTGCGCTGACCTCCCCGATGAGCGCATTCGCCATTTCCTGCGCGAGCGCTTTCTTTTCAAACCGTTGCTCGGCAAGCGAGCCGTCCTCTTCTTCATCCCCGAAATCCGCTTCGGGAGCCTTTTCCTGCCCCTCAATGTAGACGAGCATGTTTATCGTGATGTCTTCGGTGATCACGATCTCATCACCGATCATGATATTCATCTCATGGACTCTCGTAAGATCTTCCATATCCTTGAAAGGATCCACCGTCAAAATCTGATAGCTGTTAAAAGAATAGTACTGTTCTTCGCCGAGCGCCTCCTTTAAAAGCGTGTCCGTAGGGTCTTCGAAAACCATCTTTTCGCCGAATTTGCGGGTCTCGGACTTAAAGAATGTTCCGTTGATTTGGTAGGTTACATTGTAGGCATTCTTTTCGATATTGGCGGTGATGAACAGATCACGCATATCTTCCCCGACCAATTCGACCTGCAATCCGTCGAGGGCCTCCTGCGTATAAATAACGCCGTTCAGCTCCAAAGAAACGACGTGATACCCGAAGGGCACGGTGCGGAGCGAAACCGTATAGGTCGAGCCATAGGGCACCATTTCGTATTCGTTGAAATCGCTCCCTTCCCAAAAGTGGCCGTCCTCAAGGAAAAAGTACATGATATAGACAGATCTGTCTACGACGTTTGCAACGAGCGTGACGTCGGTCTGTACGGTATAGGTGTCAAAATCGACAAAACTGTCCGAGAGAACCCCGTCCTTTTCCATGTAAAATCCTTCGATATAGCCCCCATCGGGAAGGAGATTCTCATCCCCACAGCGGACAAAGGACAATTTCGAACCGTAGGCATAATATCGGGTTTCATAGACATGTCTGTTCCCGTCCTTTACGATAACGTACTCTGCGGCGAGCTTTTTGGTGAGCTTTGCGGTGAAGGTGATGTCTTTCTCCGCAAAGGCCGTAGCGTAGGCCTTATAGAGCGTACCGCCGAGTTCCCAGCCGCTGAATACGTATTTAAGAGGATCGATACGGGGGAGCGTGAAACTTTCGCGGGGCATCACATAGTAGACGATGCTTTCGGTCTCTGCCGCCTCGTCGACTTCGAATGTCACCGTAAACTTATTTTCCACCTTCGCGGTAAAGGTCATGTTCCCGCTGACGACAATTTCCTCCCCCACTTCATGGAAAACGTTTTGTTCGTCCGTCCATCCCGTGACGTAAATTTTCTGCCCGTATCCGCCGCTTCGCGCATCGAGCGTTAAGACGTAATCCGGCAAGAAGTGGTATTCTTCCGGTTCACCGTTCACAATGAAAGTGACGGTGTACGATTCCATTTCGAGCCAAATCTCATTTTGATTCCTGACGACGGGATTGCCGCGGGCTGTTTCAAAGCGGCTCGCCTCCCCCTCACTTATCGTGAAATTGCAAGAGAAGAGCAGAAGGCGCGTTTCAACCGAATTCGTAAGAACCATGATTTTTTCTCCGTCTGCCTCGGGGAGTGTATCGGCTATGCTTACCTCCGCGCCCGCATCCTTAAAAATCGTTCCGCCGATTTTTCCGCCCTTGAGCTTGGCGGTCCCGCCGAAGTAAATTGCATACTGCGAACGGTTACCGGTGACATCCGCCGTAAATTCCTCGGCATTGCCCGCAAGATAGATGGCCGAGCCGTCTTTGCAGTCATTTTCGGAAATCCGGACATTGGCGTTGTTGCTCTCGCCCGGTTTGAGACGGAGCGCGCGGGCAGGATTGGAGGAGAGGATATACAGCGCCGCCCCCTCTTCCTTAGCAATGTTTTCCGTCATGGAACCGCCGTAAATGTCCATCCTGCCATCCGCATAGGCGGCACCGCCCCTCGCCGCAACGTTCGAAGTCCACGCACAGCCGAAGAAAAAGATGACGCCGCCGTTCATATTGGAAATACCGCCGCCCGTGTCCGCGGTATTCCCTTCGAAGTTACAATCACTGAAGGATGCGCTCCCTTTGTTGTATACGGCGCCGCCCTCGGTTGCCGCGTTTTCCTTGAAGGTACAACCCGTGAATTTTACGTCGAAGACCTTCGTTTCATAGTTCCCCTTCGTATCGGCGATATAGACGCCGCCGCCGAAGCCCGCCGAGTTGCTCTCAAAAATGCAGTCCTCGATTGCAGCCGTTCCCCCGTTGATACGGAGAGCACCGCCGAAAGAGTCCGGGCCCCGCTTGACGGTATTGCGGGTAAAGACGCAATCCGTAACGTTCAGCACGCCGCCCTGCACGAAGATCAGCGGATGATCCGTGGAGATATTGCCGCCGTCAAGGGTAAGTTTCCCTTCGGGCCCGACGAGATTCAGCGAACCCGCCGTCACGCTCCCGTCATCGTTCTTTTTCCCGACGGTAAAGATCGGACGCGGACCGCCCTTTGTGATCGTGCAAGCCGTTTCCGCCTGTACGGTGATTTTTTTATCAATGAGAATTCCCGTCTCAAAGGTATTCTTCAGAAGTTTGATGACGTCTCCGTCCTGCGCCGCGGCAACCGCCTCATAAAGGGAAGAGTACTTTGTGCCATTGAGTTCGCAGACGCCTTCCGTGCCCGCCGTGGGACTTGTTTCGGAACTCTCCGCGGACGTTTTGAGAGCGCGGTCGTAGGCCACAACCTTATATTTGGGCGTTCTATCCCCGTAGTCGGTGACATCGAGGAACATCTTGTCGTAAGTAAAGCCGATTACTTTCCACGTCCCCGATGAGCCTTCGAGAATTTCGAAGCCGAGATGCTTCTCCGCCCCTTCACCTTCAATATCCATGATGAGGTTATAACCTTCCCCGCTCTTCGTGACGGATTTGATTTCGGGGACTTCCGAGCCGTGGTAGAGTTCGCCGTTTGCGGGATCGGGATAGCGGATGAGCCACTCGGCGGCATCGAGATACCAAAATTTGAGGCCCGTGCTCTCCTTGATAAGTCCCTTTTCCTTGGCGTCCTTCATAAATTTACGGAACGCCGCGGAAGTGTTTTCCCCGTCTGCCTTAAAGATGTAATCGTTCGTCGAAAGGTTGTACCCCCAACGCTCGAAATAATACGAGAGATCCTCCTTCACGGCCAAAGAAGAGAGACAGACCTGTTTTTCCGTCGCATTCATGGCACCGAGTTCCTTTTTCTCAGCTTCGCTGAAATCCTTATAAATATCGGTGTAGCGGTAGAGATTGTCGAGCCGCGCCCAGAAGCCGGGATAGTAACTCTCGATGAGCCACCAGAAGAGGAAGTTGCCGCGGTTGGTATTCCAGTAAGACTCGATATGATCGTCAGGCGAGAGGGCCTCCGCGGTCTTTGCAAAATCGCCGCGCTGTGCGGTCTTCTCAATGGCCGTCTCCTGAAACTTGGAAATCATATTATTACTGCACTCGGATACCGTCCTCTCGTTGATGTCCATCATGTGGCCGAGTTCGTGGGTATACCCCCATCCGAAATTGCCCGTTCCCGCAATTGCCGCCGCCTCCCAACCGACCTGAATGCCGACATGTTCCGTGAAGGCATATGCCGCGCCATAGGGCTGGGCAAGGCGGATATTGACATTGAGCCACCGATTCCTTTCATCGTACTGCGCCCCGACGTCTTTGAGTTTTTCCCCGTCGTTCTCGAGGACGATCCCGTCGAATTGCAGGAGCCTGTCAATATACTCATCCCATGCCTTTACCGCGGATTGCGGGCTGTAACTTTGGTTATTATAGATATCGTTTGCCGTGCTTGCCCGCACCGTAAGGATGGCACGGTCGCTGACGATCTCCGTGACGTCCACGACTTTACGGTTCTTCCCCGAATTCTCTTCCCTTTCCATTGCTACGGAATCGGCATAATCGGCGAGAAACTTCTTATACGCACTCTCGTCGCCGTCTTCGCGGAAGACGGGGAACAGATCCCCTCCTTCGAAATAGATCTTTACGTCCGAAGACTGCTTATCTGCCGTGTAAGGATTGACGATATAGACGGGGCCGCCGGGGACAAGCGGGTTTCCCTCGTTGTCGGTATATCCGTCCTGCAAGTAATTCGGGACTTCAAAGACGTTTTTGCCGAGGCGGAGTTTGTATTCTCCGCTCTTCCATCCCCTCCAGCTTCCCCAATGCTGGGAAAAAATGACGGAAGGAAGCGGATCGCCCTCATTCCCCGTGACATAGATAATGAAATTGTCACCCGGCACGGCGTTTATGCCCGTCGCCTGACGGTTGGTGCCGAACCACGCGAATTTCAGGCTGTTTCTCGCATAACCCGCCACATCGCCGTGCCGTGCGATCGGATTGGGGGAATCTTCGGAGGTACTCATCTCGCGGCGGGGTTCATAGAAGACGGCGCCGTCAAGGACCTGCTCCGCACGCGTCAACAGGTAGCTGAGTTCCGAATCATAGGTGGCGTAATCCTTGACCCTTTCACGGAGCTTTTCCACGTCCTCTTTGGTCTTGATCTTTTCTTTGTCGAGCGTTAGCTGAGCATAGTCGGTGAACATACTCTGCACATCCTCGACTTTTTTGCTCTCGGGTTGCAGAAAAATAATCTCGCTTGCCGCCGCAACCGTACGGTGGTTTGTAGGGACCTTCGTCCATTCGAGCGTAATTGACTTTATGGCGGCACGTTCCTTCAAAGTGACGAGCACGATTGAGTCCGTCTGTCGGCTTGCAACGGGACCGCACGTGACTTTCACACCGTTTTCGTCGGTATAAGAGAGGGTAAGCGTATTAAAATACCCGCGATCGTACCAACTGCTGTCCGCCTGATAGACGATCCTGTCGATTTCAAATGCCCTTTCAAACGTGACGGTCACGGTGTTGACGGTGCTTGGATCGCCTTCCTTCGTCTGCGTCTGCGAACGCCAGACGGAATTAAAATTTCTGTCAAAGGCATAAGAAAGCGGCGCGCCGCTCTCGGCCCCGCCGTTGTTTGTGTAGGTAAATCCGGAAGTCGGGATCCCGTAGCGGTCCAAATAACCGTTGTTAAGTTCCTTGCTCTTATCGTCCAGAGTGCCAACCGTAAGGCCGTTGCTCCCGACGATCTCCGCACGCGCAAAAGATCTCAGCCCGAAGGCAAAAATAAGGCCGAAAACGAGGCAGGAAGCCAGTGCCGTGAGGAGGATTGCGGTAAGAAGTTTGCGTTTTGTCATGTGAAGTTCTCCGTATTCCAATCTTATGCAAATTTATTCTATCATGTTTTTTCGGAAAAAACAATGAATTGCGCAAAAATAACAGATATGTAAATTTTAATCAAATCCGCATTCTTTCCGCCATGGTGCTTGGCGCGCATTCCCGTTTTAGACCACGGAACGGCCGCGGGACTTTCGTATACCAAATAAGCTGCCCCGAAGGACAGCATTTTACATATCCCGATATATAATTTATCTGTTACACAAAATTTATCTGTGACTTCCCATAAAGAAGATCGCAAGCGTGCCGGCGCCCGAATGTGTGCCGATAACGCTCCCGATCCCGTTGACGAAAATTTTTCTCTCGCCGAATTTCTTTTTCACCATGGAAACGAGCAAATCGACGTCCTCGGGGCAGTCGCCGTGGGAAATAAAAATCGGCTCGTCCCCTTTGCTGATGTTGAGTTCCGCCATTCTGTCAACAAGGGCGGAAATGGATTTCTTCCTCCCCATGCTTTTGCCGATGGGAATGAGATGCCCCGCGTCGTCTACATGAAGTACGGGCTTAATATTGAGAAGGGTCCCCACGATCGCAGTGCCGGCGCTTACCCTGCCTCCCCGTTTCAGGTGGAAAAGATCCTCCACCGTGAAGATATGGCAAATATGAAGCTTGATGCTCTCCGCATAAGCCTGCACTTCCTCTAAACTTGCGCCCCCGTCCGCCTTCTTCACGACGTAGTCCACCAAAAGCCCCTCGCCGAGAGAGGCGCAAAGGGAATCCACGACTGCAATCTTCCGTTCGGGATATTTTCGGCGCACATGCTCCGCGGCTTTCAAGTAGCTATCGCAAGTGCCCGAAAGGCCCGAGGAAAAAGCAATCGCCAAAACGTCCTTTCCCTCTTCGGCGAGCGCGGTCATGGCCCTTTCGGCCTGAGCGGGGGTCACCTGAAAGGTCGTTGGCATGGAGCCGCCGCGAAGGCGCCTGTAGAACTCCTTGTTATCGAGCTCGGCCCCGTCCTCGCCCTCATAGGTGACACCGTCCATCGTAAAGCCGAGACGGATTCTGGTAATTTCGTGTTCGGAATAGTAAGTTTCGGGGAGATCGCTGGCTGTATCGGTCATAATTGCAAATTTGCGCATGAAAAAAAAACCTCTTTAAAAAGTAACAGACACTCTCCCCTGCCTGTTCCGAAAAAATTATATCATAGCCCGATTGCTTTGTCAATAGTAAATTTACTTAATTAAAGTAAAATTTTTGACGCGGCCGGCCTTGAAATGCAGTGTTACGTCAAATCCGTGCCTTTCCTTGGTAACATTGAAGTCCATCTCTCCCGTAATCTCGAAAAATTCCTCCGCAACGTGCCGAAAAGCCTTTAAAGAAGCCTCGCGGCTCTCCCTGTTCAGGCCTGCCCTGTCCTGTTCGATGAACCCCGTCAAACGTTTCTTGTCCTCTTCCTTCATACGCTCTCCTTCTTATTTTCCCGAAAGGGAAGATCGATCACAAGCTCCGCCAGCGCACGGTAGGCGCGCGACTTGGGGCTGATATTGTCAAGAAAAAATTTGTCCTCCTCCGGAATACTTGCATACAGGGGAAGAGAGAGCGTCTTCGCGATCTCGTCGGGACTCAGAATCTCCCCCTTCCGCAACAGATCTTTCCGCGTTTGGTTGACGAGAAGCCCTATGCGCCCGAAACGGTAACTTTTCAGGATTCCCGCAACCCTGTCTGCGTCGCGCATGGCCGAAAGGTGCGGCGTGGTAACGAGAATTGCCTCGGAGGCGCAAGCGGCGGCGCGGTGAAAGCCGTCCTCGATACCTGCGGGCGAATCTATCACGATGTAGTCAAAGGAGGGCGAAAGGGAATCGAGAATGAGGCGGGTAGCCTGCGGAGAAACGTAACGCTCGCTGATACGGTTACTCGCAAGCGCAAAGAGCGTCGGATAGCGGGGATGTTTGACGAGGGCCTGACGGGGACGGCAACGTCCCTCGATGGCATCGGTGATGTCGTAGAGAGCAAGATGTTCTATGCCGAGTACGACGTCTACATTATTAAGCCCGAAATCGAGGTCGCAGACAATGACCCGCTTCCCCCTCTCCGCAAGGTGAACGGCAAGGTTACAGGAAACAGTCGTTTTGCCGACGCCCCCTTTCCCCGATGTCACTACGATTTTTCTTGCCATGAAACGCCCCCTTGCTATCTCCCTGATTTTATCACGACAAGAACGGATTATTTGCGCTGTAAGTGGCGAATTTTGAGGAAATCGGTCACATCGGGACTTTGGTCTGAAGACGATAAAAGGAAACCGCCGCGGCAATCGCGGCGGTTTCCTTATTAAGTTTCAATTTTTCAATCCCTCTTTCCGCAAACCGCATAAACGCCCGCGGCACTCAAGGTCAATCGCGTTTTTTCTTCAAAATGATTCCCGCCGCGATCAAGAGAACGCACGATCCCGTCAGAACGCCGCCGCGGAGCATGCCCGCACACCCAAATCTCTCGTCCTGCACATCGGAATTTCCATCGGGTTCGGGTTCCGGCTCGGGTTCGGGTTCGGGCTCGGGCTCGGGTTCGGGCTCGGGCTCGGGATCGGGCTCGGGCTCGGGATCGGGTTCGGGTTCCGGCTCGGGCTCGGGCTCCGGTTCGGGCTCGGGCTCGGGTTCCGGCTCCGGTTCGGGTTCGGGCTCCGGTTCGGGCTCGGGCTCGGGTTCCGGCTCCGGTTCGGGTTCGGGCTCGGGTTCCGGCTCGGGCTCGGGTTCGGGTTCGGGCTCGGGTTCGGGCTCGGGTTCCGGCTCGGGCTCGGGTTCGGGCTCGGGTTCCGGCTCAGGCTCGGGCTCGGGCTCGGGCTCGGGTTCGGGCTCGGGCTCGGGTTCCGGCTCGGGCTCGGGTTCGGGTTCGGGTTCGGGTTCCGGCTCAGGCTCGGGCTCGGGTTCCGGCTCAGGCTCGGGCTCGGGTTCGGGCTCGGGTTCGGGCTCGGGCTGGGGCTCGGGTTCGGGTTCGGGTTCGGGCTCGGGCTGGGGCTCGGGTTCGGGTTCGGGTTCGGGCTCGGGTGCTTTTATGAAATTCAAAATGACTTCGCGGGTCAAATCCTCGTAATTCTGCGCATCATCGCCTGTATATTCGCAAACTGCGCGCATCTCACCCGCCATGAGAGGCGTATCGCCGCTAACCCACCGCCAATTTGCGGGCAACGGAACGTCGGACAGCGTTTTCATGTCTTCTCCGAGGGTATACTCCGGGAAAGTCCCCCCGAACGCGGGAGCCGCCGCCTTTGCAATCACAAACTCCACCGTCCGTTTGCCCTCATAGATTCCGATTCCCTCCACCACCGCAGTCGCTTTGCCCGCGTTTACGGCGCCGGAACTTACGGTGTAATGCTCACCCGCGGAGAGAACGGAGCCTCCGATCTTAACGGTAATTTCGGGCGTTATGGTTTTCCCCGTGTAAGTGTATGTGCCGTTAACGGAAATTTCCGCCTCATCCAGCGAGATACGATCGTGGCGCGTGCTCTCGCGGAGGACAAACACACCCGTCTGGATATATCTCTCGCCCGTCTCCGCGTCGTATCCATTCGGCTCGTAATTGTCGTCCTTTACGGGGAATTTGATGGTCCACTCATAGGGCTCGCCGCAATTGAACTTGGTGAGATCAACATCGGAAAACCACTCCCAGCCCTCGGGAAGAGGAATCTGCGTAAGATGGGTAACTTCATATCCCACGACTATCGGTTGCTCTTTATCTTTGACGGGCTTGTTGGATGGCATTTTCGACCGTGAAACGGTAAAATAGGCGCAACAGGAACCCGTATATTTCCCTTTCCCTTCGGCGACCACACGGGCGTCGCCGAGCGCGTTGAGATTCTCCTCGTATTTCAACGTATAATCCCGCCCCTCGAGGAGAACATCACCGCCGAGAGTGACCGTCGCTTCCGGCCTGATTTCCGAACCGCTGTATGTATAAGTTTGCCCGGAGAGCGCCATGCGCGCAAATCGCAGGTCGTCCGCGGAAACTTTTTCCCCGCGGGGGACATTCTTGGTGTAGGCGCGGATATGCGCGGAGCAATTCAAGTAATGATTGACGTTGCTCCACTTCTTTTCTCCGTCTTTATACTCAAAAGTCATATCGTTGGAACTCGAGCCGGCGGTGGAGACAATGTACGCCTTGGGCTTCCCCTCCGCACTCTTCGCCTCAACGACAATGGAGAAGGATTCCCCGTTTTCAAGGAGCACGGGTTTATCGAAATAAACCGTGTAATAGCCTCCCCATGAAATATTTTCCGTTTTGGTCGCAACGAGCGTGCCTTTCTCGGGGTCGTTTTCTTCCGACGACGGGTTGCCGTATTTGGGAGAAAGTCCCTTATAGACGGAAACCTTGAGCGTAACGTCCTCACCGCCCACGCCGATGTTGACGGCGGTCAGTTCTTCCGCCATATCGGCCGTGCCGCCCTGCGCACGGTAGATAGCCGCCGCCTTAACCGTCTCCCCCTCGCCGTAAACGGAATATTCGTCGCGCGAGATCGTGCCGTCGTAGAGATATTGGTGATCGAAAGCGTCTGCCGTCGTAAAGTCGTATGCCCACGTATCGTAGATGAAAGAATCGTAGGAGAGATAGAAATAGCCGCCGTCGTTCGCGCTCGTACTGCCCCAACTGTTTTTTACGATCCAGCCGCCGTTCATGGTGGAATGCTTGGGCGTAAATTTCGTTGCGGGAATAGTGTCGTCCCAGCCGATGATGGTACAGGCGTGCGGAAGCGTGTTGGGTTGGTCGCCGTTGTTAAAATAGGTATCGATGCCGTAACTGTTGGGATACATGTGAATGGGAAATGCAAACGCGACGGCGCCGTAGCGGGCGACGGCTTGTTTCACATATTTTACGGTCTGCTCGACGTCCTCGGAAGTAAAGCTGCCCATCCTCCGCTTGGTGGGAACGGAAATAAGGTTTTCGAGCTTGTAAGACAGAGGATGCTCTCCCTCGATTTCCTCTTCGTTGTCGTCATTGGGGTCGTTCGCAACGTCGGAAAATTGCTCGACGGGTGCCATCCAGCGCAACATGGTCTTCCCCGCCGTCTCGCAGTGGCCGCCCCGGTTCCATGCGGCGGTGCCGGTCCTTACGATATCTTCGTCGGTAAGATGAAATTCATCTCCCGCGGGCGGGTTGTGCGCCCAATAGGAAAGGTTTCGCTCTTCGAAGTTGAGGCTCCCTTGCTGCGCTCCCTTCAATCCCTCGCGGAGAATGGATGTCTCGGCGGCGGCGATGGTGGCATATGCCCAGCAAAGGTTGTATCCGCCTTGGTTTTTTACGGAGGTTACGATGTGGTAATCGATACCGCTGTATTTTTCCCACCCCGCGATCACGTCGGGGTCCGTGTTGCGGAGCTCTTCAACATCTTTCACTCCGAAGGAAGTTTGGGCGTACGCTTTCTCCTGCGGCGCGCACAGCAAAACGCCCGTGAGCGCAAGGAGCAGGCCAAGCGCCGCAAGGGCCGCCATGATGTATCTGCGTTTTCCGTGTCTTTCCATACGTCTCCTCCCGTCCGTGTCTTTTGTATTTCCATTATACAACAAACCGGATAATTTTGCAACTTTTTTCGGATACATTGTAAGAGCCCCTCCGCAAAAGGAGAGGCCCTTACAAGATTTATGGAGATTGTATGGATAAACTTATTGTTTCTTCTCCGCATTTGCCTTGTTTTTTTGCGCATCGGCACATGCAGAGCACGCGGGACAGTTTCCGCCGCATTCCGAACAGCAGGATGATTTCCCCCGCTTCCTGCGTATGGCAGAGACAACGATCACGCCGGCAACAAACGCCGCCGCCGCGACGATAATCAGAATTTCCCACCAACTCATTCTTTCCCTCCGTCGCTTGCCGCAACCTCTTCCAAATTCCGGGTCACGGGCATGGGTATCTCATTTTCCTTCAAGGGATGTTTCTTATTCCAAATCACAATGCCTGCAACCGCCGCCGCGGCAACCGCAAGGATGGGGAAAACCGTCCACCACCACGAACCCACGAGATAGATAACGGTACCCGTGATGTAGCTCGTTACGATCCAGAAGAGGAGCGTCCACTTGAATTTGCCCTTGGGAAGCTCGGCCCTTGCCGTGGCGCAGGCCGCGAAACAGGGAATGGTGACCATGTTAAAGGCGATAAATGCGATGAGCGCGGGAATCGTGATACCCGTTGCCGAAATCATGGTCACGGCCTCGAGGACGCCGTCGTCGGTCGCGATAAAGGAGCCCGCAATGCTTGCCGCGAGAGTGCCGAAAGTGGCAATGACGTTCTCCTTTGCCACAAGTCCCGTCAGGGCCGCCACCGCAAAGACCCAACCTGCGCCGTTGAGCTGGGAGCCGAAGCCGAGCGGAGTAAACAGCGGCTGCATCAGCATGCCGATCGAGCCGAGAATGCTCTGCTCCATATGCATGTTCACGAGCCCCTCCACGCCTTCAAGAGAGGCATAGAGTACGGGGTCGGACGCATACAGTTCTTGAGCATCTTCGAGCAGGAAGCCCCAATTCCAGCTGAACGACGAGAGGAACCAGATGACGATCGTCGAGGCGAAGATGATGGTGAACGCCTTTTTGACAAAGTGCTTCGTCTTATCCCACAGGTGGATCATGAGCCCTTTGAAAAGCGGCTTATGATAGGCGGGAAGTTCCATGATAAAGGGCGGGACTTCGCCGCGCATCGTGGTGTTGCGCATCAGAATGACGCAGATAATCGCCGTTACGATCCCGATGAGATACATGCCATAGGTGATGAGGTCGGCGTTGCCCACTTCGAAATATTCGACGATGCCGCCCGCGATCGCCGTCAGAATGGGCAATTTCGCGCCGCAGGAGAACATGGGAATGACGCGGATCGTGGCCGTTCTCTCCCTCTCGTCGGCAAGGGTGCGGGTGTTGATCATGGCGGGAAGGGAACAGCCGAACCCCATGATCATGGGCATGAAAGCTCTGCCCGAAAGCCCGAAACGGCGGAAAATTCTGTCCATGATGAACGCAACGCGCGCCATGTAACCCGAATCTTCGAGAATGGAGAAGAAGAGAAACAGCGTCAGTATCTGCGGCAGGAAGCCGAGCACGGCAGAGAGTCCGCCCCAAATGCCGTCGCCCACGAAACTGCCGACCCAAAGAGGCGCGTTCTGCGTGCACAGACCGAGGAGCACGCCCACCCAATCCAAAAGCCACGTCCAAAGATTCGTCAGCATGACGCCCGGAGAGAACACGGCGCCGTCGTAGAAGCAGGCGAGCAGGCTGACACCGGGATTTCCCGTATCGTAGCCGAGATCTTCAAGGGAGGGAAGTCCGCCCGCCATTGCGGAAATATAGAACAGATCCTCCGAGAAAGTCAGGTGAAAAATCGCAAACAGAATGACGAGGAAGATCGGAATACCCCAGATTTTATGGGTGAGAATTTTATCCGCCTTGTCGGACTTTGTGAGTTTTTCGCCCTGATGTTTTTTTCTGTAAGCGGAAGAATAGTTTGCGGATATGTATTTGTATCTCGCGTCGGCGACGACGGCTTCGAGGTCGTCCCCGAAAGTGTCGTCCTTGAAGGTCGCCTTGAATTCCTGCACCATGTCCACGAGCTCGGGGTGCATTTTGACTTCGATCTCGTCCATCTCGACGAGTTTCACGGCGTGAAAGAGCGGTGCATAGACTTTGGCGCCTTTCAAAGCGATGCTGACGTCGCGCACGAGATGCGCCAGGGGCGAGTCGTGCAGCACGGTAACCCCCATTCTCGGCTTCTTCGCGACAGAGATGGCCCGGTCCATAAGTTCCTTGATGCCCGAGCCCTTCAATGCCGAAATGGCGACGACGGGCAAACCGATCTTTTCTTCAAGCTCCTTTGCGTCAATTTGATCCCCCTGCTTTTCCACCGCATCCATCATGTTGAGCGCGATGATGACGGGGACGTCAATCTCCATGAGTTGGGTCGTAAGATAGAGATTCCGCTCGAGGTTGGTCGCATCCACGATGTTTACAACGCAATCGGGCTTTTCGTCGAGAATGAAGTTCCTCGATATGACTTCCTCCGGTGTATAAGGAGAGAGGGAATAGATCCCGGGGAGATCGACGATGTCGACGGGTTCCGCGCCCCGTTTGTAAGTCCCCTCACGCTTATCCACCGTGACGCCGGGCCAGTTGCCGACGTATGCCGTCGAGCCCGTCAAGAGGTTGAAGAGCGTTGTCTTGCCGCAGTTGGGATTGCCTGCCAAGGCAAATTTCATCATTTTGCCACCTCCATGGTGACGAGTTCCGCCTCCGTCTTGCGGAGCGTCAGCTCATAACTGCGTATCGTCACTTCGAGAGGATCGCCCAAAGGAGCTTTTTTGCGGAGAAGGATCTCCGCTCCCGGCGTGACGCCCATGTCGAAGAGACGGCGGCGAATCCTGCCCTCGCCGGAAACGGCCTTGACGACCCCCTCCTCGCCGACGGCAAATTCACTCAAAAGCTTTGTTACCATAATATATTCCTCCAAATTATTTTACAATGAAACCAAGGGAAAAAAATTTATGCGACATAAATCCGCGAAGCTATGTTTTTGTCAAGCGCGAGACGGCCCTCTTTCACGCGGCAGACGGCAGATCCCCCGCTCGATGACAGCACGGTGATGGATCCGTCCACCAGAACGCCGAGATTGGAAAGGTGCTTCTTCGTCTTATCGTCTGCGACAATTTTTACAATCCTGACTTCCCGTCCGATGGGTGCAAGCAATAACGGCATACGATCTCCTTATCGGTTCGCAGCTGCGAACCCCTTCTCTTAAATATATGCCCTTAATCCACGGGCCATGTGTTCGCCATTGCGAACTGTGTTTATTTTAACACCCTGAACGCCGGCTGTCAAGTATTTTTCGGCGCTTTTTCAAAAAAGTTTGTAAAAACGGGTACGGTTTTTTCTGCATCGGCAAATGCTTGACTTTTCGGGAAAATGAAATATAATTAGGTTTGATGAAGCTCTTCGATGCAATGCATATGGCCTCCCTCCTCGGAATCGCCGTCCTGTTCTCCGGGTTGTATTTCATCTTCCGCAGGCGGTCCGCAAAGGCGAAACTGACCGTGCTCGGCATCATCATGGGATTGAACCTGCTGCAACATTTCTTTAAGTGTTTTATTTGGCCGCACATGTGGGGCGAAGGGTTTACCCTCAAAGAAACGGCCTACAACGTCTGCGCCTTTCTTGTGATCCTCTGTCCCTTTTCGGTATACGGAAAGAACAATACGATCAAGCAGTTTCAATTCTATGTCGGGACGTGCGCGGGGCTTATTGCGCCGGTTTTTCCGCTTTGGTTTGTGAAGAAAAGCCTTCTTTCGTGGGAATTTGCCCGCTTCTGGGTGTGCCATACGTTCCTGTTTCTGAGCTCGTTCCTCCCCGGCGTTTGGGGCATGGTAAAATTCCGCATGCGGGACGGGTGGAAATTCGGCCTGTGTTTTTTGGGCATGCTGGCGCTTATTCTCTTGAATAACACCGTATTTTTGGCGATTCTTGGCTATAGGGGCGAGGCTTTGACGGAAGAATTGTTCAGCAGGAACGTCGTTTGGATGATGGGGCCGCCCGAAGGAGAAAACTTTTTCAAAGATATTCTCATAGCCCTGTGTTTCCCTGTTTTTAAGGGCGGTGAGGACGCGCATTACACCCCCATTTTATGGTATGCCCTGCCCGTATATGTACTTCTGACCGTTGCGTTATATGGTATCGGGGCACTGTCGGAATGGCTGCAAAAACGGGCTGAATCCAAAAAAAATAAGCAATGCAGGTAAAAAAAAATGATTGATGAACTCAAAAATTTTCTGAAGACATCTTACACCGCCTATCAGGCCGTGGAGAACGCAAAAAATTTTCTCCTGACAAGAGGGTTCGTTCCCCTCGATGAAGGAGAGACGTGGAATTTACAAAAGGGCGGAAAGTACTTTGTCACACGGAACGAAAGCAGTATGATTGCCTTTCGCTGCGGAGAGGGCCCCTTCAAAATCATCGCCTCGCACACCGATTCTCCCTGTTTCAAGCTGAAAGACCATTCTGTACAGGAGAGCGGCCCTTATTCCCGTCTCAACGTGGAAGAATACGGCGGCTGCATTCTGTATTCCTTCTTCGACCGCCCTCTGCGCCTTGCGGGAAGAGTCATGAGAGACACCGGAAACGGTGTAAAAACCGAGCTGTATGTGAGCGATTTTTGCGTCACGATTCCCTCGCTCGCCGTCCACATGAACCGCGACGTAAACGACGGTTTCAGGCCGGACAGGCAGAACGACATCGAGCCGCTTCTCTCCCTCGGGAAGAGCGATTTGGACGGAATTCTGGGCGAAAACATCGGTTATGACCTCTACGCCGTGCCCGGCGCCGAGCCATACGAAAGCGGCCTGAGCGGCGAATTTCTTTCCTCGCCCCGCATAGACGATCTGACGGGCGTATACGGATCTCTCCTTGCGATTACAGATGAAAACTGCATCGGGAATTGCCTTATTGCCTGTTTCGACAATGAGGAGATCGGCAGCCGCACGCGGCAAGGCGCGGCGGGAGACTTCCTGAAGGACATTCTTTTCCGCATTGCAGCGGCGGATAACGGGACGGAGGAAACTCTTGCGGCCCTTCTTTCGCAATCTTTCCTCGTCTCTTTGGACAATGCCCACGCCGTCCATCCGAACCGCCCGGAAAAGTGTGATCCGACCAACCGTCCCTTCATGGGCGGCGGAATCGTCATCAAGGGACACGCGGGCGGCGCGTACACGACGGACGGGCTGACGGCCGCCGTCATCAGGAAAATTTTCGGCAGGGCAAACGTGAAATACCAAAGCTTTTACAACCGTTCGGACATGCGGAGCGGGAGCACGCTCGGCGCAATCAGTCTGGCGCAGGCGAGCATTCCCTCCGCCGATCTGGGCCTCGCGCAGCTCGCGATGCACTCCGCCGTAGAGACAATGGCAAAGGAAGACTTCCGGGAGCTTGTAAAGGGCCTTTCCGCGATATTCCAAAGCAAGATCACCGTCAAATCCGACGGTGCGGAAATCGGCTAACATGGAGAGACCTTAAAAAATGAGGGCGGCTCCGTTGCAAAAGGTCGTTTTTGTATGAAAAGGGCGGCAGTTCCTCTGAGGAACTGCCGCCCTTTTTTCTCTGTTTTGCGTCATGTATATTTAAAATCGCAAAAATCACAGTGGTCGTTGATGACGCCGATGCTCTGAAGATAGGAGTAAACGATCGTCGGGCCGACAAAGCGGAACCCCCGCTTTTCGAGATCCGCACTGACCCGCCGGGAAAGAGCGTCCTGAGCGGGCATCTCTCTGATGTCCTTAAGATGATGATCGATGACCCTGCCTTCCGTAAATTTCCAAATATATGCGTCGAAACTGCCGTATTCCGCCTGCACTTTCAAGAACATCTTTGCGTTATTGACGGCAGCTTCGATCTTCCTGCGGTTGCGGACGATTCCCCCGTCACACATCAAGCAATCGATCTTATTTTCGTCATATAAGGCGACGGTTTTCGGTTCAAGCCCGCCGAACGCCGCGCGGATGGCGGTCTCTTTTTTCAGAATCAAATCCCAGCTCAATCCCGCCTGCATGCTCTCTAAAACGAGCATGGCATAGAGTTCCCCGTCTCTGTGCTCCGCTTTACACCAGCGGGTATCGTGATACAGGCACGATTTCTCCGAAAGTACGGCTCTTCCGGGGCTGAAATTGCACCGTCTCTTTTTTTGGTTTTCAAAAAATATGTCACTCATGTTTTGGCTGTCCATCGCCGGGAGATTCGGGAAGGTCTATTTTTCCTTCCTGCGGGCGGGTCTGCAGGAGGCGCTTTTCCTCCTCCTCACGGCGTTTTTTCTTTTTCGCCGACTGCACGGCGAGGATGACGGTAACAACCGCCGCGCCTGCAATTACAACGCAAACGATCACAATCGCCGTAACCATCGTGCCGTTGCCGCCGTTGTACGGGCGGGCGGCGTCCGCATCGGTCTGCCTCTCCTGTTCGGTCAAAGTAAAATCAAGTTCGCCGAGCGGAAGAGTTTCCCGCGTAAACGTATATCCCCCCTCCCGCGCCGTGAATGAGAGAGAACTGTCGGAAATATAAAACGGGGTATCAATATCGACGGTGAGCCGTCCGAATTTCGCCCACTTTTGCGCCGGGGATAAGAGATAACGGTAAGAATAAAGATCCTGCGGATAGGCGCCGTTCACCGTGGGATAGATGGGCGCCGTAACGGAATTCACCGTTCTGCCCTTTGCGGGGATGCTGAGCGTATATTCGAACCATTGCATGAGCGCGTCGGGCGCATCCAGATTCAGCGGAACAAATCCCGAGCAACAGGTCTTGAGGTATCTCTGCTCCTCGACGGCATCGAGGAACGCATTTTTCCAATCCACGTCCGAAACGGCGCTTTCCTTCCCCCTGAAGGAGAGTGCAAGCTCGGAAAAAGTGGTTTCTGTGCGGGATTCCAACGTAACCGAGGCGTTTTCATCCACGACGGACCCTTCGCCTTCATAGCGGAAGACACAGGTCTCTTCCCCCGAAATATCCTCCCCGAGCACGAAGACGGAAAGAGTAAGGGGAAGCTGCCCCGCGCAATCGAAGCTGTGGGTGAGTTTTGCCTTGCCGTTTTTGACGGAAATATTGCAATTGTCGGAGCAAAATACCCGTGTCCGCTCCGCAGACGCCTCAAAAGAAATCGCAAAATTTGCGAAATCGGAGTCATCCGTGCCCTGACGCAGGGTTTCTATGCGATATGTATACACCGTAACGGGCGTATCGTTTTGAAAGAACGCTTTCCTCGGCCCGTACAGCCTCTCAAGTCCCTGTTCGGGGTTGAATGACGTGCCGCCGCGGGCAAGCCGCACACCGTCGAGCGTGTGGCGGAACACATAGGAAACATCTTTTCCGTCCTGTTGGATTTGATAGCCGAAAGAAGACCTGTCGATCCCCTTTTCGGAGCAGGGAAAATATTCGGGCAATGTACCGAACGGAAAGACGAGAGCGAGATCCACGGTTTCATCCGTGGGATTATAAAAAGTATATTCCGCCGTGAACTTTCCGCTGTACTTTGCGAAATCCTCCGCGGTTTCCATCGGCTTCGCGGGAAATTCGGAGAGCGAAAACCTCAGATGTTCCCTTTCTACCTCTATGGGACATTCATCCCCTGCGAGGATCGCCCCCATACCGTCGGAGCCGGCCCAATAGGGCGGCACGGAGTCGGCGGCGGCCGTTTTTGACTTTCCCGCGGCGGAAATTCCCGCCGCCGACAGCGGCACGGCAAGGAGCAGGGCGCCGAAACACCTGTATCTCATGCTTTTTCCCCTCCTTCTTCCGGATCCTTCGGATCATAGAGCGGAAATTCCGCCCAAAAACAACTTCCCTTCCCTTCTTCGGAGATAACGCCGAAGGGAAAATTGTGTTGCAATAAAATATTCTTCACGATGGAAAGCCCGAGCCCGGACCCCTGTACGGGCCTCTTGTGGGTACTCTCCGAACGGTAATACCTGTCCCAAATGGTATCGGCTTCTCCGGACGGGATCCCCTTGCCCGAATCGATGACTTCAAGCCGCGCGGCGGTTTCCTTTTTGAAAAGCTTCACGCGCACGCGTTTATCTTCGCCGGTATAGTTGACTGCATTTCCGACGAGATTATACACAACCTGCCCGATACGGCTTCTGTCCGCCCGGATCACAAGTCCCTCATCGATGGCCGTTTCTATCTTATATCCCTGCGTCTCGGCAAGATAATCGAAACGGGAGAGAATACTCCCGACTTCCGCAGACAAATCGAACACGGTGCGCTCTTCCGTGCCCCCCGCTTTGAGTTTGGAAAGATCCAAAAGATCCGAAACGAGGCCGCTCAATCTGTCTGCTTCGTCGATGATGACCTGCGCATGGGCGTCCCTTTTGGCCTTATTGTCGCCTGAAATTTCGCGGATCATCGAAGCATATGCCTTGATCATGGTGAGCGGCGTCTTGAAATCGTGCGAGACGTTCGCAATGAGTTCGCTCTGCATGCGGTCAGCTTTGGAAATCTCGAGACGGGCGGAATCGAGCGCCCCGGAGAGTTCCGCTATCTCCGAAAAGAAATAATCTTTCCTGATATAGAGCCCATAGTTGCCCCGTGCGAGTTCCTTTGCCTGTTCCGTGACTTCCGTAACGGGGCGGGATATGAACACGGAAAGGATTCCGCCGGCGGCAAAGGCCGCGACGACGGCAACAAGAGACGCCACGGCGGAAACGAGCCCGAACTGTTGCCGGTAGGAATCGGCGGGCGCAAGGGAAAGGGTGAGATAAAGTTTTCCCGCCCGTCCGTCCAACGTGAACGCCTCGCAGAGAACAAGTTCTCTTTCGTCTCCGGCGAGTACGGGCACTGCGTTTTCAGCGGACGCGCCCGCATAGATATCGAGGCTCTGTTTGGTCCGGTTTTCGTCGCCCGCATAGACAATGACGCTGTTCTCTTCCTCATACACAAGATAAACGCCGCCGACGCCGTAACGGTAGGCCACGGCGTCGATCTCCGCCGTATCCCCTTCCGTGATACATGTCATGATCTCGTCCTTTGCGCCGAGCAACCCCTCATTCGCCCTGTCAAAAAATGTCTTTGCGGCAAGGGAATGATAGAGCGCCGCAAGTACGAGAACAAGCACGATCCCGAAAAGCGAAAATACCAGCCAAAGGACGATATTGAGACTCCTGAGCGTGCAAAACCTGCTGTTTTTTTGTTTTATTTTTTCTTCCCTGCGCATTATGCCTCGAATTTATAACCGAGCCCCCTGAGGGTGACGATGAATTTTCTGTACTCCTTCAGATTGCCGCGGAGCATTTTCACATGCGTATCGACCGTGCGGTCGTCGCCGTAAAAGTCATATCCCCAGACTTTATTCAAAAGTTTTTCGCGCGTCAGGGCCACCCCCTGATTCTGCACAAAGTAAAAGAGAAGCTCGTACTCCTTGGGCGTAAGATCGGCGCGCTCGCCGTCCACATACACATTTCTGCCCGTAATGTCCACTTTCAGCCCCTCGAATTCATACACGCCCGTCTGCGCGGGGGCGCTCCTGCCACGCTTGACAAGCGCATGGAGCCGCGCCATGACTTCTTTGGGCGAAAAGGGCTTGGTGACGTAGTCATCGGATCCTATTTCGAAGCCGAAAAGCTTATCGTATTCCTCACCGCGCGCCGAGAGCATAAGTACGGGCACATCCGAGAACTTCCGGATCTCCTTGACGGCGGAAAATCCGTCGAGACGGGGCATCATGATGTCCATGACGATGGCGTCAAAGCGCTCGTTTTTGCAGATCGCGACGGCTTCCATGCCGTCTGCGGCCTCCTTCACCTCCCCGCCCTCGAACTCCGCATATTCCTTGAGAACCGCGCGGATCATCTCTTCATCGTCAACGATAAGTATTTTCATAAGTTAACCTTTCCTTTATTATAAAATCCCTTATTCACTCCCTTAATACGAAGGCGTGAAATTTTTGTGAAATATTTCTTCTCTTATATTGTAGCATATGCAGGGTATTTTTGCAAGCCGTCTGAGCGCGCAACCGATTCTGTTGAACACGGGCCCGCTCATATGCGCGGGCCCGTGTTCAACAGAGCCTTAAGTTGACCGTAAAAGCCGCCGCGGGCGAAAGTATTCGCCCGCGGCGGGAAAGAGGGCTTCCGTCCGTGCCGACCGCTTCTGCAGTCGGCACGGACGGCATAAATTTATGCTCCCTTCTGCTCCTGTTTGGGTTCAATTCCAATTGGGCACTTCCCAATTATAGGCACGAAGATTGCCTGTGAAATTTTTCGCGTTTGTCACGGGGTCAGACAGGTAGAAACCTTTAATCATATCGGACTTGTCTTCCTTTGAGTAGATATTCCACGGCCCCTTGCAGATATCATTAAACTCAATGCGTTCCAGACTGTAGCACTGACCGAACACATTTTGACCGATATGCCCTGCAAAGTATATTGTTACGTCTGTAAGGTTTATGCAGTTTCCGAACGCCTCCTTGCCGATGGATCCCACGCTACCCAAATCTATGTTGGTAAATCCGCAATTCCAAAATGCTCGTTCGCCTATTTCATCAGTACCGCTGCCGAAGTCAAAACTTATAAGGTTCGAGCAGTTCATAAACGCACGCGCGCCGATGGTTTCAATCCCGTTGGGCGGCAAGTTTAGTATCTCCCTAAGACCCGTGCAACCCATGAATGCTTCATCTTCGATCGTTGTAAGGTCGGAGTGCCATCCGGCCAACCTAACGGTTTTAAGACTCTCTAAGCCACCGAATGCGTCTCCGATTACGGTAACATGGCGCGGTATGGATATTTCCGTGAGAGCACTACCCTGAAATGCACTGGCGCCAATCGTAGTAAGCTTTGAACCTGCTCCGAATTTAACAGTTGTAAGGCTTGAACAAGCGGCGAACACATTTTTTCCAATCTCGGTTACGCTGTCCGGAATGGTCAAGCTTTCAAGAGCATCGCAAGACATGAAAAGCCAGTCGGCAATCTTAGTAAGCTGAGAGTTTTCCCCGAAGATAACAGTTTTAAGATGTCTGCATTCATCGAACGCATTCTCTCCGATCGTAGTCACGCTGTCGGGTATAGTGACACTTTCAAGGGCTTCACACTTCCAAAAACAATATTTGCTTATGGTAGTAACACTGTTCCCTATGATTACGCTCGTAAGGTTTTTGCATTCATCGAACGCCTGCTCTCCGATCGTGATCATGGTATCCGGTATGATTATACTTGTAAAGGTGTTCCCGGCAAACCCATTCTTCAGAATGGTCGTTACGGGTTTTCCCTCATAATAAGCAGGGATAACCAACTCACCCGTGATTTTGATTCCGTCTTGCTGTTGTACCTGATATTCGTTCCCATCGTTGATTGGAGTATACTTAAGTCCGTCCTTTGTGTAGTCCATATCCGTTTGGCAAAGCGTGCATTTGTTGTCTGTTCCCCATGTATGCGCGTCGGGGTCAATGGCAATTTCCTCCGTCTTGGTATGCTCTTTGCTATACAGACAGGTATACGTCTTTTCGCCCTTCGCTTGGCAGGTTGCGGCGGTTGTGATTTCGCCATCGTCCCATTCATGCGCCTCGGGATTTATTTCAATGGTCAAGTCGGGTATTTCGGTCTTTCCTGCCGCGTCCTCGAAATACTTATTGCATACGCTACATTCATAGTGCTCTCTCGTCCCCGTCTTCGAGCAGGTCGCGGGCTTTTCGGGAATAAGTTCGCCGATCGTATGCGCGTCGGGATCGGTGTACTCCTCCGTCTTGGTATGGCTTTCGTCATGTTGGCAGGTGAACGTCTTTTCGCCCGCCGTCGTGCAATTTGCGGCGGTTGTGATTACGCCTTCGTCCCATTCATGCCCGTCGGGATTTACGGGAATGATCATTTCGTCGGGATTGGAATATTCCGCCGCGCCGATTGCGTCCTTAAAATATCTGTCGCATACGGAACACCGATAATACGCTCGTCTTCCCGCCGCCACGCAGGTTGCGGGGATTTCGGGAACTTGTTCGCCGAGCGCATGGGAAACAAGCGCAATGGTCAGATCGGATATTTCTTTCTCCCCGTTCTCATCCTCGAAATTCTTATGGCAAACCTCACACTCATAGTGCGCCTTCACTCCCGTCTCCACGCACGTTGCGGGCTTTTCGGGAACTTGTCCGCCGAGCGTATGGGAAGCAAGCGGAATGGTCAGATCGGTTATTTCGTTCTTCGCCCCGTCTTGGTCCTTGAAATACTTATGGCAAACCGAGCATTCATAGTGCGCCTGCGTCCCCGTTTCCATGCACGTTGCGGGGATTTCCGCAATGAGCTCGCCGTACGTATGCGCGTCGGGGTCAACGGAAATTTCTTCCGTCTTCTTATGGCTTTCGTCATGTTGGCAGGTGAACGTCTTTACGCCCGCCGTCGTGCAATTTGCGGCGGTTGTGATTACGCCTTCGTCCCATTCATGCGCGTCGGGGTCTACGGCAATGACCACGTCGGGTATTTCGGTCTCCCCGTTCTCGTCCTCGAAATACTTATGGCAAACCGAGCATTCATAGTGCGCCTTCACTCCCGCTTCCACGCACGTTGCGGCTTTGCCTTCCACTTTTTGGCCGAGCGTATGGGGCTTGGGGTCCGTCGTTACGTCAAACGAGATTCCGTACTCTTCCAGAGTATATGTAACCTTGCCGCCCTCGGTGCAGGTCGCGGTGTCTTCCGTCATGCCGTACACTTCTCCTTCCGCGGAAAGTTTGGGCAACGTAACCGACTCGCTGTGCCCTTCCGTTCCCTCTTCGCAGCCGCCGCAGGTGCGGGTTGCTTCGCCTTCCGTCTCTTCCGTGGGCAGCGTCACAATCACCCATTCGCCGTACTCGTGCTTGTGCTCCGCAGGGTTATTCGGCTCTTCGCCGTTGCCGCCCGGCTCTTCGCCGTTGCCGCCCGGCTCTTCGCCGTTGCCGCCCGGTTCTTCACCGTTGCCGCCCGGCTCTTCACCGTTGCCGCCCGGCTCTTCACCGACATTGCCGATGTCGTCCTTGTCGGCGTTGCATTTCGTTGCATATACTGCAACAAGTGTAATTACACCTGCCAGAATTACAACGCTCAGAATTACCGTAAGCAGTATTCTGATTTTGCTCTTCTTTTCCATAAATTTTTGTACCTCCTTTGTTCTTTTGTTTTTATGGAAATTGTTGCTGTCACTTATGATGCGGGGGGGGGGGGGGGGGGGGGGGGGGGGGGGGGGGGGGGGGGGGGGGGGGG
>CAZTBU010000004.1:0-80887 GCA_964612545.1 uncultured Clostridia bacterium | reverse complement strand
CTTTTCTTTCCTTTCTTCTTTCTTTTCTTGCTATGCAGTTGTCAATCTACGGAAATTCCTCAACAGAGGAATACTGCGGCATTCAGCCAAACAGCTTACCTATCATATCACTTCAAAAAATATTCGTCAAGCAATTTTTGAAGCATTTTGCGGATTTTTTACGGATTTTTCGGAAAACTTTTCGGCGCGGAGAGCTCTTCCCGAAAAAAAGCTCACTGCAGTATGAATCGTGAAATGAGATAATTTAACCGCAACCGTTGCATTCGCTGCATTTTCCGGAACACTTCTTGGTGGGTTTTCCCAAAGCGGTGTATACCTTGCCCGAATAGCAGCGCCCGGCTTTCTGCCCGCAATCGGGGCAATTGACTTCTTCTTCGTAATTCTTGACGAGCTCTTCGAACTTTTTTCCGCATTGCGTACAATGATATTGTAAGACAGGCATATTTTCATTATAGCGCATACGGCCGGAAAATGCAACGGTTTTGCGGCTCTCATTCTCCGGGATCCTTCGGCCGCGCCCCGAAGCGGGCGGAGATCACCCCTGAAGGCACCGTCGTCCCGGAATGGCGCAAGGGGCGGCCAAAGAAACCGCCGCAGTGATGCGGCGGCTTTGAATTCCGGGCGGACGCAAATCTTCTCTATGGAAGCACCCCGCCATGCATAGATACAGCAGATGCGCTTTTCTGTATGTCGGAACCCTTTTTTATTATACACCGAATTGCAGATATGTCAACACTATCCCTCAAAAAAATCAAGGAAACGGTATGAAAAATGGCACGGAAAATTTTCCGTGAACATCCCGCGCCTTATTTTCAATCATTATTTTGCATTATATGACGCATTTTCCCTCTGTAAACGAGCGCAAAAGCTCTTCCGCGCGGATTCCCGCAGACGTCAGGCAGGCAACGAGGCCGGCGGGCGTGGCCATTTTCCCCTCATATTCGGCCGCATAGTTTTTAAGCCCCTTGACGAGTTTTTGTTCCCCCGCGACATCGCGGAGACGGTCAAACAAAATCACGCCCTTGTCATAGGCAATGTTTCTGTATTCGTAGAGTCCCGAATAAGCCGTAAGCGGACGGGACATGCGCGTATCGGCCTCGCCGTTTACCTGCGAACTGACGGAAAAAAACGCGCGGTAAGACTTCTCCGAAGCGTTCACCGTATCCCTGTAACTGACGCCGTACTGCGGATGGGAATCCATAAAGAGCGCGGTCGTCCATTCGGCAAGCCCCTCGTCCTGCCATGCCTCGCCGAATTGGTCGCTGCCGACGCTCGCATACCACCACTGGTGGGCCGTCTCATGCACGACGGCAAAAGGACGCTGCGTCTCCGCCAGAGCCGAGGAGATCATGGAGAGCATGGGATATTCCATGCCGCCATAGGGAAGACCGGTTTCGGCGACGGTGTAGCTTGGGTACACATAGCCGCCGAATTTCTCCGAGCAGAATTCAATCGCTTCGCAGGCGGTATTGAGCGTGGCGGCGGGATTCGGATCCGAAATCGAATAGTAAGAGACGGGCACTTTTCCCGCCTTTGCATCCGTCCTCGTGAAACTGTCGGAAAGGACAAAGGCTACGTCCCGCACATTCTTTGCATCCAATAAAAAATTACGCTTACCGTCCGTTTCCGAGATAAGTTCCGCCCCCGCAACGTCGTATTTTGCGGGTACGGCCAGTTCCACCGTATAGTCGGCACAGTCGCTGACGAAGGGGTCGCCGTTCTCGCTGTATACGCACTCATAGAAACCTCCGTCACGGTAGGTGCAGAGTATGGGATAGAAGCCCGAAAGGTTGACCGATTTTTCCCCGATGCCGAGACGGTGATTGACATGGGCGAGTTTGACGTCGAAATTCATTCCGAAAGCCGCGCACTCATCGGGGAAAAGCGGGTTATCGGGCGTAACATAGAGGATATTCCGATCCTCGCCGCCGATGGAAAACGTTCCCCCGTCCACTCCCGTGACGGTAATACCGCCATAGCTCGGTCCGCCGTAATATGCGGCGGGAGAATACAGTTCGGAAACAGGCTTGTATACCACATCTTCGCGGTAAGCATTCGCCCAAATCTCAAACGGAATTTTATCGAAGGCGGTATCCGTGCCGTTTACGACGTTGACCGTCATTTCACAGCGCAAAATTTCCTCCTCTTCGAGATATTCCGCCTTAATGTGATAACTCGTTTTTTCGGCTCCCCCGCCGCAGGCGGCAAGGGGGAAAAGGGACGCGGCGATCGCCGCACCCACGGCATAAGTGATAATTTTTCGCATAGACACTCCCCTGTAAAGTCAGAGTATTGTATGCCGGAAAAATCACACTTATGCGGCATTTTCCGAATATCGGAGAATCATTCTCTTCCCGTCCGCGGGATAAGAAAACCCGAAAGGAACCGCCGGCAACAGACCGGCGGTTCCTTCGCGGATATTCAGTTTTTTTTCTGCGGCGCCTCCCCGGTCGCGGCGGACTGCGCGGGATCCGCCGTATCGGACGCGGGAGAAGGGGCGGCCTGCACATCGCCCGGAAAAGCGGAGCGGTTTTCCTCATTCGTCTGCTTTAAATATTCCGCAAGGAGTTTCCGCACGGCGCGCATTCTGCCGTAGTAGACATTCCCCGTAACGTCGGCGACATAAAGGCTGAGGCCGTAAAGTTTTTTCCCTTTGGGAGTCTCCAGAAGAACGCCCGCAAGTTCCTTTTCCGTCAGGCGGAAAGTGATGGAACTGCGCTGGTCGATGACGATGCGCGTGCCCGGATTGATATTCGCCTTCTTCATGTAAAGAGCGGTGAAGTCGAGGTTGATCTTGCCGTTCCGAAGCCCGATTTCGGCGACGCCGACGTCGTTCAGCGAGCGGTTCCCCACCGTAAATTCGGCATAATTTTCACGCGAAACGACGTCGCGCGAATAAAAGCCGACCATTTTCAGTCTTTGCACGGCAATGCGGTTTTTCAGATTCATAATGACAACGATGATGAAAGCAAACGCAATTACCGAAATAATGAGAAGCAACAACGTCATGATCCCTGCATTTTCGTTAAACCAATCCATAATAATTCTCCTTTTGGAATTATTATACAACCGCGGGACTGAAATTACAAGCGATTGAAAGTTTTTTCCCGGACAAAAAAATTTTTCTTATTCTGGCCGAAATATCTTGACAAAAGCGCCTGCGCCGAATATAATGAAAGCAGAAGTGCAGGAATCGCCTAGCGGTATGGCGCCAGCTTCCCAAGCTGGTTCCGGCGGGTTCGACTCCCGTTTCCTGCTCCAGCCGTTATCCACCCGCAAAGCGGGTGGTATTTTATTTTCCAAGAGAATTTCCTTATGTCAAAAAATATCCGATACGTCGTCAAACGGAATGATTACGCCGTCGGAAAATTCAAGAAATCCGTCTATAACGTCTATTTTTTTTAAACTTCCATGCTTTGTAAAGTAGGCGCCGCCTGCCTTTTTCGCGTCGGGCAGAAAGTAAGTTACGGTGATTTTTTGCCCCTTTCCCAGGGACGCGATCTCCGTGCCCAATTCCGTCCGCCGTTCCTCGGAGAGCACGGCGGATTCCTCTGTATAGCGGGCGGCCTCCCCGATCTCTTCGTCAAAGCCCCTGAGGGCCGCAAAGGCAGAAAACTGCGCCGCACGCTGCGAAACAGACATGCAGGGACGGGTTTTCGAACGATAATGGGGCAAAGAAATGATGTCATCGTATTTCGCGCTCATTTTTTGTGCCCTCCGATCTGCCCGTTCCGCTCCCGCGCCGTGGCGCCCTCTTCAAAATTCATGCCCTTCAAAAGCGCGTTTTTGCCGTATTTATTTTGCACGGACAGCGCGGCCTCCTGCATTTTCCGTTCCTTCTCGAGCGCGCGGGTCCGCTCCCGGCGCCTCTTTTCTTCCTCTTCACAGTCGGTGAAAAGATCCATTTGCCGCGGTTTTTCTTCGGGAACGGCGCCTTCGGGCAACACGTCGTTTGCAACCACGTTCATCCGCCGCACAAGTAAATTTTTATCAACAATTCTGTCGTAAAGCCGCGAGACGGCCTCTAAAATTTCCCTCGTGGAAGAGGTATAGCCGTCCAGATTCTCCGTACCCGATGCGGGTTTCGGAACGCGGCGGCCGTAGCGGTCCGAAACAACATCTCCGCCGCCCTGTTTTCCGTTCTTAAGATTATCCGTATCATAACCGACGTAAAGTCCGATTTGACGGGTCTTTAACCGCTTTGAAACAAGTTCCAGAACGAGGAGATCGGCCATTTCTTTCACGATAAGTTTTCCCTTTTCCGCCGTATAGGCACATTGCAGGACCTGCCCCGAACTCAGGCTGTTTTTGGCGGGACGGTAGGCCTTGATGTCCGCAATCGTGCATGGCTCCCAGCCCCATGCGTGGTCGATGAGAAGCTCGGCATTTACGCCGAACAATTTATACAATAAATCTTCATTTTCGAGGCTGCAGCGGGCAATATCCCCCATCGTAAACATACCGTTTGCCTCGAGCTTTCCCGCATACCCTTTCCCGACGCGCCAGAAGTCCGTCAGCGGCGTATGGTCCCAAAGAAGGCGGCGGTAGCTCTCCTCGTTGAGTTCGGCAATGCGGACCCCGTCCGCATCGGCGGGTACATGCTTGGCAACGATGTCCATGGCGACCTTGGCAAGATACAGATTGCTCCCGACGCCCGCCGCCGCGGTAATGCCCGTATGCTTCAGCACGTCGCGGATCATTCCTGCGGCGAGATCGCGGGCCGTCAGTTTATATAAACCGAGGTAGCCGGTTACATCGATAAAAACTTCGTCGATGGAATAGACGTGAATATCTTCGGGGGCAATATAGTTCTGATAGATGCCGAATACGGCGGCGCTGACCTTCTCGTACCGCGCCATCTGCGGCGGGGCGATGATATAGTCCGCTTCGAGAAAGGCGTCGGCGAGGAGCTCGCTCCTGAGGCAGGATTTTCCCGTGAACCCGTGAAGGGGAGATTTCATCCTTCTCATACGGTTGACTTCCCGCATCTTTTCAACGACTTCGAAGAGACGGGGCCTGCCGGGAATGCCATACTCCTTCAGGGAAGGGGATACGGCAAGGCAAATCGTCTTTTCCGTACGCGAACTGTCTGCCACGATAAGGTTTGTATCCAGAGGATCCAGCCCGCGCGCAACGCACTCTACGGAGGCATAGAAGGATTTCAGATCTATCGCAATGTAAGTTTTTTCCATTTCCGCCTCCCTGCAGACAGTATACCACACGGAAAAAAATTTGTAAAGGCGTTGTGTCTTCCGAACCCGTGCACTTCTTACTCTTTCAGCCCTTTCCAGACAGGTTGGCGCATTCCGCCCGCGGGCGTATTCTGCATGTAACGGCAAGTCCCCAGCAGCAGGGGTTTGAGCCAAACGGCGCCTTCGTACCCTCCGGCCCACGGCCTCTCAACGGTGTTGTCCTCCGCAAATTCCATGATTTTTTGCCGCTCTTCCTTCGATACACCCAAATACACCTTCCCGCGGCAATTCAATTTCCCCTTTTCGTCATAACAGCCCAATATGAGGTCCTTCGGCGCGCCCCCGCCGTCGGGCATAAAGCCCAAGACAAGCAGGTCCTCATCCTGCATGACCTTGATCTTCACCCACTCCCGCGTACGCTTTCCGATGTAATATTTTCCGTCCTTTTTTTTGGCGACGATGCCCTCGAGCTCCTCCCTCTTCGCCAATGCGAAGAAGGCGATGCCATTCCTTTCGATATGGCGGGAAAGGGTAAGCCCTCCGCCCTCCTTCACCTTATCGAAGAGAATTTTTTTTCGTTCCGTGAGGGGCAGATCCGTAAGATCTTTGCCGTCGTAGTATAAAATGTCGAAAGCGCAGAACTCCGCGGGCGTCTTTTTTGCGGCGAGGGAAATGCGGAAGGGGTCGGTCATCAGGGACCGCCGCTGAAGGGCGTAAAAATCGGGTTTACCGCCCCGCATTACCACGAGTTCGCCGTCCAATACCGTCTTTTTGCGCACATTCCCGTGCATATGCGCAAGTTCGGGATAGAGGGCCGTCACATCCCTGAAGCGCTTGTTTTCCAAAACGGTATCCTTCCAAAGATAGGCGATACAGCGGATGCCGTCAAGCTTGAGTTCGAAGACGTGATCTTCGCTGTTAAAGGGCTGTTTTTCCTCCCAAAGGAGCATGGGCGGAATGTGCCGTTCCGAAAAGAGGTCACTCATGCCTTTTTGGCCTCCTTCCGTCCCCTTTTGGCCTTCGGAGCCTGCGTTTGGTTGAGAGAAAGACTCTTCTCCAGCGCGTCCATAAGATTCTTGACGGAATGGCCCGCCGTCTCCTTCGGGCCCGTAATTTCCTTGCCCGCAATCTTCATCTCAATGGCTTCCATGACCCTTTCGCGGTATTCGTCGCGGTACGATTCCGGCTCGAACTTGCCGGACATCGCCTCGATCACCGACTTTGCCATCTTTCTCTCCGCCTCGCTGCCCTCCTCCTTCGCCGTTTCGGGCGGAGGGACGATTTCATCCGCAAAATACAGCGTGCTGAGGAGCATTTTATTCTTTGCGGCGCGGATGAGGATGAGAGTCTCCTTTGTGCCGAGAACGGTTTTGGCGAGGGCGGCCCTACCCGTCTCCTCCATCGCGGATAAGAGCACCGAAAACGCCTTCTCCGCGCCCGTCGGCACAACATGGTACGCCTTGCCGAAATAGGCGGGGTCCACCTCGGAGAGGAACACGAATTTCTCGATCGTGATGTTTTTATCCTTTTTGGTCTTGAGTTTCCCGAAGTCCTTGTCGTCGAAGAGGACGTATTTGCCCTTTTCGTATTCGAAACCTTTGACAATGTCCTCCTGCCTGACTTCTCTGCCGTCGCACTCGCGGATTTTTTTGTAGCGGACGCGGCTCATCGTTTTTTTGTCGATTTGGTTGAAAGAGATATCCTTCTCCCTGACGGCCGCACGGAGCCCGACGGGAATGTACACGAGCCCGAACGCAATACTGCCCCTAAAACTGTATGCCATACTTTCAGTATGTGCCGTCCGCCGCCGTATTTTTATTTTTTCATTTGTTATTCATTTGACAAATTTCCCCAAAAGTGATAGCATATGCGCGTTTTATGGCCAACGTTATTATTTGCGCCGCGACATGCTTTGCCATGGTCCTGAGCGTGCTTTTTTTCCCGAAAATCAAGCTGGGAAAGTTCAGAATCGACAGTTATTGGGTGATTGTCCTGTCAGGAGCGGCAATTCTTTTGCTGTACGGCGCACTGAGCGGGCAGACGGACGTGAAAGCGATCGGGCAAAAACTCACCGAAAACAGCGCCGTCAATCCGCTGAAAATTCTCGTCCTCTTCCTCTGCATGACGATTCTCTCCGTCTTTTTGGATGAACTCGGCTTTTTCCGCGCTCTTGCGGGGTGGGCCCTCCGCCATGCGCACAGCGGACAAAAACGGCTTTTTTTCTCCCTCTACTGCATGGTTGCCGTCCTCACCGTGTTCACATCGAACGATATTATCGTGCTCTCCTTCACTCCCTTCATATGTTACTTTGCGCGGGAGGCCGAAATCGATCCCATGCCCTACCTCGCCGCCGAATTCGTCGCCGCAAACACGTGGAGCATGGCGCTCGTGATCGGAAATCCCACCAACATCTACCTTGCCACGGCTTTCGGCATAGACTTTGTTTCCTATTTCCTCGTAATGATTCTTCCCACCCTCGCGGCGGGGCTTGTTTCTCTCCTGTTCCTCTATCTGCTCTTCCGCAAAAAACTCTCCGCACCCATTTCGGGCACGGCGGAACGGAGCGCCGTGACGGATAAGGCCGCCCTCGTCATCGGCCTCGTCCACCTCGGAGCGTGCACGGTGATGCTTGCGGTCAGTTCCTATATCGGAGCGGAAATGTGGATCGTCGCTCTCTGCGCCACGGGAAGCCTGTTTGTGTGCGACATTGTTCTCTCGCTCGTCCGCAGAAAAAAACCGCGGGCCCTCCTCAAATGTCTGAGAAGAGCCCCGTGGCAACTTGTTCCCTTTCTATTGTCGATGTTCGTCATGACGGAAGTTCTCGCAATGCAGGGCACAACGGAAAAAATCGGCAGGTTGCTCGGCGGAAACTACGCCGTTCCGATCTATGGCCTGCTGTCTTTTGCGGCCTCCAATCTCGTCAACAATATTCCGATGAGCATCTTTTTCTCATCAATGATAGCCTCGTCGGGCGCAGGCCCCGGCGCGGTCTATGCAACGGTCATCGGCTCGAACCTGGGCGCGTTCTTCACCCCGGTCGGCGCGCTTGCGGGGCTGATGTTCAGCTCCATTCTGGCCGAACATGACGTAAAATTCGGCTATAAGGAGTTCCTGAAACTCGGCGTATGCGTCGCTTTTCCTTCCCTTTGCGCCTCATTGGGCGTTTTATGGCTTATCGTCTGACCGTAGCGGGGCCGAAGTCTTCACCTATTCATTCACCGCAGACGGTTTTTCTTCCCGCATCAGCCATTCCAGCCGCAGGGCAAGCATGTCCGCAGAGACGGGCGCAACAAAAAAGTATTTTGCGCCGAGGCCGACGGCACGGTCGAGAAGGGATTCTTCGGCGCTGTCCGCTACCACGATGAAAGCCGCGTTCCGCCCCTCCATTTCGTCCAGATCGGACATCCGATGCACCCGCACCACCGCTACAGACGATGCGGCATTGACGGAATGACTTTTTGATCCCTGCATCTGCGTGACAGAAAAATTGTCGCTCATAATGTGTTTCAAGTCATTTCCAAGTTTCTTGTCACCCAAAACAACAATTTCTTTCATTTTCCGCCTTCTTAAATAAATTATAAAACACGGTTTTTCATTTGTAAAGTGATTTTTGAACAAAAATAAAAAATTTTGAGAATATATTCGTCGAATTTTGTACAAATTTCGACAAAAAAGACAATAATGTTTGATTTTTGATCGGTTTTATCAGCTTTCCGTGAAAAAAGGACCGCGGTATTGAACCTTCGGCGGCTCGTTTCCGATGAGCGTAATTGCCTTTTTCGGACAGAGATTGACGCAACGGTAGCAAAAAACGCATTTCCCGAGGGGTTTTGCCTTGCCGTTTTCGGCGGCGAGGTTGGATACGGGGCATTGTTTGACGCAGGTGCGGCAGCCGACGCACAGCGCGGGGTCCACCTTTAGCCGCCCGCGCTTTTCCGCCTCGCCCTTACGCCAATATTTACGTTGGCAGTAGTAACCGACGGCATGCGGCAGAGGGGAAAATCCCCGCCTGTGCCCCTTCCCGTCCGATAATTTCCGGGCAAACTTTTCCGCACGTTTTTGCGCCATCTGCAGCGTTTTTTTTATTTCACGGCCGTTTTTGACCGGGAACGGCTTGCAGTCGGCGAGATTATTCGGCATGTTGAAATGCTCCGCCGCGATCACCTTCCCGCCGTATCCTTCGATTGCGCGGCCGAGGCTCGCCGCTCCGTCTCCCGAAAAGAAAAACTGCGTCTCGGCAATGGCAACATTCTTGTTTCGGAAGCATGAACTGTATTTTTTTACAAATTCGCGCATGGGAATGGGCGGCGCGCCGCCGTAAATGGGAAAGGCGATGAGGAAAAGATCGCTCTCCTTCATCGCCTGTGTGAAATCGGCGTTTTCAGCCGTAATATCATAGATCTCCGTAACGCAGAGGCGATCGAGCGCCCCGCAAATCTTCCGGACAACAAATTTTGTATTCCCCGTCCCCGAAAAATAAAACACCGCAATCTTCATGCTTACAGTATATGCGGAAAACGGTTGTCCGGTCCCCCGCTTTCTTAAAAAATTAAGCAAAAAAGCGCCTGCGGACCGTTTGGCCCGAAAGGCGCTTCCTTTTTTGCGTAGGCCTCACAGTCTTCCGCCGCAAGGCTCCGTCAGAAGAAGAGGGTCGAGAACTTCGTCGAGTTTCGCCTCGTCCATGAGTCCTTCGCGGAGAACTATGGAGCGGATCGATTCCCCCGTCTTGAGGGATTCCTTGGCAATCTCCGCCGCCTTCAGGTATCCGATGTATGGATTGAGCGCCGTGACGATGCCAACGCTCCTGTTCACCCATTCGGCACAGCGCTCGCGGTTGGCGACGATCCCTTTGATGCAGTGTTCGGTGAGCGTTTTTATCGCCCCCGTCAGCGCGCGGAAAGATTCGAAGAGCTGATAGAAAATGACGGGCTCGAAGGCGTTGAGTTCGAGCTGCCCCGCTTCGGCCGCCATCGTCACGGTGACGTCGTGTCCGATGACGAGGAAAGCGACCTGGTTGACGACTTCGGGAATGACGGGGTTGATCTTCCCCGGCATGATGGAGGAACCGTTCTGGCGGGCGGGCAGGATGATCTCGCCGAGGCCCGTTCTCGGCCCGCTCGACATGAGCCGCAAGTCGTTGCACATCTTGGAGAGGTTGATGGCGAGAGCCTTTAACGATCCCGAGACGGCCGCAAAACTGTCCACATTCTGGGTACCGTCGAAGAGGTCGTCCGCGCGGCGCAATTTTTCCCCCGTCAGGAGAGAAAGCTCCTCGGTGATGTGGGAAAAATACGCCTCTTTGGCGTTGATCGCCGTTCCGATGGCCGTTGCCCCCATGTTTATGGTCCGCATTTCTTCGAGAGCATTTTCAATGCGTTCCCTGGAGCGGGCAATCGATGTGGCAAACGCGTGGAAGGCTTGCCCCAACCGCATGGGGACGGCGTCCTGCAACTGGGTCCTGCCCATTTTAAGAATGCCGTCAAACTCGCGCGACTTCTCCATGAGCGCATCGCAGAGATGGTGAAGCTCCGGGAGAAGTTCTTTTGCAAGGGTAAGCACCGTGAGCTTCCCGGCGGTGGGAATGACGTCGTTGGTAGACTGCTCCATGTTGACGTCGTCGTTGGGGCTGATTATGGAATAGTCCCCTTTCTTGCCGCCCAAATACTCTATGGCGATATTGGCAATGACCTCATTGACGTTCATGTTTGCCGAGGTCCCGGCGCCGCCCTGCACGGCGTCCACGATGAAATCCCGCCTGTGCTTGCCGTGAAGGATCTCGTCGCAGGCATGTATGATGGCGTCCGCCTTGGTTTCATCCAAAAGCTTATAGGCCTTATTGACGACGGCCGCCGCCTTCTTTATCAAGACGATGTTGCGCACGAAGGCAAAGGTAATCCTTGTGCCCGTGATTTCGAAATTTTCCTTGGCGCGAAGAGTCTGAATCCCGTAATATGCGCCGCTGTCAAGGGAGAGTTCTCCGACCGAATCGCTCTCCTTCCTGAATTCCTTTTCCATTGTTACTCCGAAAGTCTGATTTCTCGATCCGATATATTATACATTGCCATACACGGAATTGCAAGCATTTTTCACCGCCTGAGGCAGACAACGTTTTTCTTTCCGCACATTTCGCGGACCATCACACCGTCACGCAACGGAAGGAGCGCTTTTGCCTTATGTTTTATATTGCAATTTGCCGTAAAATATGATATACTAAAAGCGATAACGATGAAGAGGGCGCAAAATGATCAAGGCAGAAAATATCGAAAACGCAAAAGAACTTGAATTTGCGGTTTTTTGCATTGAGAACGTTGCGCTCGTCTTAGGCGTCGATGCGGAAAAGGTATATCGCGCTTTCACGGCAGATAGCGATATCCTGCACGGATACATCGTTCCCGAATACGAGGTTTTGCACACGCAGAGCAAGGAATATATCGTTGCGGACATTCTCGAAGTAATGAAAGAAAGGGGTGTAAAAATATGATTCTCTATCACGGCTCATACATCGAAATAAAACATCCCGACCTGCAACACGGCAGACCGAACGTCGATTTCGGACGCGGCTTTTATACTACGCCGATTTACGGGCAAGCCGAAAAATGGTGCGGCAAGTTCATCAGGCGCGGCAATAGCGGCGTTATAACCGAGTACGAGTTTGACGAGAATTCTGCCGAATTAAAGGTTTTGAAGTTCGATACCTATTCGGAGAAGTGGCTGGATTTCATCCTGCTTTGCCGAAGGGAACAGGATGCATCGGATTACGATGCAGTTATCGGCGGCGTGGCAAACGACAAGGTGTTCAATACCGTCGAGCTTTTCTTTGACGGACTCATCGACAAAATGGAAGCCATCAAGCGCCTTCGGTACGAAAAACCGAATTTGCAGGTTTGCTTGCGGACGGAAAAAGCGATAAAGCTTCTCAAATTCATAAGGAGCGTGAAACTATGAACGCCAATCCCAATCTCCTGCATAAGAAGTACCCGCGCCTTATAGAGCTGTTCGCAAAGAAGCTCGGTATCGGTTATGACGCGGCTCTGGATTTTTTCTATAAATCGGAAACCTACAAACTCATCAGCGAGGGCGTTTCGGATATGCATTGCATGAGCGATGAGTATCTCGTTACAGAACTGCTGAACGAATACAACGCAAAATAATACACATAGAAAAAAAATACAACAAAAGAGAGGTTTCCCTCTCTTTTGTTGCAGTGTGGAGAAAGCAACGCCGCGCCGAAAAGGATAAGCAGCACGACGCCGCCCCGAGTATAGGCCTTTATAATTTTCCCGCAGTCCGCGGATCATGGAATGTTAATACCAATAATGCTGATCGCTATATGCGCCGTTCAGATACTCCAATTTAATACCGTCACTGCAAAATACCATAACGGGCGATTTTTCGGATATACCTTCAAAAACATTTTTACCTTCGATCAATGTTTTCCATCTTTCGGCAGGTCCTCCGAAGACAAGAATATTGGTTCCGCCCGTGAGATTACAATCCTTAAATACTCCTTGCCCCATTTCATTAAGCGCGGTGGTTTCCTCTTTGCATGAATTCACATCTATGGACGGAGTGCCGATATACATTTGATAAATGCCTTTATCACCCAAAAACGCATAGTCGCCGATCTTCGTCACACCACTCCCTATGTGGACCTTAACGGCGTGTGTTTGAGAGCTTTCAAAGGCTTTTTCAAAGGCATGGGCGCCGATTTCGGTGATTGCTCCCGCTATTTCAATGGTGTAGTTATAGCTGTCGCCGAGTGCTGTTTCCGTAAACGCATATGAGCCGATCGACGTTGCCGTGTTGCCGAAATTCACGTCGGTAATTATCTTATTGTTATAGAACGCGTAATCGTGAATGGCATAGGGTGTGTCGCCGTCGGGCAAAGTAATGGCGCCGCCTTCGCCCACGTAATCGATAAGGTACTTGTTCTTCTCTTCCTTGCTATCGGTGTAGAAAACAAATCCGTTTTCATCGTGCTCGATGCCGGTCTGGCTCCCGCTCTTCTTGACTTCGATGGCATGCGCCGCAACGCCGCCGTATTGCTCCGTGTTCCCCGCGGTGAGCTCCGTCCCTTCGGGGACGATGACTTCCGCCAACCGATAGCACAATCCAAATGTATCTTCATCGACCGTCGTCGGCATTTTTGCGCCGAACTCGACGCTGAGAAGATTGGGGCAATCATAAAAGGCGCCGCCGGGGTTCGCCATTTCTTTGCCGCCGATTTTTTCAAGCTTGTCTCCGAGTTTCACGCTCTCAAGGGAACCGCAGTAACGGAAAGCACAGTCTCCGATCTCCGTGACACTGTCCGGAATTTCGACGTGCCTGAGATTCGTCCCCTCAAACATTTCATGGCCGATCGTGGTCAATCCTTCCGAAAGATTCACGCTTTCAAGAAGCTTGCTGTTCAAGAACACTCCGCCGCCGAATGTGGTCACACCGGCGGGAATGGTGATCGTCTCCAGTCCCGTATTTTCGAATGCACTCCCTCCGATTTCCGTCACGCTGTCGGGAATGTTGATCTTTTTCAAGCTCGTGCAATCCTTGAAAGAGTTATTGCCGATAAGCGTCAGAGTCGAGGGGAGTGTGACGGAGACAAGCGCCGTACAGCCCGAAAATGCACCGTAAGTATTCTTCGGCAATTGGGTAAAGCCCTCTTCGAGCACGACCGATTTGAGCGTGGTATTGCGGTCTTTTTTAAAACTATTCGGCCCCTTGAGCACAACTTCCTCGCCGTCAATCTCGTGCGGGATAATAAGTTCATCCACGTCCTCGGGGAATTCGGTTATGGTATATTTGCCGTCCGCCTCCTGATGGTATTTCTCGTCTGCAAACATGTTTTCGAGGCCGCAGTTGGTGCAGACGTTGTCCTCGCCGAATGCATGCGCCACGCCGAGGAAGGTGCAGGCGGAATTGTCGATAATCTGTTTCCAATAGCCCTCTTCGCCCTCTCCTTCATAGGTATAAATCTTGTAGCCGTTGTATTTGCCTTTGCCCTCCTGCGAATAGGGGGGAAGGGTACGCATGTAGAAGTCTCCCGCACGGGCCGTGGGCTGCTTGTCTTCGGGCGCCTCGGTGCCGTAGTACCACAGGCTCCCGAGCCGTCCCTCCGCACCGTCTTCGCCGGGTTTGCCGTCTGTGCCGTCTGCGCCCTTGATCGAGCCGAGCTTGTTCCACGTCTTCCCGTCCGCGCCGAGCTGCCATACGGTGAAATCGGAGGTTTGGAGGTAGAAATCCCCCGCCATCGCGCCTTGGAGCGCTTCGGAACCGGCCACGGGAGCTTCTGCGCCCGAGAACCATACCACGCCGTCGCGGCCCTTCACCTTCAGAACGTCGTGCCAACCGTCCGCGTCCTTTTGGTAGAGTACGCCGCCCGCCGTGTCGAGATAGAGGTCGCCGTCTGCCGCGTCCTTCAACGCGTCTGCGTTTGCTCCGGGCGTGCCCGTGCCGTTGTACAGCGCCGTCTTTACCCATTCGCCGCTCTCCGTCTTGGTGTACGCCGAGAGGGATTCGGTATCGAGGTAATAATCCCCCGCCTTCCCGAGCCCTTCGGCGGGCGCCGTGGTGCCGTAGAGGTAGCTGCCGCCCGCGGTTTGGCCGCCTTCGGCTCCGGTGTTGCCGCTTTCGACGTTATTCCCGCACGCGCTTATGGCCGCACAGGAAAATACGAGTGCGGCAGCGCAGAAAAGCGATGCCAGACGATGAAAGCGCTTTTGTGACTTTCCCATAATTCGTTTCTCCTTTTATAAATATTGTTTTGCATGCCGCCCCGCCCGCCCTTGCGGGGGCCGAGGGGGGGAACTTGCAATGTTATTCTACCACGCCCCCCCCCCCCCCTGTCAAGCGTTTTTGATAAAAAAAATTATTTTTTCAACATTTTTTTCGCAGAAAACAAAATAGCCCCCTTCCCCCGCCGCACGTAACATACAAACCCGCCCGTAAATCCGCACAAAAAAAAGCGCAAAAAAAGCGCGGGAGAGCCGCGCCCTTTTTTATGTTTTTTCTACGGATTTTTTCTTTTCGGCGGACCGCCTTCACACTGTCTTCACGAGGGTGAGCGTCACTTTGTCGCCATTGATGTCCTGTTCCGCGGTATAGCCGTCCTCGCCGCAGTGCGGGGCAATCTTCACGGCGAGCACGTCGCCCGCAAAGGCGCCCCTCTCCAACGCCCTTTGCGCACGCCCTTCGGCCGAGTAGTAGACGGCGATGCGGTCGGTCACCTCGAATCCCGCTTCCTTGCGCATCGTCTGGATTTTGGAGACGAGCTCCCTCTCGCACCCCTCGAAGAGCAGGCTTTCGGAAAGTTCCGTCTTAAGCGCAACGGTAATGCCCCTATCCTGCGCAACGGCATACCCCGCCGCAGGTTCGGTAAAGATCTGCAGGTCTTCCTCCGTCAGAACAACTTCGCCGCCGAGGTCAACGGTATACGTTCCGCCCCCCTTTACGGCCGCAACGACGGACTGCGCGTCGCACGTCTTCAAAAATTCGCCGATTTCTTTCAGTTTTTTGCCGTACTTCGGGCCGAGCGTGCGCAGCTGCGGCTTCAGCGTATAGCGGATGAGCCCGTCCGCGCCGTCTGCCATGACAAACTTTTTCACATTCAGCTCGTCCAAAACGACGGTCTCGAGTTCGCTGCCGAGCCCGAGCGGCTTCTCGCTTGCGACAATCATTTCGGAGAGCGGCTGGCGGTTCTTGATCCCGCCCGCGTTCCTCGCGCTCCTGCCGAGTTCGACGATTGCGAGCACTTCGGCCATCCCCTCTTCGAGTACGGGGTTTTCCCAATCCGCGTCCTCTTCGGGAAAATCGCACAGATGCACGGACTGCGGGGCATCGGGATAAAAGGCGGGTACCAGATTGCGGTAGATCATCTCCGCCATGAAGGGCGTGTACGGCGCGAGCAGTTTTGCAAGCGTCACGAGGATATGGTACAGCGTGGTGTATGCCGCCGCCTTATCTTCCGTCATGGAATTGCCCCAATAGCGGTCACGCCCTCTGCGGACATACCAATTTGAAAGTTCGTCCACATATTCCTGAATGGCGCGCGCGCTGTCCGTAATATTGTACGCCGAGAGGAGCCTGTCCGTTTTCCCGACGAGGGAATTGAGCCCCGAGAGCGCCCACCTGTCCATGAGGGAAAGTTTGCACGTTTTCAGTTCGTACTTGCTTGGGTCGTAGCCGTCGATTCCGGCATACAGGCAGAAGAAGGCGTACGTATTCCAGAGCGTCCCCTGAAACTTGCGCTGTACCTCGGAAACGGCTTCCTCGGAGAACCGCGAAGGGATCCACGGCGCGCTGTTCGTATAGAAATACCACCGCACGGCGTCTGCACCCTGTTTATTCAGAACGGTCCACGGGTCGACGACGTTGCCCTTGTGTTTGCTCATTTTGACGCCGTTCTTATCGGCAACGAGCCCGAGGCTTATGCAGTTTTTGAAGGGCGCGCGCCCGAAGAGAATGGTCGAGATGACCAAAAGCACATAGAACCAGCCGCGCGTCTGATCTACGGCCTCGGAAATGAAATCCGCGGGGAAGGTCTTTTCGAACAGTTCCTTGTTTTCGAAGGGATAATGGTACTGCGCAAAGGGCATGGAGCCCGAATCGAACCAACAGTCCAGAACCTCGGGCGTGCGCGCCATTTTTCCGCCGCACTGCGGGCATTTGCAGAAAAATTTATCTACATAGGGGCGGTGGAGCTCGGTATCAAGCGGCGCACCCGTCTTTTCATGTAGTTCCCGCTTCGAACCGATGACTTCGATTCCGCCGCAAGATTCGCAGACCCAAACGGGAAGCGGAGTTCCCCAATAGCGGTCCCGCGAAATGCCCCAATCGATGACGTTCTCGAGGAAATTCCCCATCCTGCCCTCTTTGATACTCTCCGGCATCCAATTCACGGAGCGGTTGGCGGCAATGAGCTCGTCCTTTACCTCCGTGACCCGTATGAACCAACTCTTGCGGGCGTAGTACAAAAGGGGCGTATCGCACCGCCAGCAATGCGGATAGCTGTGCTCGAAGGGAATTTTTTTGAAGAGGAGGCCCGCCTCGGCGAGCATGTCCAGAATAACCTTATCGGCCTTCTTGGCAAACAGGCCGTCGAGTCCGGGACAGCGCCCGTCGAAACAGCCGCGTTCATTCACAAGCTGGACGACGGGCAGATGATATTTTTTGCCGACTTTATAGTCATCCTCGCCGAACGCGGGCGCAATGTGCACGACGCCCGTACCGTCGGTCAGCGTGACATACGGATCGCAGACGACGTAAAACGCCTTCTCGCCGAACGTGCCGAGGGACCACGGGAAAAGCGGCTCGTATTCCATGCCCTCATACTCCTTCCCCTTTCTGCGCTCCGTGACGGTGTAATTTTCAAAGAATTCCGGTATAAGGGCCTCGGCAAGGATATAGTGCGCCCCATCCGCGGCGATTTCCGCATAATCCTCACCGGGATTCATGCACAGCGCGACGTTCGAAGGAAGCGTCCACGGCGTCGTCGTCCATGCGAGAATATAGGTGTTTTCCCTGCCCCTGACCTTAAAGCGGACGACGGCGGAAATTTCCCTGACGTCCTTATAGCCCTGCGCGACTTCATGGGAAGAGAGCGCCGTGCCGCAGCGGGGGCAATAGGGCACGATCTTGTGCCCCCGGTAGAGAAGCCCTTTCTTGTGGATCTCCTTCAGGGCCCACCATACGGATTCGATGTAATCGTCGTGATAGGTAACATACGGATGTTCCATATCCACCCAATAGCCGACGGCGTCGGACATCTTTTCCCAAAGGTTCTGATAGGTCCAGACGGATTCCTTGCATTTCTTGTTGAAGGGCTCGATGCCATAGGTCTCGATCTCCTTTTTGCCGTCGAGGCCGAGCGTCTTTTCCACTTCCAGCTCCACGGGAAGGCCGTGCGTATCCCATCCCGCCTTTCGAAGGACGTGCTTGCCCTTCATCGTCTGGTAGCGGGGAATGGCGTCTTTTACGGAGCGCGTCAAAACGTGCCCGATGTGCGGCTTTCCGTTCGCCGTGGGCGGCCCGTCGAAGAAGGAAAATTCTTCCTTCCCCTCGTTCTTCAGAATGGATTTTTCGAAAATGCCGTTCTGCTTCCAGAACGCGGCGATCTCTCTCTCCCGTTCCGCAAAATTCAACGACGTGTCTACTTTTTTATACATGATTCAAGCCTCACTCTTCTTTCCGTACAGGGCACGGGCGCCCGGAAACATATCCGAAAAATACGCCCTTGCGTCCAAAACAGCGCAAGAGCGTAGTAAACCACCGAAACAGACTGCCGTTTTATTATTTCTTCATGGCTTCAACCTGCTTGGCGACTTCTTCGCTCAGGTCCTCGCTCTTCTTCTCGAGCCCTTCGCCCATGACGTAGAACACAAACTTTTTCAGCGATACGGGTGCGCCCGTCTGCACGGCGGCCTGCGCAATGAGTTGCTTTACCGTAACCTTGTCGTCCTTTACGAACTTCTGTTCAAGGAGGCAGTTCTCTTCATAGAACTTGTTGAGCTTGCCGAGCACGATTTTCTCTGCAATGGCTTCGGGCTTGCCCTCGTTGAGGACTTCCTGCATCATGATCGCCTTCTCCTTTTCGATGACCTCTTGGGGCACCTCTTCCTTCGTCAGGTACGGAGGTTTGGAAAAGGCGGTGTGGAGCGCAAGGTTGTGCGCAAGCTCCTTCGTCGTTCCGTTTTCGGCACCGCCGATATCGAGCATGACGCCCATCGTGCCGCCCATGTGGATATACGTCTCAAGGAAACCGTCCGTCTCGTACACCGTGAAGCGGCGGACGGAGACTTTCTCGCCGATAATGCCCGTCTGCTGCTGGACATAGCTTTCAACGGTGCCATCGCCCATCTTGCACGCAAGGAGCGCCCCGACGTCGGCGGGTCTGTTTTTGATGATCTGCTCTGCAACGGCCGCGGCAATCCCGTGGAATTTCTCGCCGTTTGCAACAAAATCGGATTCGCAGTTGACTTCGACGAGCACCCCCGTCTTCCCCTCGACGAGCGCGTACACGATCCCCTCGGCCGCGATTTTACCCGCCCGCTTTGCCGCCTTGGCAATGCCGCGTTCGCGGAGAATGTCCGCCGCCCGCCCGAAGTCGCCCTCGGCGTCGGTAAGCGCCTTTTTGCAATCCATCATGCCCGCGCCCGTCTGTTCGCGGAGCTTCATAACGTCCTTTGCGGAAATATCTGCCATTTTGAATTTCTCCTTCTCTCTTTCATGGTTTATGTTTTTTCACGGATTATTCCGCGGCGGCGGGAGGCTCCGCATTCGCGATAAACTCGGCCTCTGCATTTTCCGTTGCGGGTTCTTCCTCCGTAATCTCGAACGAAACGCCCTCTTTCGCCTCGATGACGGCATTGGCCATGACGGACGAAATGAGCTTGATGGCCCTGATCGCGTCGTCATTGCCGGGAATGACATAGTCGATAAGGTCGGGATCGCAGTTGGTATCCGTGATGGCGACGATCGGGATGTGAAGTTTGCGCGCTTCGGCCACGGCAATGTCTTCATTGTGGGGATCGACGACGAACATCACGCCGGGGAGCTTCCGCATGTTCTTGATTCCGCCCAGATTCACCTGTAATTTTCCCATTTCTTTCTTGAGCCCGAGAACTTCCTTCTTGGGCAGAAGGTCGAACTCGCCGCTTTCTTCCATTCTTTCGAGCTTCTCGAGATAGTCGATACGGGAGCGGATGGTCTTGAAGTTGGTCAGCGTGCCGCCCAGCCAGCGGGAGTTGACATAGAATTGGCCGCAACGTTCCGCCTCTTCCCTGATGGCGTCCTGCGCCTGCTTTTTGGTGCCCACAAAGAGCACGTCTTTGCCCGCCTTCACCGATTCGACGATGAAACCGTACGCCGTTTCGATGAGGGCCGCCGTCTTCTCGAGGTCGATGATGTGAATGTCATGACGGGCGGCGAAGATATACTTGCCCATTTTGGGGTTCCACTTTCTCGTCTGGTGGCCGAAATGGACGCCCGCTTCGAGAAGCTGTTTCATGGTGATAACTGCCATAATATTCCTCCGTTTTCCCTCCCCGCAGGGCGGCAGTTCCGCTCCTATTCCGCATGAAAGATTTACGGAACACGGCGAGCGGCGCCCGACGGGTGTGGATTCTCTGCTGCTGCAGACGCGTTCAGTATACCATATCTTTCGGGATATTGCAAGCGTTTTCGGCCCGTTTCACGGATTCCCGCAGCCGGTTTCGCGGTTTTCTTCAAACAACATGCGCCGCCCCAGCCGCCGCAAAGCAGATGAAAAACATAAAAAATTCCGCCTTTCCGGCGGAATTCCGTGCTATAAGTTGCAGATTTCACATCGCGGGGCCCGTTGCCGAAGGCGTGTAGACGCGGCCGAGAAGCTCCCGGTTGAGTGCGTACAGCCCCTTGGCGTCCGCGCCGAAAAGTTTGTATTTTTTGATCATATCCCCGGCGTTCGTCTCCTCTTCGCCCTGTTCCTTGATAAACCAATCCAAAAACTGCATCGTGCGGTAATCCTTCTGTGCCGCCGCCTCATGATAAATACCGGTGATGAGCGAGGTGACGTACTGCTCGTGTTCGTATCCTGCCGTAAGGGGGTCGAGATGAGTTTTGAAAACCTTGTCGGGCTTTGCGATGGCGCCGAAAGTGACGCGGTAACCGTTGTCGATGAGATAGCGGCGGATCATGAAGGCGTGGTCGCGCTCCTCCTGCGCCTGCACCTCATACCAATGGGCGAAGCCGTCCAACCCCTCGTCGGCATAGAAGTTGGCGAAGTCGAGATAGAGATAGGCGGAGTAAAGCTCTTTGTTGATCTGCTCGTTCAGCATCACGGCAATTTTTTCATGTAACATTTTAATTTTCTCCTTTGCTTTCTTTGAAAGCGATCCTCATACCGTATTGTAATCTTTTTGCGGAATTTGTCAAGCGATTTTTTAACGGTGCCATTCTTTCGGCCGCTCCCGGAATTTGCGGGCCTTTGACAAAATTCGCTTGATAAAAATCCTGCCGTGGTATATAATAGCGGATGAAAAAATAAAACTCCGGCGCCCTCTTTTTGCGCCGGAAAGGACTTTACCATGAAAAAACCTTATGCAATTATCATTATGGACGGCTACGGGCTGAATCCCGTGCACGAGGGCAACGCCATTTCCATGGACGGCAGCAAAAATGTGACTTTTTACAGAAACCGTTATCCCTCCGCAACCCTCGGCGCAAGCGGGCTTTCCGTCGGCCTTCCCGAAGGACAGATGGGCAATTCCGAAGTCGGCCACCTCAACATGGGCGCGGGGCGGATCGTCTATCAGGATCTCACGAAGATCACAAAATCCGTTCAAGACGGCGATTTCTTCGAAAATCCCGCCCTCATTCACGCCATGGATTCCGCCAAAGAAAACGGAAAAAAATTGCACTTATGGGGGCTTTTAAGCGACGGCGGCGTGCATTCCCACATTACCCACCTCTTCGCCCTCCTTAAAATGGCGAAGGAGCGCGGCGTACCCGCAACTTACGTCCACGCCTTTATGGACGGCAGGGACGTTTCCCCCACCTCCGGTGTGGAATACGTGAAAGAGCTCCTCCGGTATATGAAAGAACTCGGCTACGGCAAGCTGGCCTCCCTTTCGGGCCGTTACTACTCCATGGACCGCGACAATAACTGGGACCGCGAGGAAAAATCTTACGATATGCTTACCCTCGGCACGGGCATTCACGCGGAAGATCCCGTCAGGGCGCTCGAAGAGAGCTATGCGGGCGGCGTGACGGACGAGTTCGTTCTCCCCACCAATATCTGCGAGAACGGCAAGCCCGTCGCGCTTGTGGAAGAGGGAGACAGCATCATCTTCTTCAACTTCCGTCCGGACAGGGCGAGGCAGATCACCCGCGCATTTTCGCAAGAGAAATTCATCGTCCCCAAGGGCACCGCTTTTGAGAGAAAGACGGGCTTTTTACACCCCGTGTACGTCTGTTTCACCGTCTATGACGCAGAATTCAAGGGCGTGGAAATCGCGTTCCCCAAAGAGAGGCTCAACAATACTTTGGGCGAATATCTCGCGAAGATGGGGAAAAAACAGCTCCGCATCGCCGAGACGGAAAAATACGCGCACGTGACCTTCTTCTTCAACGGCGGCGTGGAAAAGCCCAACGAAAACGAAGTGCGCGTGCTCATCAACTCCCCGAAAGTCGCCACCTATGACCTGCAGCCCGAAATGTCCGCACCCGAAGTCGCCGAAAGGGCGATCGCCGAGCTATCCACGGGAGAATACGACGCAATGATCCTGAACTTTGCCAACTGCGACATGGTCGGCCACACGGGCGTCATTCCCGCGGCCGTCAGGGCCGTGCACACGGTGGACGAATGCGTGAAAAAGGTCGTCGATAAAATTTTGTCGATGGGCGGCGCCGCCCTTCTCACCGCCGACCACGGAAATGCGGACAAGATGCTCGATTCCGACGGCTCTCCCTTCACCGCCCACACGACGAATCCCGTACCCGTGGTATTGATTTCGGAAGAGCTGAAGAACGTGAAATTGAGGAAGGACGGCATTCTCGCCGATCTCGCCCCCACCCTTCTGGAAGTCATGGGCCTTCCCGTTCCGAAGGAAATGACGGGAAAGAGCCTGATTTTGAAGTAAATATCAAAAAACCGTCACATATGTGGCGGTTTTTTATGCGGCAAAATACAACAAAAGAGAGGTTTCCCTCTCTTTTGTTGCAGTGTGGAGAAAGCAACGCCGCGCCGAAAAGGATAAGCAGCACGACGCCGCCCCGCGTGTAGGCCTTTATAATTTTCCCGCAATCCGCGGATCATGAATGAAACCGCTCTTTCTCTTCTGTCGCTTCACCGTCCGGATACCATGAAAAGTTATCTTCAGCCGGTATAAAGCGGCTTAGTCGTAGTAGTAAGGATAATCGTGCCAATTTTCCTCCTTTGTCACTTCGCCGTTCTTATACGTCAATTTATAGTCAGTGGAACATACGTAAAGAAGTTGTGTTTCGGATATACCTTCAAAAACATTTTTACCTTCGATCAATGTTTTCCATCTTTCGGCAGTGTTTCTGAAGAAAACTCTAATATCACCATTAACGAAAGCGGCACAGCCTTTAAATGCTCCTGTCCCGATTTCCTCAAGCGTGCTGGTGACCTTTGTGGAAACATCAAAGTACGGAGTGCCGATATAAATATAGCTAAGGCGGTTACAACCCGAAAACGCATAGTCACCGATCTTTTTCACATCATTCCCTATGTGGACCTCAATAAAATGGTCTGTAATACCGTTTTCAAAGGCATGGGCGCCGATTTCGGTGATTGCTCCCGCTATTTCAAGATTTTCGGTAAGTTCTGTTCCCGTAAACGCATATGAGCCGATTGACGTTGCCGTGTTGCCGAAATTCACGCCGGTAATCACCTCATCATAATACTTTTCGTTTTCGTCATTATGATAATACTTATTGTTATAGAACGCGTAATCGTGAATGGCATAGGGCTCGCCCTCGGGCAAAGTAATGGAGCCGCCTTTGCCCATGTAATCGATAAGGGACTTCTTTCCATCCTTATCGGTGTAGAAAACGAATCCGTTTTCATCGTGCTCGATGCCGGACGGGCTTTCGCTCCCGCTCTTCTTGACTTCGATGGCATGCGCCGCAACGCCGCCGTATTTCTCCGCGTCCCCCGCGGTGAGCTCCGTCCCTTCGGGGACGATGACTTCCGCCAGACGGATGCATTCCGAAAATGTGGAATTGGAAACAACACCCATAGAGACGCCGTTGGGGTAATGGTAATTGGTGGTGTCAAGGGTGGTGGTGTTGTCCTCCGGCATTTTTGCGCCGAACTCGACGCTGTGAAGATGTACGTCGCCGAAGAAGATACCGGCAGGTTGCGTGCCGCCGCTAAGTGTGTACTCAATCTTTGTGAGGCCCTTTCCTATCTTCACGGTTTCGAGGGCAAAGCATTCGCCGAAAGCGCAGTTTTGGATCGTCGTGACGCTGTCCGGAATATCGACGCTTTCGAGATTCGTCATCCGAAACACTTCCTCGCCGATCGTGGTCAATCCCTCCGAAAAATTCACTTTTTTAAGTGCGCTCTCCCTAAACGCCGCCCTTCCGAGTTCGGTCACACTGCCGGGAATATCGATCGTTTCCAATCCAGTCTTTCGGAATGCGCTCCTTCCGATTTTCGTCACGCCGTCGGGAATGTTGATCTTTTTCAAGCTCGTGCAATCCCTGAAAGAGTTATTGCCGATAAGCGTCAGAGTCGAGGGAAGCGTGACGGAAGTAAGCGCCGTAAAGCCCGAAAATACGCCATTACCATCCGGCAACTCGGTAAAGCCCTCTTCAAGCACGACCGATTTGAGCGTGGAATTGTTGTTTCCGCCAAGACTCTTCTGCCCCTTGAGCTCCACTATATCGTCGCCGATTTTATAAGGGATAACAAGTTCATCCACGTCCTCGGGGAATTCGGTTATGGTATATTTGCCGTCCGCCTCCTGATGGTATTTCTCGTCTGCAAACATGTTTTCGAGGCCGCAGTTGGTGCAGACGTTGTCCTCGCCGAATGCATGCGCCACGCCGAGGAAGGTGCAGGCGGAATTGTCGATAATCTGTTTCCAATAGCCCTCTTCGCCCTCTCCTTCATAGGTATAAATCTTGTAGCCGTTGTATTTGCCTTTGCCCTCCTGCGAATAGGGGGGAAGGGTACGCATGTAGAAGTCTCCCGCACGGGCCGTGGGCTGCTTGTCTTCGGGCGCCTCGGTGCCGTAGTACCACAGGCTCCCGAGCCGTCCCTCCGCACCGTCTTCGCCGGGTTTGCCGTCTGTGCCGTCTGCGCCCTTGATCGAGCCGAGCTTGTTCCACGTCTTCCCGTCCGCGCCGAGCTGCCATACGGTGAAATCGGAGGTTTGGAGGTAGAAATCCCCCGCCATCGCGCCTTGGAGCGCTTCGGAACCGGCCACGGGAGCTTCTGCGCCCGAGAACCATACCACGCCGTCGCGGCCCTTCACCTTCAGAACGTCGTGCCAACCGTCCGCGTCCTTTTGGTAGAGTACGCCGCCCGCCGTGTCGAGATAGAGGTCGCCGTCTGCCGCGTCCTTCAACGCGTCTGCGTTTGCTCCGGGCGTGCCCGTGCCGTTGTACAGCGCCGTCTTTACCCATTCGCCGCTCTCCGTCTTGGTGTACGCCGAGAGGGATTCGGTATCGAGGTAATAATCCCCCGCCTTCCCGAGCCCTTCGGCGGGCGCCGTGGTGCCGTAGAGGTAGCTGCCGCCCGCGGTTTGGCCGCCTTCGGCTCCGGTGTTGCCGCTTTCGACGTTATTCCCGCACGCGCTTATGGCCGCACAGGAAAATACGAGTGCGGCAGCGCAGAAAAGCGATGCCAGACGATGAAAGCGCTTTTGTGACTTTCCCATAATTCGTTTCTCCTTTTATAAATATTGTTTTGCATGCCGCCCCGCCCGCCCTTGCGGGGGCCGAGGGGGGGAACTTGCAATGTTATTCTACCACGCCCCCCCCCCCCCCTGTCAAGCGTTTTTGATAAAAAAAATTATTTTTTCAACATTTTTTTCGCAGAAAACAAAATAGCCCCCTTCCCCGCCGCACGTAACATACAAACCCGCCCGTAAATCCGCACAAAAAAAGCGCAAAAAAAAAGCGCGGGAGAGCCGCGCCATTTATGACGGATCGGAACGCACGTTTTTCTTCTCCCGCGCCCGCATTTCGGAAAAAAAGCCCGTCAGAATCTCCGAGCACTCCTTCTCCATGACGCCCCCCGTCACTTCCGCCGTGTGGTTGAGAAGGTTGGCGGAGGCGAGCTCCGCAGTGAAGCTCCTTCCTTTTTGCTCATATGCGCCGAAATACACTCTGTCGATACGGCTGTTTAAAACCGCGCCCATACACATCGGGCAGGGCTCGAGTGTGACGTAGATCTCCGCCCCTTCGAGCCGCCACGAGCCGATTTTTTTGCATGCCCTGTCGATCGCCCGCATTTCCGCATGCGCCGTCGCCATCTGACGTCCTGTGCGGAGATTGTACCCCCTCCCGATGATCTTTCCGTCCATAACGACCACCGCGCCGACGGGGACTTCCCCGAGCTCCTTCGCTTTTTTCGCAAGGCGGAGCGCCTCGCGCATGAACTTTTCTTCCACTTAAAATCCTTCCGTAAGACGCGCCACCGCGTCGATATTTTTCCGGATGATTTCCGCAAGCGCATCCCGTCCGAGCGGATGCGGAATATCGTTTCTGCCCGCTTCCACCGTGAACGCGGGTATTTTCAGCGCTTCGATGCACCAATCTTTGTAGCCGCCGGCGGACCCCGCCGCCGCGCCAAGGGGATAACCCGTCGTTTTTTGCAGCATAAGCGCGAGCTTTTTGTCCCGCAGCGCCCGAAAAACGGGTTGGTGAAACCGCCAATAGATCTCCTCCCCCTTGGTGTGCCAGCTCACGGTGAAGCGCGGCCTCACTTTCAGGGTAAAATCCGCAAGGGCACGGCTCTCCGCGGCGCAAAGAGGCGAAATTCCCACATAATTTCCGGGAGCGGGGGCGGACACGTTTTTCTCCCCCGTACCCCACCGCGCGGGAAAGTTGACGTTGAGGTCCACCCCGCGCGCATTGGCTTTCCAGAGCGAAAAATCGCCGCATACATTGATTTTCCGAAGAAAAGCACGGCGCGCTTTTGCAACGCTCGAAATGCCCTCCGTCGCGAGCAGAACGCCGTCGGGATTCGTACACAGCAGGAACCATACGCTCCCCTTCGGCACGCCGCGGCGGATGTGTTCGAGGCCCAAAAGGGCGGTGACCCACTCCCGCGCATGGATACTGTACTGGGAAATACCGAGCGCGTCTCCGTGTCCCGCGCGGACGGCATAGAGCGGCCGCCCCTCTTCGCTGTAGCCGTAAATCACCTTTTCCCCGCGATAACTCTCAAAAAATGCCGAAATTTCTTCAAAAATCCCCACGCACCATTTTATGCTATTTGTGATATTCTGCGCCCGCGTTCATCATAAAGGCGCGGTAGAGCTGTTCGAGAAGGATGACGCGGAACATTTGGTGGGGAAAGGTCATCCTTGAAAAGGATATTTTTCCGTCGGCGGCTTTTTTTACCTCATCCGAAAGGCCGCAGGAGGAACCGATGACGAAGGTCAGCTCTCTCCCCCCGTCCTGCAGTTTTTTTAAGACCGCAGCGAACTCCTCCGAGCTCAGCTCCTGCCCTTCAACGGCGGAAACGAGCACATAACCCCGCAATCTCTTCAATATACCGGCTGCCTCTTCCTTCAATGAGGGCCGCTCCGCAACTTCCCCGATCTCCAGTTTGCAAAAGCGCGAAAGGCGTTTTTCATACTCCGCACAGGCGTCCAGCCAATAGGACTCTCTGAGATTCCCGACGCAGACGAGATTGACCTTCATCATGCCGCAAACCCTCCTGCGAACACGGCGATCCACTCGATTGCACAGACAAGTATGCCCACCGAAGCGGTCAGAAAAAACATCTTCGCCCCGTTCAGTTTTCCCTTGACGTTCTTTTTCTCCAGACAAAGGAACAAAAGCGTTCCCAAAAGACAAGCGCCCGACGCTATGCAGAGAGCGGCCTTACCGGCAGAAGACAGCGCCTCCGTCCCGACGCCGAAGGAGTTGAGCGTAAGAATGGCGGCGTTGTTCAGAAAGTGCGCGAGAATGCCGGGCAGAATACTTCCCGAGCGTTGCGCAAGGAGCGCAAACGCCGCGCCGCAGAGGAACTGGTAAACCGTCTGTTCGGGATTTCCGTGAAATAAACTAAACAGTGCGCCCGAAATAAAAACCGCCTTCCATGTCCCCCAACCGCTTTTCCGCATACTGCCGAAAACGGCGCCGCGGAAGAGCGTCTCCTCAAAAATCGCAGGAAGAAGCCCGATAACGAGGATCGCAGGGAGCAAATTCCAGCCCGTAAGCGTCGGAATTGTACTCTCCATCGAAGACTTATAGCCGAACAGCTCCAAAAAATCCACGAAATAGCCGTTTAAAAAGTTCAAAGAGAACAGCAATCCGAACTGCAACAATACGGCAATGAAAAAATAATACCATTTTGCGGGACGGTAAAACTCCTTTACGGGCTCCTTTGTCCTGCGGAAAAATACCACGCATGTCGCCGCAATCGCAATCTGTGGCAACAGATATGTTAAATACTTATACCAATCCTCGCCCGAAATGTCCTTCCCCGCGCCCGCAACCGATAAAATCACCGAAAGGATGAGCGAAACGAAAAGGCAGAGGAGCGCGGCGAGCGAATATGCAATCCCGCCCTCCCTCTGCGGCAAGGGACGGATGACGTTTTCCTGTGCTTCCATGCCTCAAGTATAGCAGGATTTTGCCGAAATGTCCATGCAATATCTTGCATTTTTGCAAATTTCTTTCTATAATAAGGGCATGAGAACCATCGATACGCAGGAAATTTCGGATGCGGTCTACCGCATGGCCGTAAGGGCGGGGCTCCGCCTTACGGAAAACTGCCGCAATGCCCTACGGAATGCGGCAACGGAGGAGACGGGCGCCGCGAAATTTGCGCTCGATACCATCCTCGAAAATGAAAAAATCGCCCAAAGGGAGCACATGCCTCTCTGTCAGGATACGGGCATGGCCGTCGTCCTCCTCGAACTCGGGCAAGACGTGCACCTTTCGGGCCCTCTCCTCTCCGAAGCCGTGGACGGCGGCGTGCGGAGAGCATACCGCGATGCCTTTTTCCGCAAGAGTATCTGCGACCCTGTCACGCGCCGCAATACGGGCGATAACACCCCCGCGCACATCCACGTCGAGATCGTCAAAGGGGATAAAATCGGAATAATCTTCCTCCCCAAGGGCTTCGGGAGCGAAAATATGAGCAAGCTCTATATGCTTACCCCCGCCGAGGGCCGCGAAGGCATTGTAAACGCGATCGTGAATACGGTAAAAGAAGCGGGCTCGCGCCCCTGCCCGCCCGTCTATGTCGGCGTCGGCATCGGCGGGTGCTTCGACAGTTGCGCTTTCCTCGCAAAAAAAGCGCTCTGCCGCGACGTCGGCGTTCATAGCAGCCGCAAAGATATTGCCATGATCGAACGGGAAGCGCTCGAGAAAATCAATGCGCTCGGCATCGGTCCGCAGGGCTTTCACGGAAGGACGACCGCGCTCGGCGTAAGCGCCGAGGCCGCCCCCACGCACATTGCGGGGTTGCCCGTCGCCGTCAATATCCAATGCCATTGTATCCGCTGCGAAAAGGAGACGTTATGAAACAGTTATCCCTTCCCCTCTCCAAACAACAAATCTTATCTCTCCGTGCGGGCGACTGTGCGGAGCTTTCGGGCGCCGTCTACACGGCCCGCGACTGCGCCCATAAACGCTTTGCGGAACTTTTGGAGAAGGGCGAAAAACTTCCATTCGACCCCAAAGGCGCATTCATCTACTTTGCGGGTCCCTGTCCCGCGCCCGAAGGCAAGGCTTGCGGCAGTTGCGGCCCGACGACGGCCGCGCGGATGAATGTCTTCGCGCCGAAAATGTTGCGGGCGGGCCTCGGCGGCATGATCGGAAAGGGTGAAATGAACGCGGAAACGCGAAGGGCACTGCAAGAATGCGGTGCGGTATATTTTGCGGCGATCGGCGGCGCAGGCGCATTCTACGGAAACGCCGTAAAGCGCATGGAGCTTATCGCCTTTCCCGACCTTCTGAGTGAAGCCGTATACCGGCTGGAGATCGAAGCCTTTCCCCTCGTTGTCGCCCACGACGCCCACGGCGGCACGGTGTATTGAGATTCTGCGCCTGCATGGCGTTTTTGCGGCGAAGGGGATTTTCCTCTCCCGCAGAGGGTCCATTTGTACCGCATAGAGGGCAAAAACGCCCCAAAGTCACCGCGGGAAGAAAAGCGGGCAACAAAAAGCCCCCTCGGCAGGGGGCCCGCATTCAATCGTCGTCGGCTTCATCATCGTCAACTTCATCATCGTCAACTTCATCATCGTCAACTTCATCATCGTCAACTTCATCATCGTCAACTTCGTCGTCGTCAATTTCATCATCGTCAACTTCATCATCGTCAACTTCATCGTCGCGGCCGGGAGTTTGGAAACGGTCTTCGTAGACGTCCTCGAGTTCATCGATAAACTCCTTAAAGAGCTTGTCGAGCACGCGGGACGGCCTCTGCCTCCATTCGCCTTCAAGTTCGCGGAATTCCTCCAGAAGTTCCGCCTTCGTCTCGTCGCCGTCTTCAAACGTAAGATCCTCGCCAAGCTTCAGATATTTCACGTTGAAATTTTGCACGGCGGCCGCGTCGCCCGTATCGAGAACGTTGAGCTCGGCTTCATAGCTTTCAAGAAGCGACTCGATCTCCTGTCGGAACTGCTCCTGCTGTCCGTCGAATTCGCTCGCAAGCCAGTTTTCGAAGTCCCCCATCTCACTCTTGTTATATTCCGCCATGAGTTGCGAAAAGGCGGCCTCGTCCATGTCGGTAACGGAATACGTATACTTTCGGGAAAGGCTGATGCGGATTTGGTCGAGCGTGCCGCCGTCGCGGCCCTCGGCATACAGCCTGATTCCGTCCGTGCCGATGAGATGTTTGCTGTCGGCAAGTTCCGCGAAGTGCAAAACGGCTTCCTCCGCGGTTTTTCCCGTAAAATCCTCGCCCTTTAAGAGCACGGCGGCGTCCTGATTGAGGGAACGGGTAGAGGAGACCTCTCCGCCGTCCAGCGTAAATTCCACGGAGGGATTGATACTGACGACGAGTTTAAAGGAACCCGCGCCCGCATTCCCGTTCCAGAGGACGGCGGCGAGCGTCACGGCCGCGAGAAGGACGAGGAGCGCGAGCGCCGCCCAAAGAAGCCTCTTTCTTTTCGGCTTCACGAGCACGCTGCCCGCGGGAGCGTCCTGCGTCTCCCGTGCCGCCGCATATACTTTTTCCCGCACGTCGGGTATATTCCGTTCCGCTTCCTCGCGGAGCGTTTTGATAATATCTTCTTCTTTCAAGAGACACCTCAATTCTCTACGGCGTGTTTGAGTTTTTTTATCGCCTGATTGTATCTCCATGTGACGGTGGGAACGGGAATCTGCAACATATGTGCGATTTCCCGCCGTTTATAGCCCTCCGCAACGAGCATGACTACGGCAAATTCTCCGTCTTTTAAGACCTTTTTCGCAATGTCGATGAGGTGGGAACTCTCGTCGATGCCGTAGGACGGAAAAAGGTATTCGTTCTCGCCCGCATCGACAGAGTGTTCCCTTTGCCGCCTCCGTCTGACGTCGAGCGCCTCGTTCTTTGCGATCCTGCCGATCCATGCCGCCGCGTTCGTTCCCTGCTTATACTTTCCCGCATAGCGGAAAACCTTCAAATAGCAGGACTGCATGACGTCCTCGGCAAGGGATGGATCTTTGAGGACGGAAAGGGCGATGTAATACACCGTCCCTTTCGTCTCCTCATAGAGGCCGTCGAATGCCGCCATATCCCCTGCCGCGATCCGTTGTATTTTTTCGTCGAGTGACACAGTCTTCCTCCGCTTTTGTTATATTGATTGTATCACTCCTCTGCCGTAAAGTCAAGCCTCAATCGTCATAGCGGTTGAAATGTCTGTCATCGGACGCATTTTGCGTGTATTTGTAATCGAAGTTCCCGTCCGCGTCGCGGATGATGACGAACCTGCCCCTCACTCCGCCGATGTTGTACTCAACTTCGAGCCATGTTTCGCCGTTCCGCTCGATTTTACTGATCTCATAATAGCTTCTCACACCGTCTTTGGTGTACTCGAACTCATATTCCGTCTCGGCATTCTCCGTCTCGAAATCCACAGAGGTGGATTCCACCATTCTGCCGTTTTGATAGACGGTATAGAGATATTCGCTTTCGCTTTCGCTCTCTTTGCCCTCGGTCTCCGTGCTCGTCTCGTGCTTCATCATGACATAATTGCTCTTGTCCGCCTTGTCGGCATAGGCGCGGATCAAAAGTTCGCTCGTTTCTTCGTTCTCTCCGCCCTCGGTCTCCGTCTCGGTGCGGCGGGAACCCGTCATGTAGTAATACAAAGGGGCGCCGTCCGCATCCGTGCCCATTTCGAGCACGCCCTCGAGCGTCCACGCTTCGGCGGTTCTGAGTCCGTCGTCATCGCGGCCGTCGTCACGGTCGTCATCACGGTCATCGTCGTAATCGTCGTCATCGTCGTAGTCGTCGTCGTCACGGTCGTCATCGTAATCGTCGTCATCGTCACGGTCGTCGTTATAGGGAGCCTGTTCGTTGAAGTCCGTAAGTTTGGTCTCGGTGTAATACATGACATGGACATTGTCTTCGCCGAGCTCGTTCTTCCCACGGATGACGAGTTTCATCGCGTAACCTGCAAGGAAGGGATCTTCGGAGTCGTTCGCAACCGCGGAGACCGATGTTGCACCCTTTTCAAGAAAACCTTCGAGCATGGAAAAGTACTTGTTGAAGGTTTCGGCTTCGCCCTGCGCCTTATCCGTAGAGGCGTCTCCCTCCGCGGGAAGCTGGTAATCGGGCAATACGGGCGTATCGGGCGTTGCGGGCGTATCGGGCGTATCGGGTGTATCGGGCGTTGCAGGCGTATCGGGCGTATCGGGTGTATCGGGTGTTGCGGGTGTATCGGGATCGACAGGCGCGTCGGGATCCGACGGGGCCGTTTCATCCGCGAGGACGGCTGCAATCGTTTTTGCCTCTGCCTTGGTCTCCATGAGGAGTTTTGCCGTCGTCACCGCGCCGATACCGTACATGGATTCTACGGTCTGCATCATCTCATTTTCACCGTTGCCGCTGTTATCCGGCTTGCTGCCGCCGAAATCGCAGCCTGCGGCAACCGCACCGATAGAGAGTGCCAGAGTTCCTGCAAGAATAGTGGTAAGAAGTTTTTTCATGTTCAATTTCTCCTTTTTTGTTTTTTCACTTATAAAACGCACGGCCGTTTGGATTTGTTGGAAAAAAATAAAAAATTTTTTTTGAATTTTTCCGGGAGATTCCGCGTGAGCGGAGACGCTTGCCCGCCGCCATGGGCAGCCGCATTGCCATACCGTCGAAAAGCATTTCCTCCGGACAATCAAAATCCCTCTCCGAAGAGAGGGATCTTTCCATTATTATACTATATTTATATTGTATTACATTTCATTCGCATTCGCATTCGCATCCGCATCCGCATCCGCATCCGCATCCGCATCGGCGGCGGCGGTCTCCTCGATGGCAAGATCGCGATAGCTGCCCGCCGTGGAGACGGAGATGTTCTTGTAATCCTTCAGGCCCGTGCCCGCGGGAATGAGTTTGCCGATGATGACATTCTCTTTGAGCCCGATGAGCGGGTCGCGCTTGGTGCTGATAGCGGCCTCGGTCAGCACTCTCGACGTCTCCTGGAAGGAGGCGGCGGAGAGGAAGCTGTCGGTGGCGAGAGAAGCCTTCGTGATGGAAAGGAGCACCCTCTTTGCCGAGGCGGGAACGCCGCCCTCGGCAATCGTCTTGGCGTTCTTCTCCTCAAATGTGAACGTATCGACGAGTTGGCCGGGAAGCATATCCGTGGTGCCCGCCTTTTCGACGCGGACCTTGCGGAGCATCTGGCGGACGATGATCTCGATATGCTTATCGTTGATCTCAACGCCCTGTGAGCGGTATACGGCCTGCACCTGCTCCAAAATATAGTCCTGCACTTCCTTGAGACCCTTGACGCGGATCAGATCCTGCGGGTTGATGGAGCCGGCGTTGAGCTGCGTACCCGGCTCTACCTTGTCCCCCGTCTGCACCTTGAGCACCGCATTGAAGGGAAGTTCGTAATCCCTGAGCTTTTCGCCCGTCTTGTCGTTGAAGACGATAACGTGCTGAAGATTGTCGGAATTATCCACGGTGACGACGCCGGAGAATTCGCATATCGTTGCAACGCCCTTGGGTTTTCTCGCCTCGAACAGCTCCTCAACGCGGGGCAGACCCTGCGTAATATCCTCCGTTGCGGCGATGCCGCCCGTGTGGAACGTACGCATGGTAAGTTGGGTGCCGGGCTCGCCGATGGACTGCGCCGCGATGACGCCTACCGCCTCGCCGACCTGCACGGGAAGCGTCGTGGCCATGTTTTTGCCGTAACACTTCGCGCATACGCCGTAGCGGGTATTGCAGGTGAAGATGGAGCGGATATACACTCCCCTCTCCGCATACTTAGGCATGGATGCGATCTTCTTCGCCATGTCCTCGGAGACCATCTCATTGATGGGGACGAGGATATTGCCGCCGTCGTCGGTGACGTCCTCGGCGACGAATCTGCCCGTTAGACGGTCCGCAAGGCCCTCGATGAGGTTGCCCTTGTCGCCGTAAATGGGTTTGAGAAGGGTCCCGCGCGGCTTCTTGCCGACGGAGCAATCCTCTTCGCGCACGATGACGTCCTGCGCGACGTCGACGAGACGGCGGGTAAGATAGCCCGAGTCGGCCGTCTTGAGCGCCGTATCGGCAAGGCCCTTGCGGCCGCCGTGCGAAGAGATAAAGTATTCGAGAACGGAGAGACCGTTTCGGAAGCAAGATTTGACGGGAACCTCGATCTTCTTGCCCTGCGGGTTGACCATGAGGCCGCGCATGCCGGAGAGCTGTTTGATTTGGTCGATGGAACCGCGGGCGCCGGAATCCGCCATCATCCAGATAGGGTTGAACTTATCGGTCTCGCCCTGCTTCTTCAAAATTTCCGCAACGTCGTTCGTCGCGTTATCCCAGACTTTGATGACGGCCTCATACCTCTCGTTTTCACGGAGAAGGCCGCGGGAGAATTTCTTTTCGATGAGAGCAACCTGTGATTCGGCGTCGGCGACAATCTCTTCCTTTTCTTCGGGGATTTTCATATCGAAGACGGAAGTCGTCAGTGCGGCAAGGGTGGAATATTTGTATCCCCTCTCCTTGATGGCGTCGAGCACGGCCGAGGCCTTGGGCGCATAGCCCGTCTTGAAGCACGCCTCGACGATGCGGGAGAGGTGCTTTTTGCCGATGGCCCTCGCATTGCCGATGAATTCGGTGGAGAGTTCCAGCTTCAGATAATCCTCGGGATTCTCGCGGGAAACAAAGTTAAGATCCTGCGGCATACCGTCATTGTAGATGATACGGCCGACCGTCGTCTTGATGACGCCCGTCACCATAAGTTTGCCCGTCTTTGCGTCACGGTACATCGTGGCCCTGCCGCGGATGCCGTTGTTGGGCACCATCCCGTCGCGGGCAAATTCCTTCACATAGGGAAGCGGAAGATCTTCGAATTTTCCCTCGGGAAGTTCTACCGTGCGGCGGACGTAAATTTCATCCTGACAGTGAACGTCCTTGAGCTGATAACTCATCATCGCCTCGTCGAAGGAGGCGTAAACCGGAGGGACATAGGGTTCGCCGTGGGCGGCGGGGCGGCAAAGATCATCGTACTTCTGCCCTTCCTCGCGCCGCAAAATGGTAAGATAGTATGCGCCGATGATCATATCCTGCGTGGGACTCATGACCGATTTCCCGTCCGCAAGTTTCAGGATATTGTTGGAGGAAAGCATTAAAAATCTTGCTTCCGCCTGCGCCTCGATGGAGAGAGGAAGGTGGACGGCCATCTGGTCGCCGTCGAAGTCTGCGTTGAAAGGGCCGCAAACGAGCGGCGAAATTTTGATTGCCCTGCCCTCGATCAGGATAGGTTCGAACGCCTGAATGGAAAGCCTGTGGAGGGTGGGCGCACGGTTCAGGAGAACGGGGTGCTCCTTGATGACCTCCTCGAGGACATCCCAGACGAAGTCCTTGCCCTTTTCCACGGTGCGTTTGGCGCTCTTGATGTTGTGGCATTTATTGGTCTCCACAAGCCGTTTCATGACGAAAGGCTTGAAGAGCTCGATGGCCATCTCCTTGGGAAGGCCACATTGGTAAATTTTCAGTTCGGGACCGACGACGATGACCGAACGCCCCGAATAGTCCACGCGTTTCCCGAGAAGGTTTTGGCGGAAACGGCCCTGTTTGCCGCGGAGAAGCGCCGAAAGAGACTTAAGCTCCCTGCTTGAGGGCCCCGTCAGGGGCTTGCCCTTCTTGCCGTTGTCGATGAGGGCGTCCACCGCCTCCTGCAGCATACGCTTTTCGTTGCGGATGATCATCTCGGGCGCGCCGATCTCGATCATCTTTTTCAGGCGGTTGTTTCTGTTGATAACCCTCCTGTAAAGATCGTTGAGGTCGGACGAGGCAAATCTGCCGCCGTCGAGCTGGACCATGGGACGGAGATCGGGCGGAATGACGGGAAGCACCGTCAGGACCATCCATTCGGGACGGTTGCCGCTGTTGCGGAAAGATTCGATGATCTCGATGCGCTTGATCGCCTTCACGCGCTTGGGACCCGAATCGTTCTCGTCGATGATCTTCTTGCATTCCTCGCTCTCTTTATCGAGATCGACGGCCTGCAGGAGTTCGCGGATCGCCTCGGCGCCGATACCGACTTTAAGGCCCGTCTTGGAACTGTCGCCGAATTTCTCCTCGGTCTCGCGAAGGTCCTTCTCTTCGATGACCTGCTTGTATTCGAACCCGGTATTGCCGGGGTCAAGAACGACATACTTGGCAAAATAGATGACAGCCTCCAGCGACTTGGGACTCATGTCAAGGAGTAACCCTATTTTGGAGGGAATCCCGCGGAAGTACCAGATATGGGAGACGGGCGCCGCAAGTTCGATGTGCCCCATTCTCTCCCGCCTTACCTTTGCGCGCGTGACCTCGACGCCGCACTTTTCGCAGATGATACCTTTATAACGGATGCGCTTGTATTTGCCGCAGTGGCATTCCCAATCCTTTGTCGGTCCGAAAATCTTCTCGCAGAAGAGCCCGTCCTTTTCGGGTTTTTGGGTCCTGTAATTGATTGTCTCGGGCTTTGTGACTTCGCCGTAAGACCATTCCCTTATTTTTTCGGGAGACGCGATACTGATCTGAATGCTGTTAAAATCGTTTAATTCGTACATAATAATCACTTCCTCCCTGTTTAGTCTTCATTGTCGTCATCGCCGAAGAGATCGGAAAAACCGGATTCGTCTATGTCGTCCATGTCGTCTTCCTCTCCGCTTTCCTCGCCGCCCCTGAAGATTTCTTTGGACACAAAGTCCTCGTCCTCGCCGGGTTCGTCGAAGATGGAGCCGACGGAATCGTCCTCTTCGTCCTCGTCGGGCAGGCTGAAATCGAGCTCCTCGGCGTCCTCCTGCGCGGTGCTCTTCTGCGGTTCGCCCGTATCCTCGTCCTCGAATTCGCGGATGATGAGCTCTTCGCCCGTCTCCGTGAGGACTTTGACGTCGAGCGCAAGCGATTGAAGTTCCTTGAGCAGAACTTTGAATGCCTCGGGAATGCCGGGCTCGGAGATATTATTCCCCTTGACGATACTCTCATACGTCTTGACGCGTCCGACAATATCATCGGACTTGACGGTCAGGATTTCCTGCAAAATATGCGCCGCGCCGTAGGCTTCGAGCGCCCACACTTCCATTTCGCCGAAGCGCTGGCCGCCGAATTGCGCCTTGCCGCCGAGCGGCTGCTGCGTGACCATACTGTACGGGCCGATCGAGCGCGCGTGGATCTTGTCGTCAACAAGGTGGATGAGCTTGATCATGTACATGATGCCGATCGTTACCCTGTTCTCAAAAGGTTCGCCCGTTCTGCCGTCGTAAACCTGAAATTTGCCGTCGACCTTCCCCTCGGGATTGTAAAGGTTGTTCTCCTTGAAAAGCTGTTCGATATCCTTCTCTGTGGCGCCGTCAAAGACGGGCGTCGCGATTTTCCATCCGAGCTGGCGGCAGACATAGCCGAGGTGGACCTCCAAAACCTGCCCGATATTCATACGGGAAGGAACGCCCAGAGGATTGAGGAGAATCTGCAGCGGGGTGCCGTCCGGAAGGAAGGGCATATCCGCCTGCGGAAGCACGCGGGAAATGACGCCCTTGTTGCCGTGGCGGCCCGCCATCTTGTCGCCGACCTGTATCTTACGTTTCTGCGCGATATAAACGCGTACAAGCTTATTGACGCCGGGGGAAAGTTCGTCCCTGTTTTCGCGGGTAAAGACGCGCACATCCACGACGATGCCGCCCTCCCCGTGGGGAACGCGGAGAGACGTATCCCTGACTTCCCTCGACTTCTCGCCGAAGATTGCGCGCAGGAGCCTCTCCTCGGGCGTGAGCTCCGTCTCGCCCTTGGGGGTGACTTTGCCGACGAGAATGTCTCCGCTCGTCACCTCTGCGCCGATACGGACAATGCCTTCGTCGTCGAGATCCTTCAAAGCGTCGTCGCCGACGTTGGGAATGTCTCTCGTGATCTCCTCTTCCCCGAGCTTGGTATCGCGCGCCTCCGTCTCGTACTCCTCGATATGGATAGAGGTGAATACGTCGTCCTGCACAAGCTTTTCGGAGATGAGGATCGCGTCCTCGTAATTATAGCCCTCCCATTCCATGAAGCCGACGAGAATGTTTTTGCCCAAAGCAAGTTCGCCGTTCTTCGTCGAGGGGCCGTCCGCGATGATCTCGTCCTTTTCAACCCTGTCTCCCGTGGAGATGATGGGCCGTTGGTTGAGGCATGTCCCTTGGTTGGAACGCTCGAACTTCTTTAACTTATACTCGGTTTCGAAACCGCTGTCCTCGCGGATCACGATCTTATCGGAAGACACGGCCACGGCAACGCCCGCTTCCTTCGCCCGCACGATGACGCCCGAATCCCGCGCGATCGCGGCTTCGATGCCGGTGGCGACGATGGAACTCTCCGTGGTAAGGAGCGGCACCGCCTGCCGTTGCATGTTCGAGCCCATGAGGGCACGGTTCGTATCGTCGTTTTCAAGAAAGGGAATGAGCGCCGTTGCAACGGAAACAAGCTGCTTCGGGCTGACGTCCATGTAGTCGATGGCGTCGCTGGGCATCTCGGTGATAAGCTCCTTATGGCGGCAACCGACGCGGGAATGGACAAAGACGTTAAAGGGCTTTTTGACCCTCACGCCGTTTTCATAGACGTAATATTCTTTCGTCTCGAGGGGTTCGTTCGCCTGCGCGACGACGTACTTGTCTTCCTCGTCGGCCGTCAAAAAATGTACGTCTTCCTGCCTGTCGGAGACGTGGACGATCCCGATCTTGTTCCCGTCTTCGTCCTCGACTTCCGTCCTGATGCATTTTCTGTAGGGAGACATGATAAATCCGAACTCGTTGACCTTGGAGAAGGTCGCGAGCGAGGAAATAAGGCCGATGTTCTGGCCTTCGGGAGTTTCGATCGGACACATGCGCCCGTAATGGGAGTGGTGAACGTCACGCACTTCAAACGTCGCACGGTCGCGGTTGAGGCCGCCGGGGCCGAGGGCGGAGAGCTTCCTCTTGTGGGTAAGCTCCGCGATGGGATTGGTTTGGTCCATGAACTGCGAGAGTTGCGAGGAGCCGAAGAATTCGCGGATGACCGCCGAAATAGGCCGCACGTTGATGAGCGACGAGGGAGTGACTTCCTGCGCGTCTGCCGTGGCCATACGCTCCTTGATGAGCCTCTCCAGCCTCGACATGCCGATACGGAGCTGGTTCTGCAGGAGCTCGCCGACGGAACGCACGCGGCGGTTGCCGAGGTGGTCGATCTCGTCGATCGTGCCGATGCCGTAGCGGAGGTCAAGGTTGGTGGACACGGCGGCGACGATGTCGTCTACCGTGATACACTTGTGGTTGAGCTTTTCGCAGAGAGGCTTGATGAGCTTCTTCTCTTCGGCCGTCAGAAGGCCGCCGATGAGGTCCTGCTTTTCAAGGTCCGCGGGCGCAACGGGATCCTGCACACAGGGCGTGCGCGCAAGTATTTCATGGAACAGTTTGCAGGCCGAAACGAACTTAATGCGGTTTTCTCTCCTCTTCTCGCGGTTCTTTCTCTCTTCCTGCCTCTCGTCGGCCTCGGGATCGGTCTCCTTGGTAAAGTAGATTTTGTTGATCTCATCTTTGAACATCTCGGCCACTTCCTCAACCGAAGAAGTTTCGCATGCTTCGGCGAGTTGCCGTGAAAATTTGAAGTTGGGATAATAAACGGTATTTAAAAGCCCGAACAGCTTGGGGTCCTTATCGGAAAAGGCGCTGAAATCCACCGTGTTGTTTGCAATGATCTTGTGACGGATCTCGCCGTCCACGGGGTCGTTGACCAAAACGAAGATCTCGTTGATACCCGCGTTCTGGATGACGCGCGCCTGCTCTTCGGAGATCGTCTGCCCCTTGGCCGCAAGCAATTCGCCCGTCTCGGGATCGATGACGTCGTCCGCAACGCGGCAACCGGGAAGGCGGTATGCGAGATTGAGTTTCTTGTTGAACTTATATCTTCCGACCTTCACCACATCGTATCTTCTCGGATCGAAGAAAAGCATGTGGAGGTACTGGCGCACGGCTTCCTCCGTGGGGACTTCGCCGGGGCGGAGTTTTTTGTAAAGGGCAGTGAGGCCTTCCGATTCCGAACGGACAGGCGTATTCTCCTTTTCGTCCCTTGCAATGGTGGCGGCGATCATCTTGTCCCCGCCGAAGAGATCTTCGAGGGCGCGGTTCGAGCCGTAGCCGAGGGTGCGGAGAAGCACCGTCGCGGTAACTTTTCTGCGCCTGTCCACGCTGACCCATAGAACGCCCGAGGGGTCCTGCTTGAATTCGAGCCATGCACCGCGGTTGGGGATCACCGTCGTGTCGTAAATCTTTTTGCCCGTCTTGTCCGTCTCCTCATCGTTGTTGACGCCGGGCGAACGGACGAGCTGGGAGACAATGACGCGCTCCGCACCGTTGATGATAAAGGATCCGTTCTCGGTCATGAGCGGAAAATCGCCCATAAAGACATCTTGGTCGAGAATGGTCCCCTTCACCTTGTTGACGAGGCGCACCTTTACGCGGAGGGGAAGGGCATAAGTCGCATCGCGGTTGCGGCATTCCTTCTCGTCGTACTTCGACGCCTTGCCGAACTCGTGCGAGAGGAAATACAGCTCGAAGTGGTCGGAAAAGTCGGTAATGGGCGAATAATCTTCGAAGATCTCGGAAATGCCCTCGTTGATGAAGGTATTGTAACTCTCCTTCTGGATCTCGACGAGGTCGGGAATGTCGATCACTTCGTTGATATTGCCGAATTTTCTTCTTTCCACCTTGCCATACTTGTAGATTGGTAAGTTCATCCGTCAAATAACTCCTTATAATGATGTTATCATTTGGCGATCTACCGAGTATATCTTTTCATCGATAAAAATCGAAAATGCCCGAAAATTTTGCCCTCTTTCCCCTTTACAAGCAGACGTTTCCGCGCTATAATATAAGGGAAAGCGGACTGCTTTCCCTGCGGCGCGGAATGCAAAAAGCGCAGAGAAACGCATTTTGAACATAATGATACAGTATGTTATTATAGACCGCGAAGCGAAAGATGTCAACCGCTTTTTGCCGCAGAAAAAAACTTTTTCGTAAAATCGACAAAAAAAGTGCGTTTTTTCGGTTTTAACGGCAGCGTTCAAGTGCGGACGGTCCGCGGCAGTCCGGAGGAGCCATATGCGTATCGATAAATTTTTAAAGGTATCGCGCATTTTAAAGCGCAGAACGGCGGCGCGGGACGCCGCCGCGGCGGGCAAAATTTTTGTCAACGGCAAAGAAGCCAAACCCGCATGCCGCGTGAAGGCCGGCGATGTCGTGGAACTCGCCTTCCCGGCGGGCGTTCTGAAATTCCGCGTTCTCGGACTCAGAGAGAGCGTGAAAAAAGATGAGGCGGCACAACTTTATGAAATACTCCCGTAACTTTTTGCAAGACTTTTCCGGCACGGTGCCTTTTAAGGAGCGAATTCCATGGTTACATTGATTCTTTGCGCCGCGGGAAGCGGCAAACGGGCGGATCTGCCCGAAAACAAAATATTGCATGAACTGAACGGCATGCCCGTTCTCTGCCATTCTCTCTCCGTCTTCGCTCCATATGCAGACGAAATGCTTGTCGTCTGCCGCGAAGAGGACGCGGAAAGGATCCTTCCCCTTCTCTCGCAATACGAAAACGTCAGGCTTGTAAACGGCGGCGCAACGCGGGCGGAGAGCGTGTACCGTGCGCTCGGGGAGGCTGCGGGAGACACCGTGCTCATTCACGACGCCGCACGGCCCTTCGTCACGCAGGAGATTATCGGAAATTGCATCGCCTGCGTCGGTGAATACGGCAGCGGCGTGTGCGCGCTCCCGGTGACGGACACCGTTGTCAGCGTAAAAAACGGCTACGGGGCTTTGAGCCGCGGGGACGTCTTTACCGTGCAGACGCCGCAGGGGTTCAAACGGGACGAGCTCCTCTCCGCCTACCGTCAGGCGGAACGGGAAGGCACGCTTTCAAGTTTCACCGACGACAGCGGCATCTACGCGAAATATATCGGCCGTCCCCACCTTTTCATGGGTGATAGATGCAATAAAAAACTTACATATGCGCAGGATTTTTGCATTGCCGAACGTGTCGGCTTCGGTGTGGACACCCATGCATTTGCGCACCAGAACGAGATTGACCGCGGTATTGCGCGCCTCAACCTGAATTATATCACCCTGTGCGGCACCGTCATTCCCTCCAACCGCGCTTTGGAGGCCCACAGCGACGGCGATGTGCCCGTCCACGCGCTTATGGACGCACTGCTGTCGGCCGCGGGCGAGCGGGACATCGGCTGCCTTTTCCCCGATACCGATCCGCAATACAGCGGTATTTCAAGCATGGCCTTGCTGAATAAAGTAACGGCTATGTTGCGGAATAAGGGCTTCGGGGTGCAGAATGTCTCTGTCTCCATCCTGTGTGAGACGCCCCGCCTCTCCCCCTACATCGGGGAAATGCGCAAAAAGCTCGCCGCCGCCCTCGGGTGCGAAAATATCGGCATCGCGGCGGGCACGAACGAAAAACTCGGCTACATCGGCGAGGGCCGCGGCATCACCGCGTACGCCATGGTGCTGTTGGGCCCGGCGCCGTCATGCGGGCCGCAAAAGGAACGCCGATAACGAACCGTAAATGCCTCTCCGGCGCAAGGCCTGTTTTTTCGGGTCCGCCGTAACGGGCACCCGCGATGATACAAGGAGCACAAATGCCGACTTACTGCATCATTCTCATCATTCTCACCGCCATAGCGGGATCCATTGCGCTTGCCGCCGCGGCCGCGTTCCTCGCGAAAAGCGCCAAAAGGCGTAAGGGCCGCAAAAAGGGCAAAGAAGGCGAGGCCCTCATCGCCTCTCTTCTCAAAAAATGCATGCAAAAAGGCGACACATTGCTGAACAACGTTGTTTTGAGCAATCCGCGCACGAAAGCTTCCTTCGAGATCGACCACATCCTTCTCTCCCGCCGCGGAATCTTCGTCGTCGAGACGAAAAACCGTTCGGGCGACATCTACGGCGACGACGTTGCGGAAAACTGGACGCAGGTGCTCGGCAAAGGCAATATCCGCCACGAATTTTATTCCCCCGCCAAACAGTGCATTGCGCACGCGGAGAAAGTCGCTTCCGTCACGAAATGCGAAAAAGTCTATCCCGTTGTCGTTTTTGCGGAAGGCAACACGCAGTTTATCGACAGCAAGATCACCTTTTCGCCCCGAGAAATGTGCGACATGATCGGGGGTTGCAAAAATGTTCTGGGCGCGCGGGAACTTGACGGTGCTCTCCGCCTTTTGAAGGACTGCATGGCGCAAAGCATCTCCGCGAAGGAACACGTTAAAAATATCCGCAAAAAATACGGAAAAGGATAAAAAGAAATACCATGCCCAAACCGACAACCCAATTCGTATGCAACCAATGCGGCTATACAAGCCCGAAGTGGCTCGGCAGATGTCCCGCCTGCGGGACTTTCAATACCATGGCCGAAGAGGCCGTTTCTCCCGCCGCCCCCGCAAAAAACAAATCCGTGCGCCCCGCCGTGTCCCGCCCCGTTCCCCTCTCCGCGGTGACCTTCGAAAAATACGAACGCGTCTCCTCGGGCATCAAGGAACTCGATATTGTACTCGGCGGCGGAATCGTCAGGGGCTCGCTCGTCCTCGTGGGGGGAGATCCGGGCGTGGGGAAATCCACCCTCCTGACGCAGGTTGCGGCGCAGCTTGCCAAGGAGCACAGGGTTTTATATCTCTCCGCCGAAGAGAGTTGCAGTCAGGTCAAGCTCCGCTGCGAGAGGCTTCACCTCGATTCGGACAACCTTCTGCTCCTCAACGAGACGTGCATGGAAAACGCCGAAGAGAGTTTTTGCGAAGCCGAATACGTCATTATCGACTCCATTCAGGCGGTGTATACGGAGAGCCTGAGCTCCTCCGCGGGCAGTGTCGGGCAGGTGCGGGAATGTGCGGCCAGACTCATGCGCATCGCGAAGAGCCGCGGCATTACCTTCTTTATCATCGGGCACGTCACGAAAGAAGGCGCCCTTGCCGGGCCCAAAGTCCTCGAACATATCATGGATACCGTGCTCTATTTCGAGGGCGAACGGTTTGAAAATTTCAAGATTCTCCGCGCCGTCAAAAACCGTTTCGGCTCCGTGCAGGAAGTGGGCGTATTCGAAATGACGGGCGAAGGCATCTTCGGCGTCACGGACTATTCCCCGCTCTTCCTCTCCGACAGCCGCGGCATTGCGGCGGGCGCGGTCGTCACGCCGAGCGAGACGGGCAACCGCTGTATGATGGTGGAGATCCAGACGCTTATGGCAAAGACGCAGTACGGCCTTCCGCGCAGAATGAGTCTCGGCGTCGATCTCAACCGCCTGATCGTGCTCATCGCCGTGCTCGAAAAGCGGTGCGGCATTCCCCTCGGCAATCAAGACGTGTACCTCAACGCGATGGGCGGGATCCGCTTAAACGAACCGAGTTCCGGACTTGCCATCTGCGCCGCTCTCGCCTCGGCGGAAAAGGGCATTCCCGTCGAAAAATACACGGCGGTATTCGGAGAGGTCGGCCTGACGGGAGAGGTACGCGGCGTGAATTTTGCCGATAAGCGCGTCAACGAATGCCTCAAAATGGGCTTTCAACGCGTTGTCCTTCCTTCAAAAAACATGAAGTTATGTGAGAAATTCAAAGATAAAATCGACCTCGTTCCCGTCTCTTACGTCACGCAGGCAATCAAAGCGCTGTTCGCGTGACCGTGCGGAAAACCTCCCGGAACGTACTGTGCCCGCCGAAATTCCCGAAGGGAATTTCGGCGGGCACAGATTCTTTTTATCTTTTATCTTTTTTCCCGTCACGGTTTATAGATATACTGCTCTGCCGTCACGGTGACCGAGCCGGCCCCGCCGCCGAGATATTGATAGCCGAATCCCAGGCCGCCGAAAGGACCGCCCATGCTCTGCGTCAAAATATCCCTGTATTCGATCGTAACAACATCCCCCGCCTTGACTCCCGCAATAATCCCGCCCGCGCGCTGGGCCATGGAATAGGACCCGCTTTCATCCGTGGAAAAGTCCGTCTTTGTCCCGTTCACCGTAACGGAGACGACGGCTTTCGCATTTTCGCCCCACGCCTCATAGAACGGGCTTTCCGTGCTTGAAACGGATGCGACGATATAGGTCCCGCGCGCCGTTGCCGCGGAGCTCGTATAGAGCGCCGCCGTTGAGAAGGAAAGGTCCATCCGCGCGTCGCCGCCGACATAGCCGTATTCGACGATTTTGCCGTCCTGCTCGGCGTGCGTTTCGATGAGAGACTCCGCCGCATACCTCGCGTCGTTGGCGGGAATGGCAAAGTTCAGCCCCTCCACGCTTTGGCCGTTGTAACTGTCATAGCCCGAATTGATGATCCCGACGAGGTTTCCTTTTGTGTCGAACAGGCCGCCGCCCGAATTGCCGCCGTTGATGGAAGCGTCTGTCTGCAAGAGGGTCATCGTGCCGATCTCGGCGACGCTGACTTCCCGCTTCGTCGCGGAAACAATGCCGTGCGTGACCGTGCCGCCCAGAATGCCGAGCGGATTACCGATGGCGAATACTTCGGTTCCCACCTTTACGCCGTCGCTGTCCGAAATAAAGGCCGCCACGGAAAGTTCCGTCCCCTCGGGCGGGCGGACGGAAAGCACGGCAACGTCGCGCTTCATGGAACTGCCGATGAGCGCCGCATCATAGGATACGGTCGTCTCGCCCTCATCGGTAATGGAAAGAACGTCGACCGCAAACGAACTCCCGCCGTCGATAACATGATGGTTCGTGATAATAAAATATTGATTGTCTTCGGGCGAAGACGCGATAACAACCCCGCTGCCCGCGCCCGTGTACGTCGCGGCATAGGACGTAACGTCTACGACGGACGGGCGGATCTTTTCAAGAACCTCGGCGAACGGGACATCTTCCGCCGTTTCGGCCTCAAGCATGGTCACGGTGTAATTTCTGACTTCTCCCGCCTCCCCGCAACCTGCGAGCGGCAGAGCAAACAAAGCAAAGAGAAGAGGCACCCAAACTGTTTTTCTTTTCATTCCGGACTCCTTTTTCCATTGTTATATACCCCTATTGTCGCCCGTTTAATAAGTATTTATAAAAATTTATAAAAAAGACGCGCCGCTTTGAGCGGCGCGCCCGTCTTTTGGCCATCCCGTACGGCCCCTATTTCACGTTTTTCTTCTTTTTCTTTTTTCCGATGCCGAGCACCTCGGCGACTTTTCTGCCCAAACCGATGTTGAGCACCAAAAACAGCAGGATATACGCCGTCAAAGCGAGAGATTGAAACTGCGGATTCACTTCCACCCCGAAGAAATTCAGATTGTATCCGAAATTTGCAAACAGCTCATTTGTCAGTTGATCGAGAACTTCGGGGCCCAGCCCCGCTTCCCCGATGATTTTGCCGGCGAATGCGGTCAGGTTTTCCATCGGCACGGCCATAAAAGCGTAACGGAGAAGGGAACAGGAATATGTTCCCGGAATGAAGGCGCAGAGCCATTGTACCCAGACGGGCAGCATGCCGAGAGGCATATAAGCCCCGATGAGGAATCCGACAGCCGTTGAGAAGATCGCGACGATCGACATCATTGTGCCTTCCGTCTTGACGAAAGAGCAGATAAACACGGTCATAAGCGTAGATGCGACCGTCGAAAAGAACATGACGATGAGTGACATCATGATACTTCCGAAGGGAAGCACAAACTCGCCCGCGCAGGCCAGAAAGATGAGACAGATCACCCAAAAAATAAAACATATGAGCGCGGAAACAAGGAAGTTATAGAAGAAATAACTTGCGATGAGGACGTTCCTGTGAATGGGCGAAGAGGCAAAATCGCGGTTGACGCCGTTTTGCTTGTCTTCCACGATGACCGTGTTGGTCTGGAGCGCGACCGTAATCGTGGAAATTCCGATGATGCCCGAGAGCATCCACGAATCAACAAGCGTCCCGATGAGACGGTTAAGTTCCTCAAAGTTCGCCCTTCCGACCGTTGCCGCCGTTATGTTGATGGCTTCATCGGCGAGGATATTCTCTACCATACTGAGTTCGAGGTCCCGCAAAAACAACAGATATACCGCGAAGATGATAATGGGGACGAGCAAAGTATACATGAGGCGTACCTTGTTCTTGAAAAATACCATGAGGTGGCGCCGCGTCAGTTGAAAGAATATATCGATATTGCGCGTTTTCTGTTTAGCCATTGTGTCCTCCGTCCACTGCGATCTTCTGCCCCGTCACGTTGAGGAAAACATCGTCCATATTTCCCTTCAGAATCTCGATATCGGTGAGATAAGCGTCATATTTTTGCAGAAAAGCCTTTGCTTCCGCAGTATTCTCGATCATGAGTTCATATACATTCCGCTCTCCGTCGAAGCGGAAATTGACGCCGTCCCTTTTCAGAATCTCCTCGAACTTCGGCTCGCATTCCCTGTGGCAGACGATCCTGTCGCTCGAATACAAATTTTTGAGTTCGATAGGCGTGCCGTGCGCAATGATCTGCCCCTTGTCCATGATAACAACGTCCTGCGCCTTTTCCGCCTCCTCGAGATAGTGGGTGGTCAGAAAGACCGTCATGCCCGTCTCCGTGCGGATATGATCGATGAGAGACCACACGGCAAGACGCGTCTTGGGGTCGAGACCGGTCGTCGGCTCGTCCAATATGAGAAGCCGCGGACGGTGCACCATGGCGCGGGCAATATCCACCCGCCGCATCTGCCCGCCCGAAAGATTCTTGACGGGTCTGTTCAAAATGGGACCGAGTTCCAAAAGACTCACGATGTTTTCAATCGTCTCTTTTTTTTCTTCCTTCGAAAGGGAATAAAAGGACGTCCGTATCTCAAGATTCTGCCTGACGGTGAGCTCCTTGTCCAATACGCTCGTCTGAAACACGACGCCGATTTCCCGCTTGACCGCAAACGGCTTTTCATCGAGATCGTGCCCGTTCACGAGAATACGTCCTTCATCCTTTTTGAGAATGGAACAGATCATGTTGATCGTGGTGGATTTCCCCGCCCCGTTCACGCCGAGGAAAGCAAAGAGAGACCCCTGCCTGACGGTGAAGGAAATGTCCTTTACGGCCTGCACATCGCCGTATGACTTTGAAAGATGTTCGATGATAAGCGCATAATTGTCCATAAAAATCCTTCCTTATCTATTCCGCTTTATCCTGTAAGTTCCGCTTGGGCTTCTGCCATCCCTTGGGCTTGGAAACAGCCCCCGCCAGCAACGTGACGGCATAGAGAATGAGGAAGAAAGGGAACATAAATACGGTGGAAAGAAGTTCCCGCCTGTTCTTTGCTCCGATCTTGCGGTAGTCCGTCATCACAAGTATGAAGCCCTGTATGTAACCGAACAAAACAAATAACCCCACGAGAATGCACGCCGCAACGATCAGATATGTAAATATCATGCCACGGTAATACTCTTGGGGGAACATCGAAACTTCCAATCCCCCGTATCCCGCAAACGCGCAAAACAGGAAATGATACACATAATACAGCGGTATCCATACGGCGATGAGCACGTTCATAAAATTCAGCATGTATAGGAAAAACACTTCCAGAAAGGAAAAATCGCCTGTGCGGAAGAAAGAAAGGAACATACGCTTGGTGTTCTTTTTGAAAAGGTCCATCACCCCGCTGCCCATACGGCGGTTGCGTGCGAGCGTATCGCGGAACGAGGACGGCATGTCCTCATAGACGACGGCGTCCTCCACAAAATGCCCTTTACATCCGTCATACATGCGCTTCAGATTGAATTCCGCATCGTCCGAGGCCGTTTCGCAGTCATAGCCCCCCGTCCTGCGGAGCAGCCTGACGGACATCATGGCCCCGCTGCCGTTGACATGCGCGGCAAGATGCAACCTTTCCCGCACGCGGCTGCCGAAGCGCGAATCGAAGGAATACAATATTCCGCTTGCCTTGGTAAAAAAGTTCTGCGTCCCGTTCAGGGAACCCTCGTAAGGACGGGCAAAATCCACGCCCGACTGGTAGGCATCGTTCATGAGCGAAGAGAATTCATCGTTGATATGGTTGTCCGCGTCGAGATGGATGACGATGTCATAAGGATCTTCGAGAGCTAAAATATGCGCGATTCCGTGTTTTAGAGGATAGAGCGCCATGCGGTGGGAAGGATCGGGATCGTTGAGTTCGAGAACGGTTGCCCCCGCCTCCCTCGCAATTTTTGCCGTATCGTCCGTGCAGTTATGGGCAACCACGAACACGCTGAATTTTTCCCGCGGGTACTTCTGCCCCTCGAGAATGGCCTTTACCGTGCCCCCGATGACGTCTGCCTCATTATGCGCGGGAATAAGATAGGCGATACGCCCCTTCTTTTCGCTTACGGGATACTTTTTCTTCGGCAAAAAACTAAGCACGATGTAGAGAACCTGTATCAGGACAGGCAAAGCGATCAAAATCAGTACGACGTAATTGATAATACTGAGCGTCCTGAATAAAATCTCATACCACATGCTTTTTTTCTCCCTTAACTTATCCTTATTTTTCAGCCGTAAAAATACCGCGCTCTTCCGCCCGCACCGCGACGGCCATATAGATCGGCATACCTTTGGAACTGAAATTCGCCTCGTACTCCGTGACGATGTTATCCTTTGCATAAACGCTTCGGTGCAGATTTTCGGAAACTATCGTTGCGGCGAAACCGGCCTCCGCATATCTTGCAAGCGAATATTCGAAAAACTCTTTGCTGTCTGTCTTTTGCACGATACGGCCGCCGTTTTCGAGCAATGCGTCGTAAATTTTCAGAAAACGGAGCGAGGTCAGCCTCTGTTTTTCGCGGCTCTTTTCGGGCAACGGCGTAGAAAAATTGAGAAAGACGGCCCCGATACTGTGCGCGGGAATATAGCATTGCAGAATTTCCGCGGGAATGTTCAAAAAGCGGATGTTTTTAAGTCCCGCCGCCTTCGTCCGCTCCAAAGCCGTGAGAATGACGTTGGTGCAAATTTCCACGGCGAGAAAGTTCGTCGAGGGCTCCCGCTTGGCCTTTTCAAGGAGAAAACCGCCGTTGCCGCAACCGATCTCGAGTTCCACGGGATTATCGTTGCCGAAAATTTCACAAAAATCGAGGAGCGTGCGGTAATTTTCCGCCGCCTCTTTGAGATTTTGGCAGGGCTTGCCGCGGGCGAGGAGCAGGTCCGCGCACGCTTCCATTCTGGGCTCCAGATTCCGTTTTCTCCGCATGCGCATGGGTATATTACCTCTTTTTTTCGTGATAAGTGTTAAAATTCCGGACTGTGGAAAATCCGTCATGTTGAGCGGAGCGGCGAAGCCGCGAAGCCGAAACATCACATCCGTCATGTTGAGCGGAGCGGCGAAGCCGCGAAGCCGAAACATCACCTTATTTTTTTTCTGCGGTGACCCTTCGGCTGCGCTCAGGGTGACAAGAAAAAGAGTGCCCGTCGTTTCAAATCACGTCATGGTGAGCGTAGTCGAACCATCACCTTATTATGCGGTGACCCTTCGGCAAGCTCAGGGTGACGACATTTTAATGCTGCGGTGACCCTTCGGCAAGCTACTTCGCCCTACGGGCTCGTGCCGCCCTTAGTCCGCGAAAGAACGTGCGGGCGGGGCAGGGTGACGATTGGAAATCCCTATTTCCCCGTCGACCCGAATCCGCCCTCGCCCCGCACGGTATCGGACAGCGTGTCCGCTTCGGCAAATTCCGCCGTATAGTAGGGCGCGATGACGAGCTGGGCAATGCGGTCTCCCGCATTCACGGTGCGCGTCGCCGTGCCGTGGTTGTGCAAGGCAACGATGATCTCGCCGCGGTAATCGCAGTCGATAACTCCGACTTTATTGGCGGGAGCCAAGTCCTGTTTGGAGGCGAGCCCGCTCCTTGCGTACACGAGCCCGACCGTCCCGCGCGGCAGTTCCACCGCAATGCCCGTGTGCAGAAACCGCGTCTCTCCCGCGGGGATACTGCTCTCTCCGAGCGCATACAAATCCGCCCCCGCCGCAAATTCAGACGTGTAAGCGGGCATTTTTGCTTTTTCATTTAACTTTTTGACGTTAATTTTCATCGTAAACAGGCCCGTGTTCCAATATACAATAAATACGGAATTTTGTCAAGAGAAAAGTTGGCCCTTTCCCGCCGCGCACGGAAACGAAACAGAGGCAGGGGCCGAAGACGGCGCCGGCATGCTCCCCCATGCGGGATATTCTGCTTGCTTCATGTTCTCACTTCTCCCAAAATCTTTCACGGTTCGGGAAATAATAGGCATACAGCGCATGAAACTGCCGTTTGAACGCCACGGAGATTTGCTCTTCGGTGAGCGCGTCCGCCTGCTTGTTCACAAGCACCGCAAGGCCGAATGCAAACACCGCCATATCCGAATGAAAAGCGGCGGCCGTCTCCTCGGGCATATGATAGAGCGTCATCATCTCCGATTCGATGTCGTCGAGAAACGGATCGGGCGTCCCCCTGCCCGTCAAAAACAAAAGGCGGAAAAGCCCCTGCTCCTCGCGCGCGAAGCGCACGAAGCCCATGGCGTACGCCTCGTAATCGTTGCGCCCGCCCTCCTTCAAAAATGCGTCGATGTGTTTTTTGTACTGCGCCCTTGCTTCCGCCATGAGCGCGCGCCATACCCCCTCCATGTTATGGAAGAGAGAATAAATGGGCTGGGTGGAACAGTTCAGCATTTGCGCAAGCGAGCGTGCGTTGAGCGCCTCCGTCCCGCCTTTGCGCACGATCTCCGCTGCCGCCCCGAGCACAGCTTCCTCTGTGATTTTCCGTTTTTTCGGCATATTTTAACCCTTTTTATAACGTAAGTTATATAACACGTGTCATTTTAACAGGTTTTACGGCGTTTGTCAAGAAGAAACGCAAAATTATTTCGGCCTGACCCGCCCGCAACGCATTCTTTTTCCGCCATGGCGTACCGCGCGTACTCTTATTGCCGCGGGCGCGATCCCGTACGGGGACGCAATTACGAAAAATCTGCCCGAAGGTCTTTCACGTCCCCCCGGGCAGCACAATAAAATCTCACTTAACCGACGCAAGCAGGGCTTCCACATCCGCCTTCACCGCGTTCATCTTTTCCGTTGCCGCCGCCTCGTCTGCGGCGCCGATACTGTAATAGATCTTGAGTTTTGGCTCGGTCCCGCTCGGGCGGACGCACACAAAACTCCCGCCCGCAAGTTCGAAGTACACGCAGTTGCACTCCGGGATATGAAGCGCGCTCTTCGTCCCGTCCGCACCGGTGCGCACGCCCGCGGAATAGTCACGCACGGCCTCAACCTTAAGCCCGCCGAACGACTCCGCCTTTGCCGTCTTCAGCGCGTCGACGACGGCATTCATCTCCCGCATTGCATTGAGGCCCGCGTATTGGACGGAAACATTCTTATCGAGCACAAAGCCGTATTTTTTATAAATTTCCCGCAACCGCCCGTATACCGTCTTGCCGATGGAGGTATAGTAGCACACCATTTCGGCGCAGAGCATGGAAGCGACGACGGCGTCTTTGTCCCGCGCGTGGGTGCCGCGGAGATACCCGCACGATTCTTCGAAGCCGAACACAAAGGTATGCGAGCCGTCCTTTTCCCATTCCTCGATCTTTTCCCCGATAAATTTGAACCCGACGGGCGTCTCGAAGAGTTCCACGCCGAATTCCCCGCAGATCGCCCCGGCCATGCCCGTCGAGACAAACGACTTAACGACGGCGGCATTCGCAGGGAGGGCGTTCTCTTCCTTGAGCCGCGTCAGGATATAATCGAGAAGCAGAATACCGACCTGATTCCCCGAAAGCGCGGCAAACACGCCGTTGCCGTCCCTGACGGCGACGCCCAAACGGTCGGAATCGGGATCGGTGCCGAACACGACGTCGGCATTGATCCGGTTCGCAAGGTCTATGCCCATCGAAAGCGTCTCTTCATATTCGGGGTTGGGGACCCTGACGGTGGAAAATTCGGGGTCCGGCACCGTCTGCTCTTCGACGACGGCCACGTGAATGCCGAGTTTCTTCAGAATCGTCATCACCGGCACATATCCCGAACCGTGCACGGGTGTGTAGACGAGCTTTACATCCTTCCCGCAACGGGCAACCGCCTCCCCGGAGAGGGTGAGCTTTGTAAGTTCCGCAATGTACGTTTCATCCACCGTTTTGGGAACGGAAACGATGAGCGGACTTCCGGGGTCGCCGGAAACGGAGAAATAATCGGTAATTTCATTGATGAATCCGACGACGATCGCCGTCGCCTCCGGGGACATCTGCGCACCGTCCCCGCCGTAGACTTTATACCCGTTATATTCCTTGGGATTGTGGGAAGCCGTGATCATGATCCCCGCGGCCGCATGGAGATAGCGCACGGCATAAGAGAGCATGGGCACGGGATGCACATCGTCGAAAAGATATACCTTTATGCCGTTTTTGGCGAGCACGGATGCCGCTTTTTCGGCAAATAACCTGCTGTTTCTCCTCGTATCGTACGAGATGACGACCCCGCGCGACGGGGCATCCCCGGGAAGCGTCCCGATATACCGCGAGAGTCCTTCCGTCGCGCGCATAACGGTGAAGCAGTTCATCATGTTCATGCCGCAGCCTATTATGCCGCGCATGCCCGCCGTGCCGAATTCGAGCTCCCCGCCGAAGCGGTATTCCTTCTCTTTTTCATCATCCGCGATTGCGAGCAGGCTCTCCCTGCACTCTTCGGGCAGACGCGGATCGTTCACCCACTTCTCATAATTTTGACGATAGTCCATCCATTCCTCCCCGGCAAAAGCGGGACGCCGCGGCGTCCCGCAAATTTTTTATGCTTTACAGATGCATATCGGACGCATCCGCAATGTTGTTCTTGGTAATGAAATACTTTTTTCCGCTTTCCAGATAATAGTTGACGAACTGAAGGGCCAAAAGGAAGATGTAGCTGAGGGGCACCGTGATGAAAAGCGCACTCCCCACCGTCGCAAGCGCAAAAAGCACGTTGACGCCGAGAATGAGGTAAACCGCCGCCAAAAAGGAGGCATACCTCGCCCCGAATCCTTTTCCCTTCTTCACGCTCGCGCGGAAGGCATGGGCGATACTGTCTCCGTCGGCGACCGCCGCGGGAATCCACGAGCAGATAAGCGCCATCTTCAGCGCTTCAAGGCAGACGATGGCGGTGATGGCCAAAGAGACGGCAATCAGCACCGTAAGGAATCCCCATGAAGGAAGGAAAGACGGCGCATAGAAGAAGAAAAACCAGCACGACGCGAGCATGAGCGCGTCATATGCAAAACACAGCGGCACATAGATCAATTGATAAAGCGCCGCCTTGCCGATGCTTTTGAAATAGGATTGGGAAAAACTCGTGTTGGAACAGGTACTCATCCTGTCGTTGACGGTGTTCGCGATGGAATAAATTGCAAGCCCGTTCATGAAACGGGAGAGCAGATATATTCCGATAATCCCGAAAACGCAACCGATTATGGAGGGCGTATTGAACGCGATGAGGTTCACAAGCGCCGCAAGCGCGTCTCTGAACTGCGCGGGCAGGGCCTGCAGGACCTCGGGACGGCCCGTAAAAACGGCATCGATGAATGTCGAAACCAAATTTTTCAGGGCCGCCATCTCCGCGCTCCCCGTAATGGCGGAGAGCCCGAGCGAGAGGATGACGTAGGCGAGACTGCCGAAAACCGCCGCCGTAAAGATGCGGTACAAAAGCAACTTGAAAACGGAAGAAAAGTTCTCCGAGGTAATGTAAATCGCGTGGCGAAATCTCATAGCGAAAGCTCCCGATAACTTTTAAGCAAATCTTCCCTGTCCAGCTTATCCGTCTTGAAGTAGACGGTTTCCATCCGCACCCCGAAACTCATAAAGAAAAAGGCGCTGAGCAGAAACGCGATCGCGACGAAGGCGGAAAACGGCAGAAGCGAAGCGGACGTGAGGATCACAAAACCCGCGGACACCGAGAGGGCGAGCGAAAGAAGAAGCCTTCCCCGCACCCTTGCCATAAGGCGGTAGGAGTATAAAAACGCATCATATGTGCGGAATCCCGTCACTTGCTTGCAGGGCAGGAAGAGATACAGCAGCGTCACGGCGTACAGGAGAAAGAAAGCGAAAACCGCGATGACGGCGACAAACAGCACATACAAAAACGCCGTCGACGGGAGCCTGCAGACCACGAACAGGAGGGACGAGACGATCAACGCAAAGAGCTCGTACAGAGCGAGGTAGAAGACCGCCATGCAGACCACGGGAAGGATCAGCCATGTGAACTGCCGTTTCAGCCCGCTGAGCGTCCTCTTCCCGATACGCATATGCTTTTCCACGAAAATAAGCATCAGCGTAAAGCAAATGCTGCCGAGTATCAGCGCCGCCGCGGAAACGAGAGCGCTCCACACATGGTCTACCCTGACGAAGGAAAAGGCGCGGAACAGATGAAAAAAGTCCATGTCATGCAAACCGTTCGTATAAAAGGCGTGCATGACATGGCGGATGGCATCGTAATCGAAGGAAAAGGCAAACAAAAACGCGGGCACGAGCGCAAACGGCAGCACGTACCAAAGATTTTTGAAGATATATTTCCAATTTCCGAAAACGATCTCCATGGTTTTCCCTCTGTTCTTTTATTATTATATAACAAATTTTTTCCCGTGTAAAGAGTTTTGCGGGAAATTCTTTTTTCCCGCCGCCGCGAAGTCCGGAAGCAAGAGGAGGCGCCCCTCCCCCGCACTCCGGCGTCCGCCTTTCCCCGCACATGCGCATATAACAAATCATGCATATAATAATACCATGCATATTGCCGTAAAAAAGGGGCTCGGCGTGCTCCTGATCCTCGGCGCTTCGCTGAGCTTCGCCTGCATGGGGCTCTTTGTGAATCTCGCGGGCGAACTTCCCGTCATGCAGAAGGTATTCTTCCGCAACGTCCTGACCGCCGCGGCCGTTTTCTTCATCTTATTGTTCCGGAAAGACAAATTCAGGATCAAGAGCAAGGAAAGCCTTCTGTGGCTTTTTCTTCGCTCCCTTTCCGGTTTTTTGGGCGTTATCCTGAACTTTTACGCCATCGACCACCTGAATTCCATCTCCGATGCGTCGATTTTAAATAAACTCTCCCCCTTTTTTGCGATCCTCTTCTCGGCGGTTCTCTTAAAAGAAAAACCCGCGGCGGCCGAAGTCGTCTTCGTACTCATTGCCTTTGCGGGGGCCGCGCTCGTTGCGCAGCCGATGTCCGGCCTCACGGCGCTCCCCGCCCTCTCCGGGATCCTGAGCGGGGCTTGCGCGGGATTTGCTTATACATGCGTGAGAATTTTGGGGATGAAGGGCGAGCGCGGCATCATGACCGTGTTTTTCTTCTCTGCGTTTTCCACGGTAGCCTCACTGCCTTTTTTCATCGCGGGATACGTGCCGATGTCGGGAATGCAGTGGCTGTATCTGTTGCTCGCAGGCGTCTCGGCCACCGCGGGCCAGTTTTTCATCACTGCGGCCTACCGCCGCGCGCCTGCCAAAGAGATCGCCGTGTTCGACTATGCGCAGGTTCTCTTCGCGGCGCTCCTCGGATTTCTCGTCTTATCGCAGGTTCCCACGCTTTTAAGTATCATCGGGTACGCCGTCATCATTTCCGCCGCCGCCGGAAACCGGACATACCGGTTCATAAAAGAGAAAAGGGCACGGAAAACAAAAAACGGACACGGCGGGCGGGAAAACACCAAAACAGGAAAAGAATAAATTTTCCGTCAATTTCTGTCAAATAGCAAAAACGGGTTGAAAAATAAACGTGTGTATGTTATAATACCTCTGCATGAATAAAATTAAGGCCCGCATCATGCAAAAATACGGGCCCGAAAAGGTAACAATTAAGGAGGTTGGTATGGAACACTGTGAAGCGAAATGCGGAACGGCGGAACAGGAAAAAGCTCTTGATGCCGTCATCGAAGCATCCCGCTCAACGCCCGGATGTCTCATGCACATTCTTCAGGAAGCGCAGGGCATTTACGGGTATTTGCCTATGCCTGTGCAGAAAAAGATCGCCGGGGCTTTGGGTATATCTCTCTCGGAAGTGTACGGCGTCGTCACTTTCTATTCCCAATTTTCTCTCAATCCCAAGGGAAAGAACCGCATCAGCGTATGCCTCGGCACGGCTTGCTATGTAAAGGGGGCGGACAAGATCCTCGAGGCAGTCGAAACGGAACTCGGCATTAAGTGCGGCGAATGCACCGAAGACGGACTCTTCTCTATCGACAGCTGCCGTTGCGTCGGCGCCTGCGGCCTTGCGCCCGTCATGATGATCGGCGACGAGGTGTACGGCAAACTTACCCCCGGAAAAGTCAAAGAGATCCTCGGCTCTTACAAGGAGGCAAACAAATGACAGCGAAAGAATTAGACGCGATCCGCCAAAGCAAAAAGGAACTCATCGACGTCCGCCGCCTCGTCAGGGAGCAGGCCGAAGAGATGGCCGGACATACGGGATACAGGAAACAGGTCCTCGTCTGCGGCGGCACGGGATGCACCTCCTCCCACTCCATGCAGGTCATCGAACATCTCGAGAAGACCATGAAGGAAGAGGGCATTGACGACGTCCTCATCGTCAAGACGGGTTGCTTCGGCCTCTGCGCCCTCGGCCCCATCATGATCGTCTATCCCGAAGGCGCCTTCTATGCCCAGATGACGCCCGAACATGTGGAGACGGTCGTCAGGAAACACCTCATCAAGGGCGGTGAAGTCGTCAAAGAGCTTCTCTACCGGGGCACCGTCATGGCGGACGGCTCCGTCATTCCCTTTGCGGAGACGCCTTTCTATAAAAAACAAATGCGCATCGCGCTCCGCAACTGCGGCGTGATTGCGGCGGAAGACATCACGGAGGCCATTGCGGCGAGCGACTATTCCGCCCTCGAAAAGGTCCTTGCCACGATGACGCCCGACGACGTCATCAAAGAAGTGCTCGACTCCGGCCTTCGCGGCCGCGGCGGCGCGGGTTTCCCCACGGGAAAAAAGTGGTCCTTTGCGAAGGCGTCCCCGGGCGAAGTCAAGTATGTCTGTTGCAATGCCGACGAGGGCGACCCCGGCGCATTCATGGACCGCTCCGTTCTGGAGGGCGACCCCCACTGCGTACTCGAAGCGATGACGATCGCGGGCTACGCGATCGGGGCCCATCAGGGATACATCTATGTGCGCGCGGAATATCCCGTCGCCGTCCGCCGTCTCGAAATTGCCATCGCGCAGGCGCATGAATACGGCTTGCTCGGCAAAAATATTTTAGGGTCCGGCTTCGATTTCGACATCGGCATCCGCCTCGGCGCGGGCGCATTCGTCTGCGGCGAAGAGACCGCGCTCATGACCTCCATCGAGGGCCACCGCGGCGAACCCCGTCCCCGTCCTCCCTTCCCCGCCGTCAAGGGCCTCTTCGGCAAACCCACCATTCTGAACAATGTCGAGACATGGGCAAACATTAACCCCATCATCATGAAAGGGGCGAAGTGGTATTCCTCAATCGGCACCGAAAGATCGAAGGGCACAAAGGTCTTTGCGCTCGGCGGAAAGATCACCAACGTGGGCCTCGTGGAAGTGCCCATGGGCACGACGCTCCGCGAAATCATCGAAGAGATCGGCGGCGGCATTCCGGACGGTAAAAAATTCAAGGCGGCCCAGACAGGCGGGCCCTCGGGCGGCTGCATCCCCGCAAGCCTCATCGATACCCCGATCGACTTCGACAATCTCGTTGCCATCGGCTCCATGATGGGCTCGGGCGGCCTCATCGTCCTCGATGAAGACACCTGCATGGTGGACATCTCCAAGTTCTATCTCGAATTCACGGCCGACGAATCCTGCGGCAAATGCACGCCCTGCCGCATCGGTACAAGGCGCCTTCTGGACCTTCTCACGAAGATCACCGAAGGAAAGGGAGAAGAGAGCGACATCGGGAAGATCGAGGCCCTCGCGGAGCACATGAAGTCCTCTTCCCTCTGCGCGCTCGGCCAATCGGCGCCCAACCCCATCCTCTCCACGCTTCACCACTTCAGAAACGAATACGAGGATCATATCAGGAATCATCACTGCACGGCGGGCGTCTGCAAGGCGCTTCTGAACTTTACGATCGATAAAGACAAGTGCATCGGTTGCGGCCTCTGCGCGCGGAACTGCCCCGTTTCGGCAATTTCGAGAACGGACTACGTCGCACCCGGACATAAGCTCGCTTCCTTCGGAATCGACCCCGCAAAGTGCATCAAATGCGGCGTCTGCCGCAGTAACTGCAAATTCAAGGCAGTTGAGAAAAAGTGAGGTGACCACATATGGCAAACATGATCAATTTAAAAATCAATAACATTCCCGTAACCGTACCCGAGGGCTCCACCGTGCTTGACGCCGCGAGAACTGCGGGCGTCGTCATCCCGACCCTGTGTTACCTCAAAGACGTCAACTGCGTGGGTTCCTGCCGTATGTGCCTCGTCGAAGCGACGGGCGCCCGCGGCCTCGTTGCCGCCTGCGTCTATCCCGTCTCCGAGGGCATGGAAGTGCAGACGAACACCGCAAAGGTGCGGAACAGCCGTAAAATGACCCTCGAACTCATGCTGTCCAAGCACAAAAAGGAATGCCTTTCATGCGAAAGAGCGGGCAACTGCGAACTTCAGCGGCTCTCTGCCGAATACAACTGCGATCCCCATTACTTCGAGAGCGACGATACCCGCCACCCCATCGACTGTTCCGCGCCCTATGTCGTGCGCGACAGGGATAAGTGCATCAACTGCATGCGTTGCGTGGCCGCCTGCAACAAACAGGCTGTCGGCGCAATCGGCGCGATCGGCAGGGGATATAACGCCCACGTGGGAAGCGCGTTTGAGATGGACCTCATGTCCTCCGTCTGCGTCGGTTGCGGCCAATGCGTCGTCGCCTGCCCCGTCGGCGCCCTGAAGGAGCGCTCCACCGTTGATGAGATCTGGGACGCCATGGCGGATCCCCAAAAGAACGTCGTGTTCTTCACGGCTCCTTCCGTCCGCGCCACGCTCGGCGAGGCGTTCGGCAATCCCGCCGGCACCGACGCCGAGGGAAAAATGGTTGCGGCCATCAGGCGTCTCGGCAATGTACGGGTATTCAATATGAATGTGACGGCCGACCTCACCATCATGGAAGAAGCGGCAGAACTCGTCAACCGTATCCAGACGAACGGCACGTTGCCCATGTTCACGAGTTGCTGTCCCGGCTGGGTCAAGTTTGCGGAACAGAAATATCCGGAGATGATCCCCCACCTTTCCACCTGCAAATCCCCGCAGGAAATGTTCGGCGGCCTCCTCAAGACGTATTATTGCGAAAAGAACGGCATCGATCCCAAGAATCTCTACGTCGTCTCCGTCATTCCCTGCACGGCGAAGAAATATGAATACGGCCGTCCCGAAATGAACGGCGAAGTAGACAACGCAATCACAACCCGCGAACTCGCCCGTATGATCAAGACGGCGGGGCTGGACTTCAACTCTCTTCCCGAAGAAGAATTCGACAATCCCTTCGCCACCTGCTCGGGCGGCGGCACGATCTTCGGCGCAAGCGGCGGGGTCATGGAAGCCGCGCTCCGCGTTGCGGCACAGCTCCTCGACGGAGATTTCGAAGTCATCGATTTCCCCGAAGTCCGCGGCACTTCCCCCATCAAGGAAGCGACATATATGATTGCGGGGAAAAAGATCAGGGTTGCGGTCGCAAGCGGCCTTTCCAACGCGAAGGAGATCATCGAAGGGCTGAAAAACGGCACCCTCCATTATGATTTCATCGAGATCATGGCATGTCCCGGCGGCTGTGTAAACGGCGGCGGCCAGCCCACGCTGCCCGACAGTATCCGCAACTCACAGAATCTCAAATCCCTGCGCGCGGAGGCTCTCTACAAGAGCGACAAAAAGAACGAATACCGCCGCTCCGGCGAGACGCCCGTCATTAAAATGATCTATGACGAATATTTCGGCGCTCCCAACAGCGAGAAAGCGCATAAAGTTCTCCACACGCACTACCGCGAGGATAAGAGAATCTGACCACCCGCCAAACTCCTTTGTAAAAATACAGGAAAAGCCGCGGCCTTCATGGCCGCGGCTTTTCCGCCCCCTCAGCCACTCCGTGACGGCTCCCCCTTGAGGGGGAGCCGAGAACGGGAAGCAATTGCCCGCCCCGAGGGGCGGGCGGCAATGACAAAAATTTTTATTCCACACAAAAAACCCGTCCGAAGGTGAGAACCTTCGGACGGGCCCGTCATGTTTACGGAATCATTCCGACGGAGGAACATCCCCATCGCCGCCGCCTGCGGCCGCCTTCGCCTTCAAATAATTTTTGCGCGCCTTGATCAGTATCCATACGATTTCGAATATCGCCACGCCGAATATCAACACGTCCACGGCAACAAGCACGGGGATCCACCACGGGAATACCGCGTCCACATGGCGGATACCTACTGTTGCCGAAAACTCGCCGTCGGCGGGGTCATACTGCGTATAACGGTAATACGTATTGCAGATCGTATAAATAACGTCATGTGCGCTGTTGCGTGCAAGATATACGTTGGCAGAATCGTTTCTGTCAAGCGGATTTCTCACGCCGTCGTTGGGGTTCAGCCATAAATCGTTGCCCGCCCGTATGCCCTGTTTGGGCAACATATAATCTTCGCCCTCCGACCAGTCGGTGATTACCGTGCCGCGGAAGCCCCACTCCGTGCGGAGAATGTCGGTAAGAAGGGCCTTGTTACCTCCCGCCCACGTTCCGCCGATATGGTTGAACGCAGACATAACGGCATTCGCGCCGCCGTCCTTGACGGCAATTTCAAACGCCCTGAGATAGGTTTCGCGCAACGCCTGTTCGGTGACCCACACGTTGGTTTTGCGGGGATTTACGCCCATTTCGGAAAGCGCAAAGTGTTTCATGTAGCAGTAAAGGTTTGCGCTTGCGGCGCCCCGTATGGTATAAGCCGCCATATAGCCCGAGAGAACTTCATCTTCACTGAAATACTCATAATATCTTCCGAAATACGGCGTCCTGTGGGTATTTGCCGCGGGGGCATACCAGCCGCTGATGCCCGTTGTGGCGCCCTCATTCCCTACCGCCCTGCCGAACTGGAAGGCAAGCGCCTTGTTGAACGTGGAAGCAAGGATCGTTTCGGAAAAATATCCCGTCCAAGACTGGTTGTCTACCGTGGTGAGCGCGCCGAAGAAGTTGGTAAGGCCGCTGGGTCCATCGGGGTCACGGTTGAGCGCCTTGCCTATGGAAACTATTTCGTCGGTGGCGTAGCCGCTGCTTTCAACAAGATTGAATAGTTCCGCCACGGTTATCTGGTTCAACAACTGCTCGTATTCGGGCGCATTGTAATCCTTGCCGAGCTTGAGCACAAGCTCTTCGTTGAGCTTCAGCGTTTCGCCCGTGCCTTTCAGATCCGACGCCGTTGCGGCACTGCCGTCCTCCCGCATCCAGAGTCTCAGATCGCCTTTTACGCCCTGCGAAGGGGCGGGCGTACCTTCATACCCGTCGTAAATATAGGAATTGGCCTTTTTCACGTTGCTGCCCGAGCGTTTTTCCGCGGCCTCCGTGGGGAATGTCCCCGCGAAGTCATTGCGCGTCAGATAGGTTATGGGGTTACCCGCCGTACTGCCGTCTATAGGCACGCCGCCGTAAGCGGAGTCACCCGTAAAACGGGTCTTTATTATCTGGTTGGTAACGGGATCGAGCTTATAGGTGAGCGTTTCCGGAACGGTAAACCGGATCACGCTGTTTTCGCACCCGTTGATTTCGTGAGAGTTGTTGCGGAGTGAAATGTTGTATTCGCCCGCATCCAGCTCGTAAGAGGCTATGCCGTTATGGTTCATATCGTAACAATCAAAGCTCGCCATATCGTACAGGTCGAAAGAGAGAGTAAGCGTTTCCGTCTGCCCGGGGTTCAGCAACACCGTCTTGCCGAAGTCGGCAAGCGTGAGCGCGGGCTTCTCGACTCCGCCCTTTGTATAGGGAACGGAATAATAAAGCTGTACGACTTCCTTGCCCGCCACACTGCCGGTATTCGTAACCGAAACTACTACTTCGATGCCGGCGGATTTGTTGTTTACGGCCGCGCCCGCAAGGTCAACCCCCTCTCCGCCGCCGTCCGTTACGAGTTTTGCGCTCTCCACATTCCATTCGAATGTGGTGTACGAAAGGCCGTATCCGAAGGGATATTTCACCACTTTGCGGTAACCGTCTTCGGTAGAGTAATCATACGTCTCCCCGTAAGCCCGGATGACGGCCTTGTCCGCAAATGCCGTTTCGTACCACTTATAGCCCACATAAATGCCCTCTTGGTAGGCGACCTGAAGTTCGCTGACCGAGCTGTTCGCATACGAAGGCGCACTGCGCCAATCGTAAGCGTAGGCATCCACCGTGCGGGCGGACGGATTTACTTCGCCCTTCAATATCCTGCCTATCGATTTGGTGCCCGATTGCCCCAGATGTCCCACGTTGAGCGCCGCGTCGATTTTGGGGTTATCCAAAAATCCGAGTTCCAGCGGGTTAGAGCAATCCAAAAGCACGATTACTTTGTCGAAGTTTTCCGTTACGAGGTCTATAAGGTCTTCCTCTTCCGTGGAAAGTTGCAGATAGGTGCGCGTCATGTCGGAGGGGGCGTTCCACTTTTTTTGGTAAAAGGATATATCCATACCTTCGCCGCCCTTGCGCGTAAACGAGATCAGCGCGGTATCCGAGAAAGATTTCGCTTCGTCGATCATGGCCTGCGTGTACCAATTGCGGTCGGGCTCGACGAGAGGGAAAGGATATTCGGAGCTGTCTTCGTGCCTGTTGTCGGAAAAAGATTTGTATTTTTCCAGCAAATCGGTGTTTATTTCGAATCCCTGACTTTCCAGCCCCTTGCTCAACGTGAATTTTTTGCTGTCCTGTATGGGCGAATAGGCACTGCCGCTGCCCGTAAGCAAAAATCCGTTGTCGGTGGAAGACCACCCGAAGAGATTGAGTTTACGGTTTGTTTCGGCCAGCGGGAGCACTCCCTTGCCGTCTTCGCCGCCCTCGTTTTTCAAAAGAATTATCCCCTCGTCGCATACGTTCTGCACAAGCTCGTCGCCTGCGGCGCTAGCCTGCTCGACTTCTTTGCCCTCAAACCTCAGGCCCGAGCCGCACAGCAAGTTGGTGATTGCCTGTGCGTTGGTGGCGCAAATGCAGTTCCCTACGATAAGCGCCGCGCATATGATGACGACAATGGCAAATATGACATAATGTTTTACTTCGAATTTCATAGTACGGTTTCCTTATTCTTTTACTACATATTTGAAGGTCGCTTTGTACTCTCGGTCAAACATCTTCACCGTGAATTCCACGGACCGTTCGCCGGCGGCAGAGGTATCGAAGCCCGCCGCATTGCACATCTCCGCGGTTATTTCCGCATCGTAATAGATTGCTCCGAATTCCTCGATTTTGTCATCGGGTACCTTTATGCGCACAAACACGCCGGGGAGCAAGACGTCCTGCTCAATGCCGCCGCCCTGTGCGAATACATTTCCCTCATCGCGGGTTATCACGATTTCCGCGTCGGGATGGCGTACCTCGTCCTTCATTTCAAACATAAAGTAGTCGATATTCGGGCCGCGTTCGGCATCGTCGTTGAACTTCAGCACTACCTTGTTTTCGCCCGCTTTCAACTCGACTTCGGCAATCACCGTAAGGCCCCAGCGATACATTTCAGACCAGCCGCCCGTAGGGCTTGCCGCAACCGCTTTGCCGCCCGCAGGCGTATACACGGGGCTGTCGCCTTCGGGATTTACGCAATAAGAGAGAGATTCGCTCAGCGTCTGCGGCGTAGATCCGCCGTCACTGCCGTTGGCTTGCGCGCGGATGATAAAGAGATATGTCCCCGCCTCAGACGCGGTTACGGGAATGGTCATCGTCACGCCCTGCCAACCCTGACTACTCTCAAGGCTGGCGATGTGGCTGCCTTCGGCGCCCTTGCTGACTCGCGACGCATCGTTGCCCGGGATCGCGGGTGTGTTGTATTCCGTAGCGGGACCCATTGCGGAACCGTCGGGTTTTACGTATTTGACGGTATCGGTATCTTCCGCCTGAATTTTATAGGCAAGCTCTTTTTGGCACTGGACGCATTTCAATGTTCCGTGGTCCCATGTCGTAATATGCCCGCCCCGGAAGGTCTGATGGCACATGGTGCATTCGAGCTCCCCTTCATAGGTGCAGATGTTCTGCCCGCCGAAGTCGTGCGCCGTTTTCGCCTCGCCGATTTCACCGCACTCCGTGCAGACTTGTTCATGTGTACAGTCGGCATGCTCCCTGTCCCATGCGTGGGCCTCGGGGTCGATATTTATGATTATGGGGTTGAAGATACGCTCCTGCGCGTCACTGTCGGAGAACATACGCCCGCAGACCGAACAGATGTAATATTCTTCGTATCCGTAATGGCTGCACGTTGCAGCTTTGCCGTCCTGCTTTAAGAGCCGGTGTTCGTGTTCGTCGCTCTTGAGCAGCTGTACGCGGAAGCCGAAAATGTTGCCCGTGCGCACTTTGTTTTCATTGTCCCTGTACTCTTCGCAGTCCTTCACGGCAACTTCGATGATGTTGTATCCTTCCTTCAGGGTGATTTCGCCGAACGAAACTTCCACACAGTTTTCCAGAATCGCTTTGTCGCCCGTTTTGGAAACGGAACCCGGAAGGATGACGTTGTCCGCCATCTCGATCGGCGTTTTCGTTTCGTTACCGTCCGTAAGTTTGGGCATTCCCGTTTCGGGGTCAACCTCTATTACGTTAATATCGAACGCCTTGTTGAACTGCACTTCGCCCATCTTTTTGGGGCTATCCCAATTGCCCTCGAGCAGACGGCAGCTCGCGATGTTCATGATCAGCTCGGCCTGCGTTTCGAGTTCCGAATAAATATGGAATCTCATCACCGCACCGCTGCCGACTTCGCCCAAATAGTTGCCTGCGTCGCCGGACTGGTGGTTGAAGTTGCCGGCGTCAGTGGAGGGTCTTTCGAGGAAATTGGCTTTTTCTTCTATCTTCTTCCCCACCTCGTCGCCCGCGTAAACGTCATCGAGAGACACGCTGTAGCCTTCAAGCCCGGTAAACTTAAACGAGTCTGAATATTTATCGTACTTCACGGTAATTTCGTGCTCGCCTTCGGTTACGTCGTAATACGCGGGGTCCTCTATCTTCTCCTCTCCCTCGTACATTTCGTACTGTCCGCTTAACACTTCCTCCTCGGTATTGTCCGCATACTTCGCCTTTACCGTAATTACCGTAAGATCGAGCGCGCCGAGAGACTGGATGGGCGCAATAGCCGAAAAGTCGAACGTAACGCCCGTTATTTCAACTTCGCTTACCTTGATGGGCTGGGTGCAGCTCGCGCCCTCATACGTAAACTTTATTTCGGTAGTGCCTGCGGCAAGGGGCCCGTCGGGAGTCTGCACGCACTCGCCGGGAGACAGTTCCTCATCCACTCCGTGGCTCCATTTGGCCGTAAGCCGCATGCCCGAAGAGTCGAATAACTGCCCCGCCTTATACTCCGTCTTGGCGGGCGGAGAAGTAATGATAAGTTGCGTGACATGCATTTCCTCCGAGGGTCCCGACGGGTTCTGCCCCGGATTCTGCCCCGGGTTCTCCGGGTCCGCCTGCGGCGCGCAGGCCGCGAACAGGCCCGTCGCCATTACGAGCGTCATGAACAACGCCGTGAGTTTTGTTTTTACCGCTTTCATTTTTTTCCTCCTGTCGGTATAAAATTGTTGATTCCGAAAGAACCTATTAAGGCCTTTCATCTCAAGAATATCGCAAGCATGAGTTTTATTCAATAGAATTATCGTAATCGATTGTTTTTTTACCGTAACTCTAACGCGGGGGAAAACGGGGCGCCATTGACAAATCCACGGCGGAATGGTATACTTTAGATGAGTGGGTTGTTTGTGCGGGGGAAATCAATGATAACGGTTGCGGTCGTGGAAGATGACGAATCCGAATATCTGACAATGAAAAACTTGCTTGACAAGTTCACCGAAGATAACGGAGGGAAATACAAATTCGAGTGCGTGCTGTTCCGGGACGCCGTGGTTTTTTTGCAGAATTACAAGCCGATTTACGATATAATTTTTATGGACATCGCCCTGCCGGGGATGAACGGTTTTGACGCCGCCAAAAAACTGCGCGAAACAGACCCCTCCGTACTGCTGATATTCGTTACCAATATGTCCCGCTTTGCGGTTGCGGGCTATGAAGTGGGCGCGTTTGACTTCATCGTAAAACCCGTGAAATACGGCGCGCTGTCCTTAAAGCTTCTGCGCGCACTGCAAAAGCTGGAGGCAAACGCCGATAAAAAATTAGCCATCCCCTCTTCCGAAGGAATGCGCGTTATTCCCGTTTCCACAATCAAATACGTTGAAGTGATGAACCACGACCTCATATATCACACCACAAACGGAGACATCAAATCGTACGGTTCGCTGAAGAAAGTTCAGGCCATGCTGCCGCAGACGGGTTTTGCGCGGTGCAACAGCTGTTATCTGGTAAACCTTAAATTTGTGACGGGCATAAAAAGTTACAGCGTGTTTGTGGCGGGCGAAGAAATAGCCATTTCGCATGCCAAAAAGAAAGATTTTATGGGCGCCATCGCCGGATATTTGGAGGAAACCACTTAAATGTACAATACAGGCCCTTCGTTCTGGTCGAATGCCGTATTCATAGCGGAACTTCTGATTGCGGAATTTATTATGTCCTCGGGGCTGAAACGGCGTTCATACTTCCCTTTGCGGGCGATTGTTGCCGCAATAGTGCTTTCCGGGTGTTCCCTTGCCTTTCCCTCGATAGGCGGCGCGATCTATTCGTCGTTTTTGTTCTTTTCCCTGCTTGCCCTTTCCTTTGCGGGATTATGTTTTTGTTTTGACGAAAGCCTGCGCACCGTGCTGTTCTGCTCCCTTGCGGGCTATGCAACCCAGCATATTGCGTATGAAATATTCGACATTGCCATGCTGGCGATGAACATAGACAAAATTTCGGGAGTGCCGGACGTCGGCTCCAACCCCGTATCGTCCGTCATGACGTTTGTAAACGGCAGCGGCGACGTGCGCGTCGGGAACGCCTTTATCTTTATAATATACGGCGCGGTGTACTTCCTTACATATTGGCTCGTGTACAGAATAACCTCGCCGCGGATGAGTGACATCGGGGATTTGCAATTAAAAAACGGCGCGGCGATGATTATAATCGCAATGACCGTCGCGTTCGATATTGTGATAAGCGCAATCGTCGGCGAATACGGCAACGCCGGCGTAAACAAAAAATATATCCTGCTTCTCGACGTAATGAATATATTCTGTTGTATCCTTACGCTGTACCAACAGTTCAGCCTTGCCAAAATGCACAGAATGAGCAACGATCTGGAAATGGTAAACCACTTGCTCGAACAAAGCGAAAAGCAATATGAATATATCAAAGAAAACACCGAAACCCTGAATATGAAACTGCACGACCTGAAACATCAGGTCCACACGATAGGCAAAAACAACGAAATCAGCCCCGCCGCCGTCGGCGAACTCGAAAGCGCAATCGCTCTGTACGATACGGCCGTCAAAACGGGAAACGACGCACTGGACATCATTCTTACCGAAAAAAACGTCCTCTGCAACCGCTACAACATTGCTTTCTCTTGCATAGCGGACGGAAAGCAACTCAATTTCATATCCGAACCCGACCTCTATTCGCTGTTCGGCAACATTCTCGACAACGCCATAGAGGCGGTGGTAAACCTCGAAGACGACAAAAAGACCATAGGCCTTTCCGTCAAACGGGTTGAAAAATTCGTATTCGTAAACGAGCACAATTATTACGGCGGCACGCTTACGCTCGAAGGGGATCTCCCCGTTACCACCAAAGCGGGAATGTTCCACGGCTACGGCATAAAATCGATAAAAATGCTTGCCGAGCGTTACGGCGGCTGTCTTAAGATAAACGCCCGCAACGGGGTATTCAATCTGGATCTTTTGTTCCCCATCGGCAATAAATAAACAGGGGAAGAGGGCCGCCTGATGGCGGCCCTCTTCCCCTGTCCGGACAAGCGTTGCATTCCATTCGTTTGCTCTACTTCTTAAACACAAACAAATACTCATGTGCAAGCAACAGGAAATTAAACCTGACACTGTTCGTTTTCCAATAACCCGTTGCTTTGCAGTGGTGCTGTTCCTTAATGATGATTTCTTTTATCTTGAAACCCGCCAACCCGAAAAGCCGCATGACTTCAAAGGCGAGAGGCTGAACCATACCGTTTTTGCGGGTATCGCCCATAAGAACGGCGCAGAATTTGTCCTTTTTGAGCACACGGTAGCATTCATCGGCAACTTTCTCCATTTCGGATAAAAACGGCTTTATCGGAAGTAGTGAGAGATCGCCTTCAATATCTTGACTATAATGGATAATGTCTGCATACGGCGGGTGAGTGCAGATCAAGTCTACGCTTTTATCGTCTATCGGCAATGCCCGCGCGTCACCGACGGCAAGCGTTGTCGTCGCCTGTGTGTCAAAATCAAACGCACATTTATTTTCGGAAAGCCCGATTGCATTGGGGTTTATATCAAAGCCGATGAAGTTGCGGTTCGTAAGCCGTGCTTCGATTGCCGTCGTGCCGCCGCCGACAAATTGATCCAAAACGGTGTCCCCCTCTTCGGAATAGCGCAAAATGACATTGCGGGGAATATACGGAGACCAATTTCCGCGGTACTTCGCATCGTGCGTTGCCCATTTGCCACGATCGGGAAACGCCCAAACGGTATTTGTTTCCAACTCAAAGTTTTTGGGCTGTAAGGGTATTTTCTTTGTCATTATCAATCCGCAACCAATTCGGGTGGCACGGGTAAGCCGAGCCGCGTAAGAGGAATGTATTCAAAATAATAATCGCAATCCACAGAGTGAATATAATCCAAGACGTCCTTATATTTATCATTACGGAACCATTCATCCAAAAGATATATGTATTTTACATCGATGTTGGCAGGCGCCATCAACTTTTTATATTCTTTTTTCTTAAAGTCGCAGGTTTGCAACTTTTCATCAACAGAACCCGCAACTTGTTGGTGCTTACATTCAATAATATGCAAAATATTATTGGCAAGCACATAAATGCTGTCATCGGGCAATAATTTCTTTGAAATGTACTTTCTCCATTCAATTCCGAGTTCTTTCAAAAAAACAGAATAAAATGCTTCTTTCTTAAAGACACGTGCAACTAATTTTCCGCCATAGATAACTCGGTCCTTCATTACAGAATAGTGAGGTTGTTGACTTAAAAATGTAGCCAAATCAACTTTGCCCTCAAACACAAGTCCTGTGCGAGTATTCCCGCCGCCTTTTCCGTTTTTAATCATTTGTATCTCTCCTTTCAATTATAAATTATCAATTCGTTAATTTTGCCGCGGCCTTCCGGCCTGCTGTTGATCATGCGTGTTGCTTCGATTTTATCTATGTGGTAAGCGCGATATAAATCCTCGAAGAATTTATCATCGGGGTTGACATTCTGCGGATCGGAGTTGCTCAGAACAATCTTTGCGCCCGTCAGATTGATTTCATCTATGAACTTTGCAAGACGGATCTGCTCCGCATCGTCAAATGTATCGGCATTATATGATGTGAACGCCGAGGTTCCGGAAATGGGACGGTACGGCGGATCCAGATACACAAAAGTATCATGGTCGATAAAATCCCTCGAAAGCGTATAATCCCCGCAGACAATCGTTATATTTTGCAGGGCTTTTGAAATGTTGCGCAAGTTGCTTTCATCGCAGATCGCAGGGTTCTTATAAGCGCCCATAGGGACATTGAACTCTCCCTTGCGGTTCACGCGATACAAACCGTTAAAGCAGGTTTTATTGAGAAAAATAAAGAGCGCGGCTTTTTCAATCGCCGTATCTTCGCCCAAAACGGTATGATTAAACTTGTCCCGCATGGTATAATAGTAATACTTCCGGCCCTCTTCGTCCATCGGCAGGAACTCCGCCTGCATTTCCATGAGCTTTTCGATAAGTTTGTCAACACTGCTTTTAATGACATTGTAGGCGTTTACGAGTTCCGCATTTATGTCGCTGATATAGACCTGCCCGAAATTATATTTCGAAAGCACGCTGAAAAGTAACGCGCCGCCGCCGACAAAGGGCTCGGCATACTTGCTTAAAGATTTTTCGCCCTCCCGCGGAAGAAATTTTTCAAGCCGATCGACGAGCTGGCCTTTCCCGCCCACCCATTTGACGAAAGGCTTTAATCCGACGGTGTGCTGTTTTTCATGGCGCACGATGCGCAAATCGGCGGGTTTTTCGGCGTCACAGGGGATAATCCATTGCTTCCCGACAAGCATTGCTCCTTCCACGCGCTTTTCGGCACACAAAAGCGCCACGCGCCGTTGAGATATATTCCAGCGTTCGGCAGCTTCCTTTGCGCCCATAAAACTCAACATAACCCACCTCATTACGTTTGGCTATATTATATTCCGAATCTCGAATAAAAGCAAGAAAATTCTTAATAATTTTCAGGATTGGAAAAAGTTTTTTGGAATTTTGCGCTTTGGCGGCTGCCCGAAAACCGGATAAACAAAATAAAGCAAAGGGCCCGAGTCAAACACTTTCGTGTCCGATTCGGGCCCTCCGTGGTTGAGGTGACGTGACTTGAACACGCGACCTCTTGGTCCCTAACCAAGCGCGCTACCAAACTGCGCTACACCTCAGCAAAACACAATTATTATATGCAAGATCTCTTTTTATGTCAAGCATTTTCCGCCGTCCGTGAAAATATTTTTTCGCAATCTTTCGCGAACGCCTTCCCTTGACAAAATTTCTCTTTTGCGGTACACTCTCATTATATACGAGGTACATACATGACTTTCATCGAAGTTTTTCTTGTGGCCTGTTTTCTTTTCTTTGTGGGGAGCGTGCTCGGATGGTGTCTCGAAGTGCTTTTCCGCCGTTTTTTCAGCGCAAAAAGGTGGATCAATCCCGGCTTTCTGACGGGCCCCTATCTTCCTCTCTACGGCTTCGGCCTCGTCGGGCTCTTCGGAATCTCGCAGATTCCCATCCATACGGGAATGCCGTGGCTTGACGCCGTCCTCACCATTCTCATCATGGGCGCCGCAATGACCCTGATAGAGTACATTTCCGGCCTCATCTTCATCAAGGGAATGAAGATCAAGTTGTGGGATTATTCCAACCGGCGGGGGAATATACAGGGCATCATCTGCCCCCTTTTCTCCTTCCTTTGGTTGCTTATAAGCGCGTTTTTCTACTTTGTCATCGATGAACCCGTCATTACTGCAGTCGCATGGTTCGTGAACCATATCGAATTCGCCTTCGTCGTGGGAATTTTTTTCGGCGTGTTCTTTGTGGACCTCGGAATTTCGCTGAACCTCTCGATGCGGATCAAGAAATTTGCGGAAGAACACGGCATTGTCATTCACTTCGAAAAACTCAAAGAGAGCGTCGCCGAGAGCAAGGAAAAGAAGAAGGAAAAGCCGAGTTTTGCCTTCCCCTTCAAGTCCCTGCATGAACTCAAAGACGAGCTTACAAAGACCATCGATAAGTTTACCGCCAAAAAGAAGGAAGATGGCGCCGCTCCAAAGAAACCGTGACATATGTTGCAAAAAATTATCCGCCCGCGTTGCGGGCGGCTTTTTATTACCCCCTTCCTCCCCATGGGAAGCCGAAAGGCCGCCGCATCATTGCTTCGGAGGCCCGTCATAACGGAGAACGCCGCATTCTTACCCCGTCAAATCACGTTTGAACTGGGAAATGATCCTGCTCTCTATCCTCGAAATCTGCACTTGGCTGACCCCGATCGCCTTGGCAACCTCGCTCTGGGTCATGTCACGGAAATAGCGCAACACTACGATTTTTTTATCACGCTCGCTTAACTTTTCAATGGCCTCTTTCAACACCATTTTGTCGATCATATCCTCGGGGTTGTCCTTCGAGGGAAGTTTCTCGGCAAGGGTCGTGGTCTTTTCGTCCTTGTACTCTCCTTCCTCGTCCATGGAAACGGGCATACGCCCCGATCCGAGCGTAAACACAACTTCTCCTTCATCCATATGGAAGGCAGCGGCCAGCTCCTTCACCGTCGGCTGGCTGCCGTGTTCAACGGTATAATGTTCGATATAACGGTTAATTTCCCGCGCCGATTTCTTGAGTGCACGCGAAACCTTCACGCTTCCGTCGTCCCTCAGAAACCGCTTGATCTCACCCGCGATCATCGGCACGGCATAAGTGGAAAAACGCACGTCGTAACTCTCGTCAAAGCCCGTAATTGCCTTTAAGAGTCCCATGCAGGCAAGGGAATACAGATCGTCATACTCCACGCCTTTCCCCAAATACCGTTTCACAATGCTCTTTAATAGTGAAGAGTTATTTACAAGTAACGTTTCCTTCGCCGCATTGTCCCCGTTTTTTGCGCGGCGGATGAGTTCCTTCGTCTCCGCATCACCCAGCATTGCTCGCCCCTGCGGCAAAGTCCTTACGCATCGTCACCTTTGTCCCCTTCCCCGCGGCGGATGTCACCGAAAATTCGTCCATAAAGGACTGCATGATCGTAAATCCCATGCCGGACCGTTCCTCACTCTCCAGCGTGGTAAAGAAGGGTTCCAAGGCCTTCGGAACGTCTTCGATGCCTGCTCCGTCGTCGGAAATTTCAATATGTAGGCGGTTTTTGTCGGAACGGCATGTGAGTGTGATCCAGCCCGTCTTTCCGCGGTAAGCATGGACAATGCAGTTTGTGACGGCTTCGGAGACGGCGGTCTTGACGTCGGAGAGTTCGTCGAGAGTCGGATTCATGGGCAAGGCAAAGGCGGCAACCGCATTGCGGGCGAACACCTCGTTTTCGGACTTCGAGAGAAATTTTAATGACATCTCGTTCATACGCTCTCCTGCAATTTGGGCATGATGGCATATACACCGGAAAGAGATAGTATTTTATCGGCATTTACGTCCGGATTTTCGAGATACATGTCCATATTGTATTTTTTGAGGCGGCGGTATCTGCCGATGAGAAAGCCAATGCCCGTCGAATCCATAAATCTGACCCCCGCAAGATTAAAAACAGCGCGGGAAAGCCCCGCATGTTCGTCGATGAGCCTGTCGGCCGCCTCACGCACCCCGGACACGGTATTTTCGTCGAGTTCACCCGAGAGATAAATGTAAAGGGATTCGCCGACCTTACGGCCCTGCATTTTCATTTCAATATGCCTCCTGTGTTTGCTCCGCGGTATTTGTAAAAAGATTATAACAGAGAAATCACGGCGTCTTTTGTCGAAATGAGGGAAGTACAAAAAAGCATTGTCGAAAAAAAAATTGTCTGAAATTTTAAAATAAGCAGAAAATCACTTGACTTTTGGCGGTAATTATACTATGATAATCAAGCATTCGGTGTGACGGCGTATCGTGGGCCTTTAGCGCAGTGGTTAGAGCAGTCGGCTCATAACCGATCGGTCCGCGGTTCGAATCCGTGAAGGCCCACCACCCCGTCGGCGCAGGACGGATCTTGCAGGCGCCCGCCTGCGGCAAACGCTTTGCTCCAACGTCCGCACATCCTCTTCCCCGAAAAATACTTTGTATGAAAGGGATTTATGAGGACACGCGGAAAGAAAGGGCGGAGGTCCGTCCATCCGATATTTGGCCCAGTAGCTCAGTTGGTTAGAGCGCCAGCCTGTCACGCTGGAGGTCGACGGTTCGAGCCCGTTCTGGGTCGCCAAAAGATGAAGCCTCATTCCGAGGAATGAGGCTTCAAAACGGCTTGGTAGCTCAGTTGGTAGAGCGGAGGACTGAAAATCCTTATGTCGGCGGTTCGATTCCACCCCAAGCCACCACCCGCCGCGGTTCTGCGCCTTTTGCGTATTCTTTGCGCAAACGCAAAAAATATGCCTTTTACGCAGACCGCTTCTCCCTCTTCCCCGAAAAATACTTTGTCTTTTCCGGGGAGCCGTAGGCGGATAGGCGCGTCCTCTATCGGGGACAAACTTTGCTGGTGTAGCTCAATCGGCAGAGCAGCTGATTTGTAATCAGCAGGTTGCAGGTTCAATTCCCGTCACCAGCTCCACTTGATTGAAATAATTTCATATATAACGGGAAGATTCCAGAGCGGCCAAATGGATCAGACTGTAAATCTGACGTCTCCGACTTCGGTGGTTCGAATCCACCTCTTCCCACCAGAAAAAACAGCGTTTTTACCAAATGAAACGCTGTTTTTTCGTTAAAACAGGGCATTTCGGACTATTTTTGCGTTTTCATTCCCAAATTCGCATTTTACTTCCGCACGCCGAGAATGTGAAGGCCGCGCAGAACGGGCGCGTGATAGGACGCAAGCGTCTTTCCGTATACGTCATAGGAGTGGGCCGCGACGAGGATGCTGTTTCCGGCAAAGCCCACGACGACGGGAGAGTGGTAAAAATCCCCCGTCTCCCGTCCGAGCTGTACAATATCCCCTCTCTGCAACCGTTCTATGGGGACCACCTCGGCAAAGGGCCCCGCGCCTCTGTTGTTTATGAGGAAATTACAGAGATATTCCACACCCGTCCATGACGCGGTGCGGTTGTTTGCGGAACGGAAAAACCACCCGTATACGGGCGTAAAATTCATTACGCCCGCGCCCGCAAAGATACATTGGGAAGCAAAATTCGTGCAGTCGCCGCCGAGTCCGCTGAAATCGTAAAAGCCGGGGTTCCGCCCCGTTGCCCATCTGCGGGCATACCCTGCGGCAGCTTCGCGGTCATAGGGAAAAATTTCATCGGGCATAGTATATACTATGCGATATTCATCCCGCGGTTCCACATCCGTGCCGCTCCGCGGAATGATTACGGCATGCGGAATACCGCGTGCAGAAGGTTGCCGAAGAGGTTATAGTCGATGCGGACCGTTCCCTTTTCATAGGGAAAAGCAAAACTCTGCTCCCTCTTCCCTTCCTTGGCGGAAAAGACGATCTCCTTCTTTTTTTCGTCAATCCTGTAGTTTCCCCCGTACCCGCCTTCGTTGCCCTCCGCCGTTTGGTAGGAAATCACGAAATTTCCGTTCCCCTTCAGTTCCAAAGAGAGTTTTTCGAACTTGCCGGTCAAATCCATGCCGCCGACGGTAATTTTTTCGCACCGGTAGATCCCCGTGTAAGGGCGGGAAATATCTTTGAGTGAACTCAGATCCTCCGCTTTTTGGCATGCGGCAAGGCAGAAGAGAAGGCTTACGGCGAGCAAGCAAGAAAGCGCCCCGAAAATCTTTTTCATAAAAAAACTTTGTTCAATTTTGAAAAATTTTATTCCGTTTTGATTTTTCTGCTTCTGCAGGGGAGAAAATATTTGTCATATGCGGAAGAAAATGCTATAATATTTTTCGGAGAATGAGAACAAATGCGTATTAAATGGTATGGGACGGCCTCGTTGCTTCTCGAGAGCGGCGGCACGAGGCTCCTTATCGACCCGTACCTCAAACAACTTAATCCGAATCTTTACCGTATCCCCATGGAAGAGGCGCAATCGGCTGAAGCAATCTTCATCACGCACCCCCATCTTGACCATTTCGGGGATATCGCCGCTTTCACGGAACATACCGTCATACCCGTATTTGTCTCCGAAAACGGCATTTCCCATGCGGAAAAACTGAAACAGAATACCGACGGCATGATTTCCTGCTCCGTCAATGAGGAAATCAAAATCGGCCCTTTCGTCATCCATACCTACCAAAGCCGCCACTGTGTTTTTGACATCGCGACGGTGCTCCGCGTCGCCCTTGCCCCGCGGACATGGCTGCATCCCGTAAAATCTCTGAAACTCTGCCGCCATGCGCTTCAGTATAAATTGCAGGGCGATGTTTATGGATTCCACATTTCGGACGGGGAAAAATCCGTCTTCATCCTCGGCTCGGCGGGCATGGAAGAAAACGTCTCCTATCCGCAGGGCGCGGATCTTCTGGTGTTCCCCTATCAGGGCAGAAGCCGCATGCACAAGTACATGGTGAAGTTTTTGGAGGCGTTCCGCCCCAAAAAGGTCATGGCGGATCACTTCGACGACGCTTTTCCCCCGCTGACCCACAGGGAGAATACGGATAAATTCGCCCCTGCGGTAAAAAAAGTTCTCCCCGATGCGGAAGCGATCGTCCCGCAAGAGGGAGAATGGTACGATGTTTAGAGTCTGACGAAGGCGACGTCCTCTTCTTGCTCCGTGCAGACGCAGCATGTGCAGTCCGCAAGCTCAAAATGTTTTAGAAACACATCCAACCGCGCGCCCTTGTACAGAAGGGCGCCTTTTTTATACGAAAGATCGGGCAGAAGGTGTGCGAGCGTGCCGCCGAGATATTTGACGTACGCCTCTTTGGCCGTCCAGAGCTCGAAAAAATCCTCTTCCCTTTCATAGGGAAGGAGGCGGGAAACGACGGAGTCTGTCTTTCGGCGTCTCCTATTTTCGGCGTCGATCCCCACTCTCCGCAGGCCGACCGCGGCTGCCGTCAGGCCCTCCGTATGGGTAAGGCTGAACTCGGCCTCCCCCCCTCCGAGATATGGCTTGCCGTTCGTTTCAAGGAGGATTGGGGACCGCGCTCCGTGCATAAGGAGGACATTTTTCAGAAATTCCCCGCTTTCGGCTTTTTCGGTAGTGAAATAAATTACCATGGTCCGATTATACCACGTACGAAAGGGTTTGTAAAGCACCTCTTTTCCCGCGCGGCCCTTTAACCCCGTAAAGGCCTTACTTTCCCTTCACTCTTGCAACGTCGACGTTGTCCTTTTTGCGGTCGGCGAGGGCTTTGACCGGGTGTTCTTTGTTCTGTATGCGGTAATCGTATTTGAATGCCGAAATTGCCTTGTCGATGACGACGTGCGTGCCGACCTTATCGGGATCGCCGTTGATCTTTGCATTGTAGCCGAAATAGCGGAACTTGTCGGGTACCTTGTCGAGCTCTTCCCAGCTTTCCTCGACGCCCGTCAGCCGCACGCTCTTCAGAATTTCCCGTACATACTCTTTCTGCGGACGGAATTTGAGAAGTTCCGGGAATTCCCCGCCCTCGGGAAGGACCTGTTGCCATACCTTCCCCTCATACGTCCTCAAAAGATCGGCCGCCTCGTGAAGGTGAGAAACTTCTTCCTCGAAATGCATTTCCCAAATCTTCCTGATGCGTTCGTCTTTCTCGTCCTTATAGCAAGAATAATAGAGATATGCTTCGGTGTATTCATTCATAAGGAGACATTCGAAGGGCGTAGCCGCGGGGTCTTTGAGGCAGCCGTAGCCCGTAACATGCTGTTCTTCGATCATGGCGATCTCGTTATAGAGCTTTCTGCCGAGGGGCGAGGCATAGATGTTGGCAACGTTCATATAAAAGTTCATCGTCTGCTGTTCGGCGGCCGTGATGATGTTGACGTTGAGTTTGGTTTTTACATCGTTAAGATAGTTGTTGAGATAGAAATTGACGTCGTCGTGCGGGTGGCGGTACTCGGCGATCGTGGGGCGGCCGGGCATGATCTCGGTGTAATCGCCGACGAGCTTCTCGGGATTCCCCGCCTTTTCGAGCTCCATGAGGTCGGAATAGCGGTATAAGTGGTCAAAATCTTCCAATAGGGCGAAGTCAAGCTGCTTTTTGACATAACTGTTCTTTTCGGTCAGGGCAAGGTTTGCGGTGAGGTCCACGGCGAGCTGTTCGTAGCCTATCGTGTGCTCGAGAATGCTCTCGTTGGCGGGCTTCAAACTCGCCACCCGCTTTTGCTGGATCTGTTCCCCGCGCCGCATAAAAGCGAGACGGCGCCTGACGTCGTTATTTGCGCACATGCGCGTGAACGAATTGGAAAGACGGACCGACTCGAACTCCGTTCCGGACATCAGAATGACGCGGAGTCTCGTATAGGGGTCGACTTCGTTTTTATTGTAGGGTTTTACGAGCACATTCTTCCAGTTGGTAAAAATTTTTTCTGCCTTTTGCGGCTTACATTCAAACGGATTCATTTGAACCTCCTTGCGATTTTTATGTACTTCCCGCAAAAGAAGTATTCCTTACAATTGCAAATTGACGGAAAAGTTGTTATAATAGAAAAAAAAGGAGATTTGTATGATCGGATTCGTCATTGCAATGGACTCGGAGGCGGAAATTCTGCTCGATGCCATGGATATAGAAAATACCAAAACGATATACGGAAAGACCGTTTATTGCGGCAAGGTGTTCGGGCGCGACGCCGTCCTTTCCGTGAGCGCGGAAGGCAAGGTGAACGCCGCCGCAGGGGTTTGCGCCGCCCTTTCCGCAGGCGCGGATATAATTCTGAACTACGGCGTCGCGGGAGGCCTCAACGAAAGGACGGAAGTGGGCGGCGTCTATCTCATCGATAAGGCCGTGCAGTACGATTTCGACCTGAAACAGCTTTCGGGGAAGCCGGTCGGCACGCTCCCCGGGGAAAAGGAAAATTTTTTGCCTCTCTTCTGCCCGCCCGCACTCGGCTTTCCCAAAAGGACGCTCGGCTCGGGAGACAGATTCGACGATTCTCCCGCCGACCATGCGCTTTTGACGCAGCTCGGATGCGACATCCGGGAAATGGAGGCGGGCGCAATAGCGCAAGTGTGCAAATATGCAGGCGTGCCGTTCGTCTCGGTAAAGGCAATTTCGGACGTGTACGGCTCGGGCTCCACGATCGGACAGTTCCGCAAAAATCTCAAATTCGCCCTGCTCAATCTCAAGGCGCACTTAAAGGAAATTTTGGATTCATTGGAGTAAAAAGAATGGAAAAGATACCCTCTTTTCAAAAAAATCACAACTTATTGCAGATCGGACTGCATATGTCCGCACCTCAGAACGGCGTGACGACCTTCGATCTGCGCTTCAAAAAGCCAAACGCGGGCGACTTCATCACCCCCGACGCGCTCCACTCCGTCGAGCACATGATGGCGACGGCGCTCCGCAACAGCCGCGAAAAGGAAAACATCGTCTATTTCGGCCCCATGGGTTGCAGAACGGGGTTTTACCTGCTGACGGTAAACCTCGGATATGCGGAAGTCCTTGCTCTTCTCAAGGAATGCATTTCCGCCGCGCTTGCTTTCAATGAAGTGCCGGGCGCGACAAAAGAGGAGTGCGGAAACTATCTCGCCCACGACCTCGGGGGCGCAAAGCGCGAACTTATTGCGTATTTAAGCGTGCTGGAAAGACTTGGAGAGTGTCCCTCGTCCTGACCCCGAGCCATGCAGAAACGTCATGGTGAGCTTGCCGAACCATCACCTTATCGTCATGGTGAGCGTAGTCGAACCATCACCTTATTATGCGGTGACCCTTCGGCAGGCTACTTCGCCCTACGGGCTCGTGCCGCCCTTAGTCAGCGAAAAAACGTGCGGGCGGGGCAGGGTGACGGAAATAATGTGACCCTTCGGCACGCTCAGGGTGACGACATTTTTTATGTCATGGTGAGCGTAGCCGAACCATCACCTTATTCTGCGGTGACCCTTCGGCCGTTCTAATTACGTCATGGTGAGCGCAGTCGAACCATCACCATTATGCGGTGACCCTTCGGCAGGCTACTTCGCCCTACGGGCTCGTGCCGCCCTT
>CAZTBU010000003.1:5022-101343 GCA_964612545.1 uncultured Clostridia bacterium | reverse complement strand
CGCCCCCATCCGCCGATGCAGGATCAAAACCTATGGAGACCACAGGATCGCGATGGCGTTCGCTTTGGCGGGCCTCAGAATCGGAGGCGTGGAAATCGACGACCCGCTCTGTTGCAGCAAAACCTTTCCGAATTATTTCGAACTCGTGGAAAACATCTCCGAATAAAGAAAAGGTTCATCTCCGTGCGGGAACCGAACGGAAAATTCCCGCCCGAATTTCTTGTCTGTAAACGTTCCCGACACTGCCGTACACACGGAGTTATCCGAGAAACAGTCACTTTTTTTCCAGATATTTTTTGAGAATCTCGAAGAGATCGTCCGAGATGACATGTTCAACGCGGCAGGCGTTCTCCTCGGCAAGCTCCCGGTCCGCACCCATGCCCATAAACACTTCCGTAAAGACGCGGTGTTTTTCATATACATCCTCGGCCTTCTTTTGCCCCTTGTCGGTGAGAATGATCTCCCCGTCCTGCTCGATCTTGATGAGGCCATCCTTTAAGAGAAGATTTACGGCACGGGAGACGCTCGATTTTGCATACCCGCGTTCCTCCACAATATCTACCGACCGCACGGAGGCACGCTTCGCCCTCAATAGAAGAATGGTCTCCAAATACATCTCTTGTGATTCATGCGTTTTCATGGCCGCACCCCGTTTTTTTTCATTATACGATAAAAAATAACTTTTGTAAAGAGAGAAAATGATTTTTTCAAACAATTTCTTAAAAGTATTTGAATATATCAATTTTGCAGACGATTACGTTTTCCCTCCATGAGCGATCTGCATATATTTTCGTGAAAAACAAACAAAATTATGAACATTAAATGACCTATATTTTCAAAATTTTTTATTTTTCTCAATATTATTGAAAAAAAACAAATAATATTTAAGAAAAATTTTAAAAAAATGAAAATTTCTTCACAAAAAATGTTGCAATTAACATTTCATTTTGATATAATATAGCTATGAAAATTCTCTCGGAAAGGCTTATTGAACTCAGAAAAGAACGCGGCCTTTCGCAGGCCACAGTCGCAAGAGATTTGAGCGTCAGCCTTGGCATTGTTTGCTATTGGGAGAAAAACAAGAGCGATCCCACAGCATCCAATATTGCCAAACTGGCCCGCTACTTCAATGTGACGAGCGATTATCTGCTCGGTCTCGCCGAATGATTTTTTCACACCCTGAAATTTATCGCGTGCTGTCGTATTGACGCAATTCATCGCGTAAAAAAATCAACCACCCGCCCGCTATAGGGCGGTTTTTTTTATAATTCGAATTTATCGAGAATCATCTTCTCCTCATCCGTCAGATATTCACGGAGGGAACGGAGCCGCCCGAGTTTTTTCTCCGCCTCTTCCCTCTCCCCCATATCCTTCAGATATTCGATCTGTAACATCAAAAGGGCATGATATGCAGGTAAATCTTCCCTGACAACGGGAACCGAAAAGAGAAGACCGCGATCTATATCCCTATATGTTCCGCGGTACAAAATCCCCTGCGCCGTAAGCACGCGGAGCATGATATTCTCCTCATCGGATCCGTTCAGAATACCGAAAAGAACGGCACCGTCCGTTTTACCGGCCGGAAGTTCTGCGGGATAGAGCGCGAGAAGTCCTTCGTAGAAAAGAAAAACACTCAGAAAACCCCCGAAGAGCAGACCGGGATTGAAGGGAAAAACGAGATAGAGCGTCAACAAAATCCCGCCGGCGGCAAAACAAAAAATAAAACCTCCTGCGGTAAACACAATCGCTTTTCCGCGGATATGTTTCCCGTTTTTCGGGTGCATTTCCGTAGAGCCCGCGGATTCCGAATGGCAAAACCGGACTTTTCCCTTTGCAATCCGAAAATATGAGATTGTGGTGCCGACAAATTTCATGCCGCATAACCATCCGAAAAGAAGATGTCCGAGCTCATGTACGGCCGCGGGGATACGGAGCGCTATCGACAGAATAAATGCGATCCCAACCAGCCAAACCGAAGTCCCGATCGGCATCGGCACAGTAAAAAGCATAAGAAGAATTTCTCCCGCAATTGCCGCCAACCACAGGATAAAACTCAGAATATTATATAAAACCTTTTTGGAGTTCCCGCTCATTGCAATCCCCTGAAGGCAAGATAGCCCTCCAAATTGTCCCTATCCGAAAATCTGACCTCATCCAAGCCCATCTTCTCCATAATCTTTTGGAGCAGGAGCGATGCCCCCGCCAAGATATCTGCGCGGGCGGGATCCATGCCCCTCATGGCCCTTCTTTTCTCCGCAGAAAGAGAAAAAAGCTTCTCCGTCATCTCCTTCACCCATGCCACCGAAAGAACCGTGTCTTGCAAAACGGCGGGATCGTAACGGGCCAGCGCGTGTTTCAAGCATGCAAGCGTAGAGGCTGTGCCGCCCACTGCATAGAAAAGCTTCCCGCCGGCAGAGGGCAATCCCGCAATCTCCGATTCGATCCGGGAAGCGAGTTTCCGAACATTTTCGCCGCAGGAATCGTGAAGACGCACCGCGCCGACATTCAAACTATGGGAAAAGATCTCCTTTCCGTCCTCCGCGATGCAAATTTCGGTGCTTGCGCCCCCTATATCGATGACTCCGCCGTCATCTTTCCCCAAAACCCCGAGCACAGCAAGGAAGGCCTCTTGTTGTCCCGAAATCACATCCACATCAAGATCGCAGAGTTTTTTCACATAGTCACAAAATTCGCGGCCATTCCCGGCGGAACGAACGGCAGCGGTCGCAAACGCAAAAACTTCCGCCCCCGATTGCCTTGCCTCCGCCGCAAATTCGCCGACCGCACGGACAGTCCGCTCAACCGGGACGGCTGACAGACAACCGCTACCGTCAAGCCCCTCCCCAAGCCGCGTGGTTTTTACTTTCTTAAATAAAGTTTTTCCGTCCGCCCATAGCATAAGGCGAACGGAATTTGAACCAATATCTATAATCGCAGTTTTCATTGCTTCTTCCAGCCCTGCATGACGGCGCGCCAATAAAGCGCATCCCCCGTGAGATACTCTTCGAGGATCCCCTCTTCATTTTCTATTTTTTCATGATATTCCTCAATGGTCCCGCTGAGTTTCCTGCTCTCGGAATTCAGTACGCCCATTTGAACGAACTGAATGATAAGCACAACCAACAAAAATAAAATGACGAGAACGCCACCTACCGTAGCCCCCACGGCAATATGGCGATTTTTAGCTTGCTTTTGCTCCTTTACCTCTTCTTCCATGCCTTGTTTTCCCTTTGTATCTGCGATTTAATCCATTATATAACTTTTCCGAAAAAAAAGCAACAATTTTGTGGAAACTTTTCAAATACAGAAAAAGTCCCAAAGTCAAGCCCAAAATAAAGTAAAATCTCAGTGGCGGAAAACCGAACGTGACCGAAAACAAAACATAAACGGTTGCGAAGGCGCAACAAAAAAGTATGTCGCACAGAACCCTGAACCACTGTTTCCGATAGCAGTTTCTGATGAAAAAGAATACATCATAAAGGGCGCCGCCGACAACGCCGATAAGTACACAGATAAGAAAAATGCGAAGTTGATCGGTCATTTGAAGAGACGGGAAAGCGCCTTCCCCTGTGCCCCGTACTTCACGGACGTTACTTCACCGCTCGCCGCAAAATTACCGCTGCCCTCTGAAAAAGAGAGGACTTTCAGCTTATTTCCCTCTATCCTGACTTTCTTCCCATTCACCGTAAGGAGAATGGAATTTTCCGAAAAAGCGTCTACGCTCGCGACGCCGCTCATTGTGATCTTTTTCTGTTGTTCAATCGTAAGAATGCTCTCTTTGATTTCTTCCCGCATATTAAACTATATGAGAAAAACAATTCGGGCATGACAGGACGAGAAAAAAGACAGGCCAAAACCTGTCTCTTGAAGATATTATGCTTGGCATAATACTATGTTAATCACCAGATTTCGCCTTTGCGCGGGCCTTTGCACGTAGTTCGCTATCGAGAATGCGCTTTCGGATGCGGACGCTCATCGGGGTAATTTCAAGAAGTTCATCATCGGCAATAAACTCCAATGCCTCCTCAAGGGAAAGTTTTTTCGGTGTAATCAGGCGAAGCGCATCATCCGAATTAGAAGATCGGGTGTTTGTCAAATGCTTTGTCTTACATACGTTGACGTTAATATCCTCGTCCTTGGGAGAATAGCCGACAACCATTCCCTCATACACCTGCGTTCCGGGACCGATGAAGAGCGGCCCCCTCCCCTGCGCATTGAAGAGGCCGTAGGTAACCGCTTCGCCCGTCTCGAACGCGACGAGCGATCCCGAAGTCCTGCGCTCTATCTCTCCTTTATAGGGCTGATATTCGAAGAACACCGAACTCATAACGCCCTCGCCCTTTGTATCCGTCAAAAATTCACTCTTGTAGCCGAAAAGGCCTCTCGCGGGGACCAAAAACTCAAGCCGCATTCTCGAACCCATTGCACTCATATGCACAAGCTCGCCTTTCCGCACCCCCATGCTTTGGAATACAGGCCCCGTAAGATCCTCGGGAACGTCCACAATAAGCCTTTCCACAGGCTCGTATTTTACTCCGTCAATTATCTTATAGAGGACTTTGGGGGAGCTGACCTGAAATTCGTACCCCTCGCGGCGCATGGTTTCAATGAGAATGCTCAGGTGCATTTCCCCTCTCCCGCTGACGCGGAAGGCATCTGCCGAATCGGTGTCTTCGACCTTCAGGGAGACATCGCGGAGCAGTTCCCTGTATAGTCTTTCCCGCAAATGCCGCGTCGTGACAAATTTTCCCTCCTTGCCCGCAAACGGCGAATCATTGACGGAAAAAATCATTTCCACGGTCGGCTCGGAAATTTTTACGAAGGAAACGGGTTCCACACATTCGGCCGCGCAGACGGTATCGCCGATATTGATCTTCTCGAGTCCTGAAAAACAGACAATATCGCCTGCCCTCGCCTCCTCGCAGGGTACGCGTTCGAGCCCTTCGATCTCATAGAGATTGACAAGTTTACCGCGAAGATTTACGTCTTTATGATTATAATTGCAGACGGTAACGTCGGCGTTTTGCCGCGCGGCGCCCCGTTCGATTCTCCCAATACCGATCCTGCCGACATAATCGTTATAATCAATGGAGGAGACAAGAAGTTGCAACGGACCGCTGTCATCCATGTCAAGCGGCGGGAAATGGGATAAAATCATATCGAAAAGAGGCGTCAGATCCTTTCCCTGTTCATTCGGATCCAAAGAAGATGTGCCTGTTCTTCCCGAACAGTAGACAATAGGGCTGTCAAGTTGCTCATCTGAGGCATTCAAATCCATCAAAAGTTCCAAAACCTCGTCCTCGACTTCGCCGAGGCGCGCGTCGGGACGGTCAACCTTATTGATAACGATGATAAGTTTCAGGCCGAGTTCGAGCGCTTTCTGCATAACGAACCGCGTCTGCGGCATGGGCCCTTCGGCCGCGTCCACCAGAATGAGAACACCCGAAACCATTTTCAGCGAGCGCTCTACTTCACCCGAGAAATCGGCATGCCCGGGGGTATCTACAATATTGATTTTCACATTTTTATAATGAACAGACGTGTTTTTGGCCAAAATCGTGATGCCGCGCTCACGTTCCAAGTCGCCCGAATCCATAACGCGTTCCTCAACGACTTGGTTTTCGCGGAAAATGCCCGCCTGTTTCAACATCTGATCGACCAAGGTCGTCTTACCGTGGTCGACATGTGCAATGATCGCAATGTTCCGTAAATCGTTTCTTACCATAGATTCCTCTTGAATTCCACAAGAAATTATAATACATCTTCCCGAAAAACACAACAAAAAAATGCGTTCATCCGGAAATTTACCATCCTTCCCGCCATTTGAATAAGACGGATTACGCTGCCAATGTCCGCGCGTACAATATAAAATACAAGACATCAAAGAAATGCCCCGCCGGCACGGGGCGGGCCATCGTCATTCATATTCCCTTACGTTCAAATTTCTGTAAATGAAATAACGGGTCATATAGCCGTTATCCTCAACGGGATTGCTTTCGGAAACGCATTCATAGCCCGGAGCCCGATCGAGATCCGGGACAAAAACGTCTGCCCCGCCGTCAGCATCAACCTTGGTGACGAGCGCTTCGCTGCAATACGGCAAGAGCGTAAGAAAGACGCTCGCTCCGCCGATGACAAAGACATCATCCGCCGGATATTTTTTTATCCCTGCAAAAAGTTCATCAAGATTACGGACGGTGATGACGTCACCGATGTCGTCCGGGGAAAGGACGATGTTGATGCGATTTTTCAAAGGTTTCCCGTCCGGGAGAGAGAGCAATGTGTTCCTCCCCATGACAACAACTTTTCCCATAGTCGTCTCGCGGAAAAACTTCATGTCCTTGGGAAGAGAAAACATCAACCCGTTCCCTTTCCCGATACCCCAATTTTTATCCGCGTGAAAAATCGCTTTCATATTTGGATTTTCTCCTTGATTCTGCCTGACATAGTACTACGCAAAATATCGAAAAATCAAATTGCTACGGGAATTTTCTTTTCAAGCCGATGATATTCGTAATTTTCAAGTCTAAAAGAGTCTACGGTGAAATCGTAGAAATTCCCGATATCCGGATCGACAAAAAGTTTCGGCGCAGGCAGCGGCTCCCTTTCGATAAGCTCCTTTACGATGTCGACATGTCTGTCGTAAATATGCGCGTCGGCGATGACGTGGACGAGTTCCCCCGCCTTTAAGCCGCTTACGCGAGCAAACATGATGAGAAGAATCGCATATTGTACGACGTTCCAGTTGTTCGCCGTCAATATGTCGTTGGAACGTTGGTTCAAAATGCCGTTCAGCGTGTCGCCCGAGACGTTGAAAGTCATGGAATAAGCGCAAGGATACAAGTTCATCTCATGTAAATCGTTAAAATTATAGAGATTCGTCATGATCCTTCGGGAAGCGGGATTATGCTTTAAATCGTAAAGGACCCTGTCTACCTGATCGAACTCTCCTTCGTTATAAATCGCTTTTTGTGCAAGCTGATAGCCATATGCCTTGCCGATGCTGCCGCTTTCATCTGCCCAGCTGTCCCAGATATGGGAATGAAGATCGTGAATATTGTTGCTCTTCTTCTGCCAAATCCATAAAATTTCGTCGATACAGCTCTTGAAGGCGGTGCGGCGGATCGTTAAAATAGGAAACTCTTCCTGTAAATTATAGCGGTTGACGATCCCGAATTTTTTGACGGTATGGGCGAGCGCCCCATCCTCCCAATGCGGACGGACCCGTAAATCCGTGTCCCAAACCCCATTTTCCAAAATTTCTTTGCAATTTTCAATAAAAATCAAATCGGCTTTGCTCATCTTTCGTTCCTTTATTTTAAGATTTTCGGCTCATTCCGATCCGTTACACGCGCGCGACCCAAAAAAAATCGCCTTCTTCCGTTCCTGCAATGTTTCGGTCATGCACGGCTCGTCTCTTATAAAGACGCATTGATCCTTGCTCTTGTTTCCCCTTCTCCCAAAATATGTTGGATCGTCCAAAGATCGGGCGTGTTTGCTTTTCCCGTCGTTGCAATACGGAGAACTTCCGCCACATCGGCAATACTGCCTTTGTAACTTTCGGGATGAAGTTTATAATCCTTCATCTCCGCCGCAAAGCCTTTTTCGGCAGCAATCCCCTTGATCTTGGCAAACCAAACCTGAGAATCGTCGCCGTAATCGTACACCGTGAGGAATTTCTCCAAAATCCCCTTTTTCGTTTCGGAATCCACGCGGTATTCGTCGTGTATCGCGGGACGTTCAAAGAAATATTTGATGAATTCCATCGCCTGCGAAGCGGTCGTAAAGTCCTTGCGTCTCTTCTTTCCGCCGATTCCCATGCACAGAGCAAGCACTTTAAGCATTTTTTCCCTGTCGTCAAAATATTGTTTTTGCGTCTCCGAGCCGAACTCCTCCGTCCACATTTTCAAAAACCCGAACATTTCCTCTGCGGAAAGTTTGGAAAGCTCGTTCTTCGAAATGTCGTTCAGTTTATCGATGTCGAACAGAGTCCCGCTCTTACTCATTTTTTCTGCCGTAAAATTGAACTCATCAAGGGGTTTTTCGGAATTCTTCATATACCACTCTTCAAAATCGGAATTCAGAAGCGTGAGCATGTAAACCTTGACTGCGCGGGGATAATACCCCTGTTTGCGGTAAAATTCGAGGGAAAGCTCCGGGTCTTTGCGCTTTGAAAGTTTCCTTCTTGTATCACCGTCCTGTTTCATGAGCGAGCAATTGTGCCCATAACGGGGACGCTCGAAGCCGAGTGCGTCAAAAAGTTCGAGATGTATGGGCAGGGACGCAAGCCACTCCTCGCCGCGGATAACGAGGGTCGTGCGCATAAAGTGATCGTCTATGACATGGGCAAAATGATACGTCGGAATGCCGTCCGACTTCAGAATGACGACGTCCTGATCGTTCTCCGTGACGGTGATGGCTCCCTTGATGGCGTCGGAAAACCTGATTTTATTCCCGGAATTGCCCATCGACTTCAAGCGGATCACAAAAGGTTTGCCTGCGTCGAGATTTTTGTAAATTTCCTCTTCGGGAAGATCGCGGCAACGGGCATACTTACCGTAATAGCCCGTAATCTCTTTCTTTGCGGTCTGCTCCTCGCGGAGAGCGGCAAGTTCCTCTTCGGTACAAAAACACGGATAGGCCCTGCCAATCCCGATGAGATATTTGGCAAAGGCACGGTAGATCTCTGCCCGTTGCCGCTGATACCAAGGCGCATAGGTATTGTCGCCATCGATCCCGGCTCCCTCATCGAATCCGATACCGAAATAGCGGAGCGCGTTTTTGACAGCCTCGACCGCACCGTCCACTTTCCGCTTCAAATCTGTATCTTCGATCCTCAGATACAAAATCCCCCCGCTCTGATGCGCAATGCGCTCGTTTGCGATTGCCGCAAAAAGATTCCCGAGATGAATAAATCCCGTCGGAGAGGGGGCAAGGCGGGTGACCTGCGCCCCCTCGGGAAGATTGCGCGGGGGATATTTTTTTTCGTAGAATCCGATTGAGGGATAATCCCCGGGCAGAAGTCTCTCCGCAAGTGCTTTACAGTCCATAGTAGTTTCCTTTATGATTGTTTTATTGCCCGCATATGCCCCATCCGCCACATATGCGCTACCCTTCCCGCCGTGAGAAAGGCTTAAATTTGTCAAATCGATTCCAAACCCGAAAGAGAGTCCCCGCACATGAGAGCGGGAACGGGCTCCTTTAAGCGCGGCAATAAAAAAGCGCGGCAAAAACGGGCGCAACGCTCTTTTTCAGAATACGGTGAAAACCGCGCCGCCGCTTTCCGGCTTTGCGCAAAGCGGGGCAAATTTCCCGGCCAAAAGTCCGCAGGGCACGCCTCCGCGCACCATAAGAACGCCGAAGCTTGTCCCCAAGGCGCCGAAGCCGTAAAGGAGTGCTCTCACAGACGGCTGAACCCCGCCGCCGCGGCAAGCGTTTCCACCGTCTCATCAATCGTCAACCCGTTGCAATCCACGACAATATCGGCATACTTTTCATAGAGAGGTACGCGCTCCCTGTGCAGTTCCTTGACGGTGTGGATCCCGCTCCGCATAACTACACCCCGCTTTTTGAGGTTGGAAAGGCGGCGCTCCGCCTCTTCGGCGCTGATGTCGAGATAAATGATGGTGCCGAGAGACCTTAAATGTTCCATCGCCTCCTCGCAATAGCAGACACTGCCGCCCGTCGCGACAACGCAACGGGAGACATAGATCCCCGAACAGACCCTGTTTTCCAATTCGAGATACCCTTCCGGACCATTCATGTCGATGAGATCGGAAAGAAGAGCTTTTTCTTCGCCTTGGATCATGAGATCGCAATCTACAAATCCATAGCCTATTTTTTTTGCGAGCAGAACGCCTGCGGTGCTCTTCCCCGCGGAGGGCATGCCGATAAGAATCAAATTATCCATATTTTTCATTATAATATAGGAATCGGAATTTGTCAACTTTGAAAAAACCTTTTTATAAAAATTCAATGAACGCTTGACATATTTTTTAATTGGATGTATACTGCGGCTATAAACTCTTCAAGGAGATAGAATATGAAAAGAAAACTTGTAACAATTTTCACCTCGCTGACCCTTGCGGCCGTTCTTCTCGCTACGCTCTGCGCGTGCGGATCCACATGGGGTTCCATCAAGGGAGCCTATGAAAAAGAAGGCTATCACGAAGTAGAGCTTTCCGATGAGATCAAGGAAGCCCTTGGCCTGACCGATGACCAAACGGAAGAGGCCGACGCCACCATTCACTTCCTCTGCACCGCCGAACTTTCGGAAGATCCCACAGTCTCCGAACTCGTAGAGCTTGCCAAGGCAAAAACGGCAATTGTATGGGAATACAAGGATATTGATTCTCTCAAAAAGGTTTATCAAGAGGATCTTTCCGAATCCGAGCAGGAAAAATTCGACGAGCTTTGGGAAGAATATCAAAAGAGCGACAAAGTCAACGGGAACTGCGTGCTTATCATGGGAGATGAAAATATCTTCAAGGGCACGAAGTAACAAATTCATCGCCATCCTCTTCCGTCAGGGAGAGGATTTTTCTTTTTCAAAAAGAAATTTACAAAAAAATCGTAAAAAAACTTGCAATTTTATTTTTGCTATGGTATACTTCTAAATGAATTTTGTAAAAACATAGAAGGACAAATCGATTATGGATGCTGCTTCTTTCATTACAGGTCTTTTGGATGGGCCCGGCGTATCGTTATTTTCGAATACCGTTTACAGTATTATCGCTTATATCCTGATGGGTGTCATGTTTATTGCGGCGGTTGCGGCGATCGTGCTCGTCATGCTGACTCCCGGAAACTCCAACGGGATCGACGCCCTCGGCGGCTCAAGCGAAACATTTTACGGAAAGAATAAAGGAAAGTCCACCGAATCGAAATTGAAACTTTGGACATATATCTGTTTGGGTGTGCTCGCGGTTCTCGCAATCGTATTCTTTATTGTACTGAATCCTGTTTTCTGGAGAGCTTAATCGGAAAAGATTTACAAGGGCGGCTTTGCGGTCGCCCTATTTGTTTGCAAAAAAGGAGTTATTTTGAACATAAAATACGTGCTTTTAAGAAAAATCAAGGACGCTACCCTCCCTATGACGGCAGAGGAGATTGCCCGCAGGCTCCGCCTCGGGATAAAGGAAAGGCCGGCGCTTAAAGATATGCTTTGGTCTTTCGTGCGGAGCGGCGAACTTCTTGCCGACAGCGCAGGCCGCTTCGGGACGGCGGAACAGTTCGGCGCCAAGCGGGGGAAGATCGCCGGTAACGAGCGCGGCTTCGGCTTCTTTGTCCCCGAAGACGGTTCAGGGGACCTTTTTCTCCCCCGCCGGGCGCTAAAAAACGCCTTGCACGGTGACGATGTGCTCTGCTTCCGCCGCACGGGCGACGAGGGAGAAGTACTCGCAATCATAGAGCGGGGCGTGCATGAAATTGTAGGAACTTTCCGTTTTGAAAGACAGGGAGGCTTCGTTACCGCGGACGATAAAAAATACACCGAAAGAATTTTCATCGCGAAAAATCAAACGAACGGCTGTAAAAACGGCGATAAAGTCGCCGTAAAAATCAAATCTTACGACGACCGTATGCCCATCGGAGAAATCATCGAAGTTTTGGGAAAAAGCGGAGACCTTTTTACCGAAGAGAAAGCGATTATCCGCTCCCATTCACTCAGAGAAACTTTTCCCGAAGACGTCCTGCGCGAAGGAGAAAAACAGGCAAAGAAAGACCCTCTTTCCGCCCTTGACGGACGGGCCGATTTCAGAAATACGCTCATCATCACAATAGACGGCGAAGACACGCGGGACATCGACGACGCAATCTCCATAGAAAAAAGGGGAAAGTTTTATCATTTGGGTGTCCATATCGCGGACGTCTCGCACTATGTCAAACGAAACGGCTTGCTTGACGCGGAAGCATTCAGACGCGGGACAAGCGTTTATTTTCCCGACCGTGTTCTCCCCATGCTTCCCCCATCGCTTTCCGACAATATTTGCTCTTTGAACGAGGGTGCGGTCCGCCTGACGCTTTCCTGCCTTATGACCGTAAACGAAAACGGAAAAGTAATTGCAAAAAAAATTGTTCCATCCGTCATCCGCTCCCGCCACCGCATGACGTACACTGCCGTCACGGCAATCGCAGACGGGAAGAAAGAAGCGGTTGAAGCATATCCCGACCTCGTGGACTTTATAAAAACCGCCGTAGAACTCACGAATATTCTGAAAAGGTCACGCGAAGCGCGCGGCGGCTTAGACTTGGACATAAACGAGACGAAAATTCTCTTCGGAGACGGAAAAATTTCCATTTCTCCGCAAGAGCGGACTATCTCGCACGAGATGATCGAACAGTTCATGATCCTCGCCAACGAATCGGTTGCCGAAATCATGACGGAAATGCGGACGCCATTCGTCTACCGTGTACACGAAAAACCCTCTGAGGAGAAGGCCGCCTCATTCAGGGATTTTTTGGAGGGAATCGGCGTCGGCGCCCCGTACGATCCACGGAAAGTGACCCCCAAAGATTATCAAAAAATTTTAAAGTCACCCGAAAACGCCCCTGCCGGCTCCGTCTTAAACCGTGTAATGCTCCGTTCAATGATGAAAGCCTTCTATTCCCCCGAAAATATAGGGCACTTCGGCCTTGCCTCGGATTGTTACTGCCATTTTACCTCCCCCATCCGCCGTTATCCGGACCTTTACATTCACCGCATCATCAAGGATTCGCTTGCCGACAGGGAAACGGTACGCAAAAAATATCAAGGCGAAACGGAAACCGTCTCCGCACGCTCCTCTGCTTGCGAAAAGAACGCCATGGAGGCGGAGCGCGACGCCGACGCGCTCTATGCCGTCACCTATATGCAGGATAAAATCGGGGAAGAATATGAGGCGGCAGTGACGGGAGTGACGCCCTTCGGACTTTTTGCCGAACTCGAAAATACCGTCGAGGGATTGATTCCCTTGGAAATGCTCCCCGAAGACCGATACGAATTCTCGGAAGACAGGTTACTCCTGCGGGGAAACGTAAATATTTTCCGTCTTGGCCAACGGCTTCTTGTTAAAGTCACGGGCGTGGATTGGAGCTCACGCAGGGTGCAGTTTTCCCTTTCCGAAATACTTTGACAATCCGTCTTGTCTATGTTATAATTCGTCTATGAAAATTATCGCAACCAATAAATCCGCGCCGTTCGAATATTTCATCGGGGATAAGTACGAGGCAGGTATCGTTCTCGAGGGTGCCGAGGTAAAATCTCTCCGCGCGGGGCACGTTTCCCTCGGAGAAAGTTTCTGCGAAATCCGCGGCGGCGAAATCTTTATCAAAAACATGCATATCGCCCTCTACGATAAGAGCGGCGCCTTTTCTACGCGCGATTCGCGGAAAGACAGGAAACTTCTTCTACACCGAATTGAAATCGCGAAGATTGCCGGCAAGGTCAACGAACGCGGGTTTACCCTCGTTCCGCTCAGAATTTATTTTAAAGACGCCCTCGTAAAAATCGAAATCGCGCTTTGTAAGGGAAAACATACTTACGATAAAAAACAAGCCATCAAAGAACGTGACCAAAAGCGCGCTATGGACCGCGAAGCAAAATTATAAAAAATCCCGCCCCCTATACGGCGGAATTTTTTATAAAACGAAACCCCATATACCGGCGCTACTGTTGTAAAAACGGCACAATATACAGGGCCTGATGGTGGGAACGGCAGAACTCGAATCTGCGACCTCTTGCATGTCAAGCAAGCGCTCTAACCAACTGAGCTACGCCCCCGTGCATAACGGTATTATCTTACACGATGCGGGACAACTTGTCAAGCATTTTTTCGGGAATTTGCCTTTTTTTCAAAATTTTTTGTCGAGAAAAACTTTCCCGGTTTTTGACAATGCGAAGCGCATTGCAAAGCCGCCCGGTATTCTCCTTCCGAAGTCCGCTCTTCACACCGCAAGCATGGAAACGGAATCGGGACAGAGAAGAAAGAATTTTTCCCTCTTCATGGTTTTTTTGTACGGCTTCTCGGTTGTTTTCCTTCATTATGTCTGACATAGTACTATTCAAAACAAGATAATTCTTGATCTATTCATACATTTCATCCTTGGTGCTGCGGGCAAAAAGTTTGTCTATTTCCTCTTGGCAACGCCTTCTGCCATCTCCCTTTCCATAGCAGACATTATAGACGGCCTCGGTAATGGGTAGGTCCACATGATATTTTTGCCCCAAATAGCGCATGGCCCCGCTCGTTGCAACGCCCTCTGCGAGCTTTTCGAACCTTTGGCCCTTCGCGAGCATTTCTCCATACATTCTGTTATGGGAATATTGGGAAAATAGCGTCGTCTCGTAATCACCGAGATGTGCAAGCCCGTAAGCAGAGAGTTCGTTTCCCCCCATCGCCTTGATGAGGCGGGCAACCTCTCTCGCTCCCCTTGACATCAACGGGCCTTTGAGCGGAACGCAGATAACGTCTAATATTCCCGCGGCAATCCCCATGACATTCTTCGCGGCCGCGCCGATTTCTGTCCCGATAAGGTCGTTCCCGTAATAAAAACGGATAAGGTCGCTCTTGAAGGAATGTACGAGCTCTTTTTTTAACGTTTCATTGTCGGAGTCGATGACCATACAGTTGGGAATGCCCTGTACAAAGCTCTGTATGTGACCGGGGCCCACCCAAACGGCAATATTTTGGGCGGAAATGCCGCTTTCAACCATAATTTCGGAAAGACGTTTTCCCGTTCCCGTCTCGATACCCTTCATGCAGAGCACAAAGATCTTATCCGCGACGCCGAATGCGGCCACCTTCTGCATAAAGCCTCTGAGACCCTGCGCCGAAATAGAGATGACGATAAGTTCCGCTCTCTCCACGGCCTCCCGCAAATTACAGGTGAGCGTAATACTCCTGTCGAGCACAACGTAGTCGTTTCTTCCCGTCTCTTTCAGTATCTTATAGGAATAGTCCTCTTCCGGTCCCCAGCTGTAGACCTCGTTTCCGAGGCGGGACAGATACCATGCGATGAACGAACCCCATCTGCCGCAACCAAGCACGGATATTTTCATATTTTATATCTCCTTTCTTTCAATAAGCGCGCGCGTAAGGGTGACGTCGTCCGTATATTCCAGTTCACTTCCGATCGCGATACCCCGCGCAAGACGGGTAACCTTGACGCCGAAAGGCTTCAGGAGTTTTGCGATATACAATGCCGTCGCCTCGCCCTCGACGTCGGGATTGGTCGCCATGATGATCTCCTGCACGTTGCCATCCTGTACGCGTTCAACAAGCTCCTTAATGCGGATGTCGTTGGGCGTAATGCCGTTCATCGGGTCAATGACACCGTGCAGAACATGGTAAACGCCCTTATATTCGTGAAGTTTTTCAAGCGCGATGACGTCTTTCGGCTCCTTGACGACGCAGATCGTACTGCCGTCGCGGAGACGGCAGATGTCGCAGACGTCGGCTTCGGTAAAATTTCCGCAAATTTTGCAGAAATGTACCCTCTCTTTGGCGGCGATAACGGCATCCGCAAACTCATGCACTTCCGCCTTGGACATATCGATAATACGGTAGGCGTACCTCAATGCCGTCTTTTTTCCGACGCCCGGAAGTTTGGAAAACTCGTTCACCAGCCGCCCGATGGGTTCGATAAAGACTTCCACTCAGAATAGCCCTCCCAAATTCCCGCCTGCGCCGCCGTACTTCGACATCTTTTCCCGATAGACCTCATCGGCCTTTTTATAGCCGTCGAGAATGGCGGCAAGCACGAGATCTTCGAGCATTTCACCGTCTTCGGGGTCGATGACGGATTTGTCTATCTCTATCCCGTCGATTATTTTCTTTGCGTTCATATACACGACGACAGCCTCGCCTCCCGCCGTTCCCACGATCTCCCACTCGTCGAGAAGTTTTTCGGTCTCCTGCATCTCCTCCTGCATTTTTTGCGCCTGTTTCATGAGGTTTTGCATGTTTCCCATTCCGCCCATATTTCCGCCTCTGCCGTATGACATCTCTTTCCTCCTTTATTTCACTTCGATCGGATAATCTTTAAAGTCTTTTTTCAGCTGTGCGATCCCGTCCTCTTTCTCCGCCTTTCCCTTCAGCCTGACGTCAAAATCCGCAATGCCGACCTGCGAGAGTACATCCTTTAAAACACTCATGTGTTCCTGACGATTCAAGGAGCGGAAAACAGTATCGAGATCGGTATACAGAACGAACAGATTCCCCTCGAATTCTGCCTCCAGATCGGAGCAAATCGTGACCAAAACGCCGTTGCGGCAGGTCTTCCGCAACGTCCGCATGAATATGCCGAACACCTCCATCGCGCTCTTCCCCGCGGGATTCGCCGCAGCAGCGCTTTGCTCCGTGAAAGGATCGGCCGTCACGGTTTTTTCGGTCTTTTCCTGTTTTTCGGGTTTAACGGGAACCTGCGTCTCCCGCACTGCGGGCCCTTCGGGAAAACCATCCGAAAAATACGCCTCTTCAAACACCGGTTCTTCCATGGGAAAAGGCGGAAAATCGTCCCCGAAAGCGGCGTCGGGCTGTATTTCCCGCGGCTCTGCGGGATACTCCGCGGCCGCCTTTGCGGGCAAAGAAGAACCGTCACGGGAAACGGATGTCCGTACGCCCGTCTCTTTGAGTTCCTTTAACTCTTTCTCGATTGCGGCCATGCGGACGAGAAGCGCGTCAATATCGTAATCATCGGCGGGGGTTGCAATCCGCACGATCGCAGTCTCCAGTATGATACGGGGCGACGCGGTGTAGCGGATCTCATTCTCCGTCTTTGCCATAATCTCCGTTGCCCGAAGGATCGCTTTGCCGTCGGCATTCTCCGCCAACGTTTTGACTTCTCCAAACAATTCTCCGGGAAGAGAGAGTATTTTCTCCGCCGTCTGACACGTCTTGGCGATAAAAATTTGGTTTAAAAGTTCGAGTACATTCCTGACGAGCACGCCTGCGGCCTTTCCTTCGGAGAGAATCTTTTCGGTTCTCTCGATCGCCGCGCCGCAATCGGCGTTCAGGAGCGCGGAGACGAGGCCGCAGGTGGCATTGAAATCCGCCGCGCCGAGTACCGCCGTAACCGCTTTATAGGTAAGATCATCGGAATAGGCAATGCACATTTCGGCAATGGAGAGCATATCCCTGTCGCTCCCCGCGCCCGCACGGGCGATCGCCGCAACGGCCTCCTTTTCGTATTTCTTGCCGATCCCGTCCAGCACGCGCATGAGATGATTTTCAAGGTCTTTTTCGGGAATCAGCTTGAAATCCAACCGCATACAGCGGGACAGAATGGTTGCGGGGAGTTTTTGCGGCTCCGTCGTCGCAAGAATAAAGACGGCATGTGCGGGCGGCTCTTCCAATGTTTTTAAGAGCGCATTGAAGGCGCTGTCCGTAAGCATGTGGACTTCGTCGACGATAAAAACCTTATATTTTCCGCTGACGGGCGGATATTGGACCTTTTCACGGAGATCCCTCATCTGATCGACCCCGTTGTTGGAAGCGGCGTCGATCTCGGTGATGTCCATCGAGTTCTGCAATGCAAGGCAGGTCGGGCACTTGCCGCACGGAGAACCGTCTATGGGATGTTCGCAGTTGATGGCGCGCGCAAAGATGCGGGCGACCGTCGTCTTACCCGTGCCGCGCGGCCCCGTAAACAAATAGGCATGCCCGATCGATCCGCTCCCGATTTGATTTTTGAGAATGCGGACCACATGCTCCTGCCGTACCATTTCATCGAAAGACTGCGGACGGAAACGCCGATAAAGGGATATATGCGCCATGTTCTCCTCCTGCCTCAGGTTTTATCCGAAAAAGCGATCTGAAGTTTCCGTTTGGAACGGCCCAAAGCGTTATCCACGCTCTTCATAGGCTTTCCCGTTGCCTCGCAAATCTCGCGGTAACTCATGCCGTCAAGATACATCGTCATGACGCGGAATTCGAAATCGCTCAATACTTTCATCAGTTTTGATTGAATTTCCGTCTTCGATTCGTCATCGATAAGAAATTCCTCGGGGGAATCGCCGCTCTCGACAGTGTCCGGATCCACCTCTTCCCCGGCGTAAAACTGCCTTCCAGCAGTGCGCAGGACGTCATAAATACGCCTTGTCACACAGAGATAGGCAAAGTTTTTGAAGCGTTTCCCCACAGTCGGATCATAAGAGCCGATCGCAGTATAGAGCCCGATCATGCCCTCCTGCACGAGATCGTCCGTCTCGCCGCCCACGAGAAAAAATTTACGCGCACGGGATAAAACGGCATTCTTATATCGTTTGAGGATTTCCTCCGCCGCCGCAGTATTTCCCTGTTGCGCCAATTTCACCAACGCTTCATCCTTTTCGTTTTTGAAGTCTTGCATGCACAACCTCGTACACCGCTATGCCCAATGCTACAGACGCGTTGAGCGAATTTACTTTGCCAAAGAGCGGAATAGAGAGTATTTTATCGCATTTTTCCTTTGTAAGACGCTTAACGCCGCTATCTTCTCCGCCCACGACAAGGGCAATTTTCCCCGTCAGTTTCGTATCGTAAATGCTCTCTCCTCCCGCTTCCAGTCCGTATACCCAATACCCCCGCTCCTTCAGGGAATCGATGGCATAATTGACGGAAGGTACCTTTGCGACGGGAATGTGCTCTGCGGCGCCTGCGGAAATGCGGATAACCGCTTCCGTCACGCTCGCTCCCTTTGCCTTTGGAATAACGACGCCGTCCGCTCCGGCACATTCGGCAACGCGGAGAATGGAGCCGAGATTGTGAACGTCCTCGATTCCGTCGCAGAGAACGATGAGGCTGTCTTCCCCCTTGCCGAGTTCATGAAAATCGGCATAAGCAAATTCGGCCGTAAAGGCGATCACGCCTTGGTGGCGCCCGTCTTCACTTACCTTGTCGAGCACGGCGCGGTCAACAAATTGGACGCGTATATCTTTTCTCCGCGCTTCGGCGAAAATTTTGCCGAGCGTTCCCCGCGCACCCTTTTCAAGTAAGATTTTATCAATGGTTTTGTCCGTTTTGAGAAGTTCCAAAACGGCGTTTCTGCCTTCCGTTTTCATAAAATTTCTTTCTGTTTTTAATTGGCACTCCCGCTCCGCGGAATACCGAAAAAAGGCTAAAGGAACAGTTCCCCGATCCGCTTGTACTGCCCCGTAAGGTAGAGGAAACCGATGACTGCCTCAAACCCCGTGGAACGCACATACTCCCCCACGCTCGCATTTTTGCTCTTCGTAGGCTTTTTGGAATTTCTGGCGCGATGATAGATTTCCGTCTCCTCTTCCGTCAATAACGGCAAGATCTTTTCCAATAAATTGCTTTGCCCGCGGGCGGAAACAAGTTCGGAAGCTTTCTTATTGAGCGCTCCCGTCTTTTCACCCGACGAAAGGGCAAGTTTTTCGCGGACAAGAAGGGTATATACGGCATCCCCCACAAACGCGAGAACGATGGGATTCATTTGTCTTGCCCGCATCTCGGAGATGGGCTCGGTTTGGGTCATCATTTTCATATTATACCATAGAATACGGAAAATAGCAAGCATTCCCCGAAGGCATTGCGGGAAAAAGAGAATTTTAAAAAATATTCCTTCAGGGAATGTGAAAAAGTTGCTTTTCAACAGAAAAAGATTATAATGAATAGAGTCAATTAAAGCAGAGTAATACGGTTATGAAAGCATTTGAAATTTTACTCCCTCTTGCCGTCATCATGCTTCTTTCCAAGCTGATGGGACTGGGCGCACAGAAATGCGGCATGCCCGCCGTCCTCGGAATGCTCCTCGCGGGTATTCTCATCGGCCTGTTGCAATATATACCTTGGGAACCTTTGCACGAGGCGTTCTTCGGGGACTTCGTCACGGAAGTATTAGGCGTTTTAAGCAAAATAGGCGTCGTGCTCATTATGTTCTCCGCCGGGCTCGGCACAGACCTGAAAAAACTGAAACAGACAGGCCTTGCGGCCATCGTAATTACTTCGCTCGGCGTCATTGTCCCCATGGGACTCGGCACACTCGCCGCCTTCCTGTTCGCCCGCTTCGGGCTTATCCCCGATGCGGGCATCCTCTCCCATCTTTTCTACGGAGCAATCCTGACGGCGACCTCTGTATCCGTCACCGTTGCGGTTTTGAAGGAGCTCGGCAAACTCAATTCCGCCGTGGGAACCTCGATTGTTGCCGCCGCCGTCATCGACGACGTGATCGGCATAATCATCCTATCCGTCCTCACGGGATTCTCGCGCGGGAGCGAGGGCGGCGGCTGGAATTGGTTTCATCCGAACGCGGGACTCGTTGTCATCAAAATCATTGTTTTCTTTGTTGCGGCGATCGCCGTCGGCGTAGCTCTGAGGAAACTCTTTGATTTGATGGAGCGTAAGGCTCCGCATAACCGCAGGGTTCCCATTATTTCGCTCGCCGCGTGCTTTCTGTATGCCTATATAGCGGAAAAGATCTTCGGCGTTGCGGATATTACGGGCGCTTACATCGCAGGGATTCTGCTCGGCGGTACGCTTTCCGAAACGACCTATGTGGAAAGCAAAGTCGACGAAATGGGCTACCTCATCTTTTCCCCCATCTTCTTTGCCTTTATCGGCATGAGCAACATCCAATACTTTGCCCAGATCGACCTCAAATTTCTCGGCTTCGGCCTTGTATTTGTTGCGGCGGGCCTCCTCGGGAAACTTATCGGATGCGGACTCGGCGCAAAACTCTGCAAATTTTCCTTTAAAGATAGTTTTCGCGTCGGCGTCGGCATGATGGTACGGGCGGAAGTTGTGCTTATCTGCACGGAGAAAGGCGTTGCGGCCGATCTTGTCAGCGCAAAAATCTATCCCTTCGTCATCGTCATCATTCTTCTTTCCTCCATCCTTACGCCGATTCTTCTGAAAAACTCATACAGAAAAGAAGAGAAATTATTATCGGAACAGCACACGGCATAGGGACCGCTACCCCGGGAAGCAAAGCGGCGGCCCTCCTATCCGCCGATAGGCAGAAGGCTTAACCTAACCTAAGCGGAGAAATCTCAGACTTTTACTTCGGGCCGAAAATTTACTCTACCGTGACGCTTTTGGCGAGGTTACGGGGTTTATCGGGGTTGTTCCCGCGTGCAACCGAAGTATAATAGGCCAAAAGTTGCAGTGGAATGACCGATAAAATCGGCGAAAATTCCGCCGCACACTGCGGAATGAGGACCGAGGCCGTAATCTCCTTTCCTTTACAGTATTCCTCAAAACAGGTAACGAGAAAAATATTTGCGCCACGGGAATAGGACTCGTGGACGGCATTCATCGTCTTTTCGGCAATATCGCGCCGCATAATAATGGCCACGACGGGCGTGTACGGCCCGATGAGAGCAAGTGTGCCATGCTTTAACTCCCCCGCCGCATATCCTTCGCTCGGAAGATAGGAAATTTCTTTTAGTTTCAGGCTACCTTCGAGCGCGGCGCACATATCGGTTTCCCGGCCGATAAAACAGACGTTCTTGGCCCCGACAAAGTACGGAACCCAACTTCGGACGGCCTCCGAGATTTCTATCGTTTTTTTTGCCTTTCTTCCGAGATTGCTCTGCGCCGGAGCCTTCCTTCCCCGAATTTCCGCAAGCGCCGCGGCGATTGAATACAAAACGGCAAGCTGGGCATTGAAACTCTTTGTCGCAGCGACGGCTACCTCCCTCCCTGCCTGCGTATAAAGGACATAATCGGCAATACGGGTAAGCGAAGAATATCTTACATTGACCACTGCGGCGGTGCAGGCCCCTTTTTTCTTGGCAAGGCGGACTGCGGCAAGCGTGTCGGCTGTTTCTCCGCTTTGGCTTATTGCCAGAAGCAACGTCCCCTTGGGGACAATCGGTTTTGCATAGCGGTATTCGCTTGCGATCCTGACGTCAACGGGAACGCGGCACAACCGCTCAATCGCCGCTTTCGCACATAAGCCGCTGTGATATGCCGTCCCGCAGGCAACAATCTGAATATACTCTGTGTGGCACAGTACTCTGTAAAAATCCGAAAAAGAAGATTCACAATCAATTTTTAATGTTGATTCCGACAAAACTCGGGGAATTTCGTCGATTTCCTTGCGCATATAGTGCCGGTAACCGTCCAGTTTCGCTTTCCCCTCCGTAACGTCGAATTCAATGGGCTCTTTGGAAATTTTGCTTTTCCGGGCGTTACAGACGGCGACGGTATCGCCGTCAAGTTTGGCAAATTCGCCGTCTTCGAGGGAAAACAGGACGGCACCCTCCCCGGCAACGGCGGGTATATCGCTTGCAACAACAAGTCCGTCTTTCGCCTTTCCCACAATCAGCGGACTGCGCATGCGTGCACAGACAATGGCAGAAGGTTCCTCTTCGCAGAGCACGGCAAGCGCATAGGAACCGACAAGTTTGCCGCATCCCATGATAACGGCGCCGAGGAGATCCCCCCGGTATTCGTCTGCAATCAGATGGGCGATTACTTCGCTGTCCGTATCGGAATAGAACTTTTCCCCCTTCCGCACAAGTTCTTCCCTGAGTTTCGCGGCGTTTTCAATGATGCCATTATGTACAAGCGTGATATTCCGATATGTATGCGGATGAGCATTTTCAACGGTGACGTCGCCGTGAGTCGCCCAGCGCGTGTGGCCGATACCGATATTGCCCTCCTCATTCCTAGCGCATTCGATTTCCCTGACGCGGCCCGTTTTTTTTATGATTTTAAGCGACTTTCCGTTGGAAACAGCGATTCCGACCGAATCATAACCGCGGTATTCAAGTTCATACAGTCCGTCGATGAGAACGGGCGCCGCCTTTCTCTTTCCCGCATAACCGACAATCCCGCACATCAGAGCGCCTCCCCGACATGCAGAACAGCCCGTTCCATATCCGCAATAAGCTCCCTGCAGAGCGCGTCGTCTTCTCCCTCGGCAAGAATACGGATAACGGGTTCCGTACCCGAGGCCCGCAGCAAAATCCGTCCGCCGGCAAGCCGTTTTTCGGCAATTTCAAGACTTTGAAGAACCTTTTCATCTTTCAATACGGCATTTTTGTCTTCTACCCTGACGCTTTTCACATATTGAGGAAGTTTTTTGAAACCTTCCACCAAACAGGATAACGGGCATTTGTTCTCGATCATGGTCTCCATGACCTTAAGCGAAGTCAAAATTCCGTCGCCCGTCGCGGCGACCTTGCGGTAAATAATGTGCCCCGATTGCTCACCGCCGAGCATAAAGCCGCTTAAAACAAGTTCATCATGAACATTTTTATCACCGACGCCGCAGCGGCTCATGGTGATTCCTTCCCTTGCAAGGCTTTCTTCGAGCCCCAGATTGCTCATGACGGTTGCAACAACCCCGTCCTTTTCGAGTTCGCCGCGGCTTTTCATGGCCCGCGCACTCAGATATAAAATGCCGTCCCCGTCGACGACGTCCCCGCGTTCGTCTACGGCGATACAGCGGTCGGCATCTCCGTCGAAGGCAAATCCGACATCCAGATTTCGCTCCATGACGAGCGCTCTCAGGGAGTCAATGTGCGTAGAGCCGCAGTTTTCGTTGATATTGGTCCCGTCGGGCTCTACGCCGATGGCAAAGACCTTGGCGCCGAGGGCGTCGAAAACGGCTTTGGAAATCTGCCATGCACTGCCGTTGGCACAATCGAGCCCCACGCGCATGCCGCGGAACGATGCACGCGACAGTGTCAGAAGATATGCGAGATACCTATTTCTGCCCGCCACAAAATCGACGGTCCGCCCGATATTTTCTCCCGTTGCAAGCGGCAGATTACCGCCTTGTATAAACTCCTCTACGCGGTTCAATACATGTTCCTCAAGTTTTTCGCCGCTTGCGTTAAACAGTTTGATACCGTTATCCGTGTAAGGGTTATGGCTTGCTGAGATCATCACGCCGCAATCGAAGCCTTCCGTGCGGGTCAGAAAGGAGACGGACGGCGTCGTAGTGACATGAAGGAGATAGACGTCGGCCCCCGATGCCGTTGCGCCTGCGGCGAGGGAATATTCAAACATGTATGAGGAGAGACGCGTATCTTTTCCGACCAGAATTCTTGCACGGTCTTTTTTCCCGCGTGAAAAATATTTACCCAAAAAACGGCCGACGCGAAAAGCATGGATCGCCGTCAGCGTCTCGTTTGCCCTCCCGCGAAAGCCGTCTGTGCCAAAATATTTTCCCAAAACGTACCTCCTGCCCCGTATATATGGGGCAGGCCATTTTATGAAAAAATACCGGTTTTGTGTGAAAAAAAACTTTTTGTAAGAGAAAATCCCCAAAAAAATAATATTATGCATAGCATACTATATATTTATGCTATGCATAGTACTATGTAAAATACGATTTTTTGCGGTCAAAAATGCATTAGCGCCCTTTTTTCTGCAATCAAGTATTCGTTATAAATTTTCTGTGCCGTATTTTTATCTTTCGGTACAAATACTCTTTCGCACTCCCTTCTCATTGCGATTTCATCCGGATTCATGAGTCCCCTTGCCATAGCGCACAAGTAAGCGGCGCCGAGGGCGGTACTCTCCCTCTCCTTGGGACGGTTGACGTGCGCACAGAGCACGTCGGCCTGAAACTGCATCAGGAAATTATTTTCCGAGGCGCCTCCGTCGCATTTGATCTCCTTCAAGCAGATACCGCTATCCTTCGTCATGCAATCGAGAAGTTCCCGCGCGCCGCATGCGATGCTTTCAAGAACCGCCCGCACGATATGCGCCCGGGTCGTCCCCCGTGTAATTCCGCAAATCATGCCACGGGCCTCACTGTCCCAATGCGGCGCGCCGAGTCCCGTGAAGGCAGGCACAAAGGAGACTCCGCCCGAATCCGGAACGGAAAGCGCGATCTGTTCGCTCTCGGAAGAGGCAGACAAAATTCCGAGGCCGTCGCGCAGCCACTGTACGGAGGAGCCCGCATGGAACACGCTCCCTTCAAGCGCATAACAAGTCTTGCCGCCGATCCGATAAGCTACCGTCGACAAGAGCCCGCTCGCGGATGATATACATTTTTCCCCCGTATGAAACAGCAAAAACAGTCCCGTGCCGTAAGTAATTTTCCCTTCGCCCCCGGAAAGGGCCGCCTGTCCGATGAGAGCGGATTGCTGGTCCCCCGCAACACCCGCAAGGGGAATCTTGCTTCCGCCGATATTCGCAGTACCGAATTCAGCGTCGGAAGCCCTCACTTCGGGAAGAATTTCTCGCGGAACGGCAAAAAATTTCAATAAATCTTCGTCGTAGTCAAGCTTATATATGTCATACAGCATTGTACGCGAGGCATTCGTCACATCCGTTGCAAACGTTTTACCTTCCGTAAGTTTAAAGATAAGATAAGCGTCTATGGTCCCCGCGCAGAGCTTACCTTCCTTCAAAAGCGTCCGCGCGGCGGGAATGTGGCCGAGCGCCCAATGTATTTTGCTTGCGGAAAAATAGGCGTCGTTCGTAAGCCCCGTCCTATTCCGCACAAGTCTGACAACATCCTTCGGCATGTTCTTGCAGAAGTCGCTTGTTCTTCGGCACTGCCAGACGATTGCAGGGCATACGGGTTCACCCGTCTCCCTGTTCCACAAGACTACGGTCTCCCGCTGGTTTGTAATGCCGATTCCCGCAACATTTCCCTTGGCAAAGGCCAGACAATCGTTGAGCACATAGGCCGCCTTGAAATAAATTTCATTGGCGTCCTGTTCAACCCAACCCGGAAATGGATAACGGCTCGCTACTTCCTGCTGTGCCCCGTGGACAAAAATACCCTTTTCCATATCATACAGAAAGGCCCTGATGCTCGTAGTTCCCGCGTCAAGCGCAATTACATAATTCATAGTACTCCTTTAAAAGAAAGAATTCACCCGCGAATATCGGCAAGTTTCAATATATTGGAATAAATTTCCGTATCGGCGGGCAGAAACGTATTAAATATGACCTTCATTTTGCTCTTTGTCCTCATTTTCCAGTTGAGAACTGCGCCCGTGGCAATTTCTGCCGCCGCCTCACGGGGGAAATTGAATACTCCCGTGGAAATACAGCAAAACGCAATACTGCCGAGCCCCATCTCTTCGGCGAGATTGAGGCAGGAAACGTAACAAGAACGGAGCGCCGCCCGATCTTCACGCGATGGCCCGCCCGCGATCATCGGCCCGACGGTATGCAGGACATAGGCGCTTGGCAAGTTATAGGCGCGGGTAATCTTTGCACCGCCGATTTCCTCCTCCTGGTCCTGCGCCGCAATGAGTTTTGCGCAATCGTCCCTGAGTTGCATACCCGCAAAGGAATGGATCGTGTTGTCAATGCAGTTGTGCCCCGGAAGAAAACAGCCGAGAAGCGCGGAATTGGCCGCATTCACGACGGCGTCAACCTTCAATCTCGTAACATCTCCCTGCCAAAGTGCAATTTCGTATTGCCCGAACGCAAGTTTATCCTCCCCGACCATGCCCCGTTCAACGCTTTCCGTCCAGAAAAGCGCGTCCTGAATGTCCAAAATTTCCGGCGGTATGGGGAGCGGCATGCGTTTGTTCATGAGACGGCGGATCGCGTCCCTCCGCCTTTGGTAGGGCGAATTGAATGCCGCGATAAGCCCCTGTTCCTTAAGCAAATATTTCAGAAGTTCGTTGCAATATTCCTCTTGTTCCCCCTCACTTAAAAGCGCGGGGCGGGAATAGGGCGTAAGATTTATGATCTTTCTTGTTTCCTTCAGCGTCATTCTGCCACCTTTCTTTCACCGCACGGTATCCTCTTCGGAATTCTATTATACGGTATTGAATAAACTTTTTCAATACCTATTCTCTAAAATCGTTGATTTTTTGAAAAAATTCATATATAATTATGTGTATGAAAGAAACTTCGGCGAATCATCCGACTGATAAATTTCCCTTCAAATTCAGTACAATGATGCTCTTTGTGCTCATTTTGCTCCTGCTCCTGTGCGCGGGCGGGTTTGGCCTTACCCTTTGGCAATTCCTTGGCTTTCTGAAGGGGGAAATAAGCTCCGTTTGGGAATGGCTGAAATATATCCTGATGTTCCTCGTCTGCGGGTTACTGTTTGTGCTCGTCGTCTCGATGTTTATAAAATCACAGTACATTATAACGGACAAAGAGCTTATCCTGCAGTTCGGTTTTATCAAGACGCGCTATGAACTCAAAAAGATCCGCTCCGTGCGGCACTTTATGGGCTCGGGGCGGCTTGCGGTGTACTTCGACGACATGAAAAATCAATATACGATAATCGTAGTCAAAGAAAGCTGGTTCAAAGCCTTTGCAGAGGCCTTAAAGGCGAAAAATGAAGACATCGAATTTGATTTCATAACCCCCGCCGAAGAAGAGGAATGGAAAAAGAAGAAATAAAAGAATTTTCCTTCGAATCACATTCACCGGGCAAAAGAATTTTTGCAAAAGTCATAAAAATCGGTTGATTTTTGCAGGCATATGGTGTAAAATGATGATTGCTTTTGCAGAGATGTCTGAGTGGCTTAAGGAGCACGATTGGAAATCGTGTGACGGTGGTGAATCGTCCCGGGGTTCAAATCCCCGTCTCTGCGCCAGGCGACGGGACGTAAGTTGAAAGACTTGCGTCCCGTTCTTTTATTATCCTTTTAGCGAAAAAACATCGGGTTTTATCGCGTTTTTTTGTGCAAAAAAAAACCAACCCGATTCTGTTCGGATCAGGTTGGCGTGGTGCGCCGTAAGGAACTCGAATCCCTAGCCTTTGGTTCCGTAGACCAACGCTCTATCCAATTGAGCTAACGGCGCATTTTTAATGACTTGATTATTATATCCCTCTCCGCCGGATTTGTCAACGGATTTTATGCCGTAAATCAAGAAAATTTCCTTTCCTTCCCGTTTCCGCATCCTTAAGTCCGCGTCCGGACTGCGCTTCAATACACTTTTGCGCATTCCATGCCGGATCGGCTTCCCGGGAGCCGATCCGGATGACGGGAATATTTATTTTATCCGCCTGTGATTTCAAACGACATCATTCTCTTTTTCTCGACAAAATCAGACCTTTTTCTGCCTCGCGCGCGCCTTATAATGGGCTCTACGGAGTGGCAAATGGAAGTCTATGTGGAATACGCCTTTGCGGAAAATTTCATTTTAGACCTTCTGCTGCTCTTTCTCGCCGTAAAGTGCGCACGGGCGAAAACGGGAGTTTTCCGTCTTCTCCTTGCGGCGGCAGTCGGGGCCGCGGAAGCGATTATCTTTCCTATCCTTTCCCTGCCGGATTGGGCTGCATATACCGTAAAGCTCCTCGGCGGGGCGCTCCTCCCCATTCTTACCATCAAAAAAAGCACAAAAAAGACCTATTTCTTCGCCACAATCGCCTTTTTTGTACTGACATTTGCACTCGGAGGAATTCTGACCGCCGTCTATTCGTTCTTCGATGTCCCCTACGCCGAAGGACAGGGATATTTCGTGGAAGCCGCCCCCGTTGGGCTCGTCTTGGGAGTTGCGGGACTTTTCGGCATAGGAGTGTACTATTTGTCGCGGAGTTTCTATCGATACCGCAAACTCAAAAGCAATCTTTTCCCTGTGGAACTCCGCCACAACGGAAGGAGTCTTTCCCTCAAGGCCCTTGCCGATACGGGGAACTGCCTTTTTTTCCGCGGGGAACCCGTCAGTGTTCTCTCCCCCGCCGCCGCGCTCCTTCTCTTCAAAGACGAACCCGCTCCGCTCGGCAGAATCGCGGTCGGCACGGTGAACGGTACGAGGGAAAGCCCCGTATTTGCCTGCCAAGAGTTGAGAATCGGAATAAAAACTTATAAAAATGCTCTCTTTACGACAGGCGACGTAAAATCAAAGGAATACCAGATTATCTTACATCCATCTTATCCGGAGGAGAACCATGAAGCTGTTGGAAGCCCTGCACAACTGGTTGCTGAAGATAAAAGGTGATAATATTGTTCACTATCTTTGCGGAAGCGAGGCTCTCCCCCTTCCCCTTTCGCAGGAAGAAGAGAAAGAAATGCTTGCGAAACTCGAAAGCGGAACGGAAACAGAAGAAGTCCGTGCAAAACTCATCGAACACAATTTACGGCTCGTCGTCTACATCTCCCGCAAATTCGAAAATACAGGCGTAGAGCCAGATGATCTTATTTCCATCGGAACCATCGGCCTCATCAAGGCCATTAACTCGTTCCGCACGGATAAAAACATTAAACTTGCGACTTACGCGTCGCGGTGCATCGAGAATGAAATTCTGATGTATCTGCGCCGCACGGTGAAATTGAAGAGCGAAATCTCCTTCGACGAGCCGCTTAACACCGATTTCGAGGGAAACGAACTGCTCCTCTCGGATGTTCTCGGCACAGACAGCGATACGGTGTACGGCGGAGTGGAATCGGGCGTTGAAAAGGAGCTTTTACGGGAAGCCCTTCTCAAACTCCCCGAGCGGGAGCGAAAAATTATGTATATGCGCTTCGGGCTCGGAGGACGGGATGAAATGACCCAGAAAGATGTCGCCGACGCCCTTGGAATCTCGCAGAGTTACATATCCCGCCTCGAGAAAAAAATCATCGAGCGGCTCAAAAAAGAAATTTCCAAACTCGTATAATTTTCCCGTAATCACAGATACTTTTGTCTCCGAAGGATTTACATAAGGGCTAATGCTCTTACGGAGGTAAAAGATGATCAGTAAGGTTGTAATCTGCGGAGTCGATACGACGGGACTTCCCAAACTTTCCGCAAAGGAAATGGATGAACTCATGCAACAGCTCAAAGCCGGTGACGAAAAAGCGCGGGAAAAGTTTATCATCGGCAATATGCGGCTCGTTCTCTCCCTTGTCAAACGGTTTTGGGCAAAAAATGCCAACGCCGACGACGTCTTTCAGGCGGGTTGCGTAGGTCTTATCAAGGCAATCGACAATTTCAATCTGGATTTTAATGTCAAATTCTCCACTTACGCCGTCCCGATGATTCTGGGCGAGATCAAACGGTATCTGAGGGACGGAAACTCTTTGAGAGTATCCCGCTCCATCCGCGACACGGCATACCGCATCCTGAAAGTACGCGAAAGCATCGAAGAACGGGACGAAGAAGCCACCATCGAAAAAATTGCCGCCGAAATGAAAGTAAAAGAGCGGGAAGTCGTCTATGCGCTCGACGCCATTTCCGATCCCGTTTCCATCTATGAGCCCATCTACAACAAATCGGGAGATACACTCGAACTTCTCGACCAACTTTACGACGAAACGCAGAGCGACGAGATATGGACGGAACACGTAGCCCTGCGTGAAGCGATCGGCCGCCTGACAGACAGAGAAAGAAAAATCCTGATGTTACGCTATTACGAGGGAAAAACGCAGACGGAGATCTCGGCGGAAGTCGGGATTTCTCAGGCGCAAGTCTCCCGCCTCGAAAAAAACGCCCTCGCAAGCGTCAAAAAAGAAATTTCCTGATACTTTAACGGCTCTCCGCCGAAATACGCAACTTCAGGCTTTCATCCTGTTTTATAGAAAATCCGCAAAAATTTAATTTTTATCGGAATGCGCCCTTCGGTCGGGCCAAAGAACAAGGCAGGGATCTTCTCCCGGCCTTGTTTACTTTGCGGCGAATTTCAAAATATTCTGCCCGTTCTCTCAAAATGCTTGCACTATATCCACCGGTCTGTTATAATTTCCTTTTGTTACGGGCTTAAAACCCTTGTAAAAGAAGACATTGAAACGTACAAATCCGCCGGGAGGACAGCAATCTATGGTAATTCGGAATATTCCGGTAAAAAATATAATTACAAAATCAAACTTGCCCGTTTGCGATTATTCGGTAAACCCGTATACGGGTTGCGGACACGCGTGTAAATATTGTTATGCCTGTTTTATGAAACGGTTTACGAACCACCCTGAAAATTGGGGTGAATTTGTGGACGTTAAAGATTGGGGCGAAATCAAAAACCCCGAAAAATACAATGGCAAAGAACTCTTCATAGGTTCGGTAACAGACCCGTACCAACCTGCGGAAGAACGGTATAAACGGACAAGAACGCTGTTGGAACAACTGCAAGGCAGTGGTGCAATCCTTTCGATCGCAACAAAATCGGACTTGATTTTGCGTGATTTGGACCTTATAAAAACTTTTCCGGACGCCCGCGTGTCGTGGTCGATAAATACACTTGACGAAAGTTTCAAAAATGACATGGACTGCGCCGTAAGTATAGAGCGCCGCATAAACGCCATGAAAGAATTTCACAAAAACGGCGTCCGCACTACTTGTTTTATCTCGCCAATCTTTCCCGAAATCACGGATATTCCGTCAATCATTTCGGAGACAAAAGATGATTGCAACCTTATTTGGCTCGAAAATTTGAACTTGAGAGGTAATTTCAAGCCCGCCGTTTTAAGATATATCGCGGAAAAATATCCCGCTCTCATACCTCTCTATGATGCGATCTACAATCACGGCGATATGACCTATTGGCAGAATACAGATACGAAAATACGGGAATTCTGCGTAAGCAAGCGGTTGCCTTACGTAGTGAACGACGACTCGGTCAGCCGTCCGTTCTGTGAGCCGCCCATCGTCGTAAATTATTTCTACCACAGCCAAATCAAAAAATCCGCAAAAGCGGATAAGCGGTCTCTTTGACCCCAAACCGCTTATCCGTAATTCCCATGAAAAAAACCCGCCGTGCGGGTGTTTTATTTTTTCGGCGTTGAATTTTTTCCGTAACTTTTCTGCATGTCGGCGCCGTATCCCGCTGTCCTTCCGCCGTTCTGTAAGACGCGGGAGGAAATTTTACATCTTCGCGGATTTCACTTTCATCAAACGTACGGTAGCTGCGCGTTCGTTCTCGTCGAGTTTATCCCGAATGTACTTGATCGTCTCCTCGAGCTGAGGAATTATGACGTATTCGAGGGCATTGACGCGCCTCTTATTGCGCTCGATCTCGTCGGCAAGCAGACGCACGGCCTTTTCGACCTCCGCAAGGCGGATAAGCTTTGGAAGGAGCGCAGAGACCATCGCGACGGATCCGTCGGCTTCGCTCGTAATCTCCGGATAGGAATACGGCAAGCGGGCAATTGCCGCACTTTCCGAAAGTTTGATCTTGGGAACGTCTACCCCCATGATGCTCTCCGTGCCGCATTCCGTCCGAAGGGCAACGGTCGGCATGGAAAAGGCTGTCTCCTGTACATAAGCGGGCGTCAACGCGCCCGCGACTACAAACTGCCTGAGGGCGGCGGAGAGTCCCTCTTCCGCTTCTTCGCGGAGGCGTTTATCCTCTTTCAGCAGCACGGTAAAGCGGCGCACCATTTCATCGGACTTATCCTTGAGCAGTTTGTGCCCGCGGGTGGCCGTTGTAAGGCGCGCTTTGAGCTTCTTGAGCTCCATGCGTGTGGGATTTACATTCAGTCTTGCCATAATCGTTTGACTTATGCGGGCGGTGCCCGTCTCCTGCCGCTATGCGGCGTCCTATTCCTTCAAATATTTATCGATATATTCCTGACGGATACGCTTAAGTTCGGATTTCGGAAGAATTTTCAAAAGTTTCCAGCCGAGATCGAGGGTCTCTTCGATAGAACGATCTCTGTCAAAGCCCTGATTGATATACTCCTTTTCAAATGCATCCGCGAATTTCGCATAAAGTTTATCCGTATCGGAAAGGGCCGCCTCGCCGAGGATTGCGGAGAGTTCCTTGCTTTCCTTGCCGCGCGCATACGCCGCAAAAAGTTGATTCATCGTATCGGCATGATCCTCTCTTGTCTTGTCTTTGCCTATGCCCTTGTCTTTCAGACGGGAGAGTGAAGGCAGGACGTCGATGGGCGGGTTCAAACCTTTTTTATAGAGATCGCGGGAGAGAATAATTTGCCCCTCGGTGATATAGCCCGTAAGATCGGGAATGGGGTGCGTCTTATCGTCTTCCGGCATTGTCAGAATGGGAATCTGAGTAATCGAGCCCTTGCAACCTCTGATCCTGCCCGCTCTCTCGTAAAGCGACGCAAGATCGGTGTAAAGATACCCCGGATAACCGCGGCGCCCGGGAATTTCGCGGCGGGCGGCAGAAACCTCGCGCAGTGCCTCCGCATAGTTGGTAATGTCCGTCATGATAACAAGAACGTGCATTTCGCAGGTGAAGGCGAGATATTCGGCGCAGGTAAGGGCAATGCGGGGTGTTGCAATACGTTCAACGGCAGGATCGTTTGCAAGATTGGTGAAAAGCACCGTCCTTTCGATCGCACCCGTGCGTTTGAAATCCTCCACAAAATACTGCGCCTCTTCAAACGTAATGCCGATGGCGGCAAATACGACGGCGAATTTGCCGTCACTCCCCCGCACTTTTGCCTGACGGGCAATCTGCGCGGCCAGCTCCGCATGCGGAAGACCGCTCATCGAGAACACGGGAAGTTTTTGTCCCCTTACGAGAGTATTGAGCCCGTCAATGGCGGAAATGCCCGTCTGGATAAACTCATTGGGATAATCGCGCGCGGCGGGATTGATAGGCTCGCCGTTAATATCGAGAAGTTTTTCGGGAATGACGGGAGCGCCGCCGTCGCGGGGATTTCCCATTCCGTCGAAAACCCGTCCAAGCATGTCTTTGGAGACGGCAAGCTGTTGCGCATGGCCCAAAAAACGGGCCCGGGCCTTTGAGATCTGCAGCCCCTGCGAATTCTCAAAAAGTTGGACAACCGCCTTGTCGGAGTTGACCTCAAGCACTTTGCCGCGCCTTATTTCCCCGTTTTCGCAGAGAATATCAACAAGTTCGTTGTATTTTACGCCCTCGACGCCTTCAACGAGCATCAAGGGCCCGACGACCTCGCGGATCGTCTTATATTCCTTAAACATCTTCCCCTCCCTGTGAAAGCGCCTTGATTTGCGTACTCATTTCACCGATAATCTCATCGAACTCCGCAAGATTGTCTTCGGGAATGTACTTTGCACGGCCGATCTTTTCCATAAAGGGAAGATTCAAAATGTCGTTGAGTTCCACATAATTGCCCACGGCCTCTGCGGAGAGCGTGTAGAATTCATAGATAAGCAGAAGCATGAGAAGTTGCTTGTGCATCGAAGTGAAAGTATCGACCTCGTGGAAAGCATTCTGATGCAGATAGTCTTCGCGGATCATCTTTGCCGTTTCCATGACGAGGCGGTCTTTCGACGAGAGCGCATCCATACCGACGAGACGGACAATCTCGTCGAGCGCGGCCTCTTCCTGCAACGTCGTCATGACGAATTGCCTGTATTTGAAGAATCCCTTGCCGACGTTTTCGTCATACCACGGCTTCATTTTGTCGGCATACAGCGAATAGCTGACGAGCCAATCGATCGCAGGGAAGTGCCGCTTGTAAGCAAGCGACGCAGAAAGCCCCCAGAATACCTTGACAATACGGAGGGTCGCCTGAGAAACAGGTTCGGAGAGGTCTCCGCCGGGAGGAGAGACGGCGCCGATTGCCGTAACCGAGCCGACGCGCCCGTCCTGCCCCAACAGCTTTACGATACCCGCCCGCTCGTAGAACTCCGCAAGGCGGCTCGCAAGATAAGCGGGATAACCTTCGTCGCCCGGCATTTCCTCGAGGCGCCCGCTCATTTCGCGGAGGGCCTCGGCCCAGCGGGACGTAGAATCGGCCATGATTGCGACGTTATACCCCATGTCGCGGAAGTACTCCGCGATCGTAATTCCCGTATAAATAGAGGCCTCCCGGGCCGCAACAGGCATATCCGAAGTGTTCGCAATAAGCACCGTCCTCTTCATCAGAGGTTCACCCGTTTTAGGATCCTTGAGTGCGGGAAATTCATTTAAGACATCCGTCATCTCGTTGCCGCGCTCTCCGCAGCCGATATAAACAATAATGTCCGCGTCCGCCCATTTTGCAAGCTGGTGCTGGACGACTGTTTTGCCGCTGCCAAAGGGCCCGGGGACCGCCGCCACGCCGCCGCGTGCGATCGGGAAAAGCGTATCGATAACTCTCTGCCCCGTGATCATGGGCCGATCGGGCGAAAGTTTCTCTCTATAGGGTCTTCCCTTTCTTACAGGCCACTTTTGGAGCATGCAGACAGGGAGAATCCCCTGCTCCGTCCTGATACGGGCAACCGGCTCTTCGATCGTGAAGTCCCCTTCCGAAATCCCGTCGACAACCCCTTCCATACCGTAAGGGACCATAATGCGGTGCTCGACGATCTCCGTTTCCTGCACGACGCCCAAAATATCTCCCGCCTGCACCCTGTCGCCCGTCTTGACTTTGGCAGTAAAGCGCCATTTTTTTTCGCGGTCGAGTTTATTCACCGTAACGCCGCGGGAAATGCGGCTGCCATACTCAAAATACAGAGTCGTCAGAGGCCGCTGGATTCCGTCGAAGATGCCCGTGATGAGACCCGGCGCAAGTTCGGCGGAGAGCGGTTCACCCGTCGAGACGACGTCTTCTCCGACGCCGAGGCCGGACGTCTCTTCATAGACCTGAATGGAGGCCTTGTCCCCTCTCAATTCTATAATCTCGCCGATGAGCTTGAGATCGGAAACCTGCACGACGTCATACATCTTGCAGTCCGCCATATTTTCCGCCACAATGAGCGGCCCCGATACTTTTATTGTTTTTCCTGCCATATTGCCTCCGATATGAGGTGGATTCGTAAATTTTAAAATTCTGCCCGCATGGGATTCCCGCCCCGGGCCGTTCCCCGCAAAGGGAGCCGCAAGGGCAGGTCAGTCACGAAAGAGAATGTCTACACCGAGCGCACGTTCCATCGTGCTCTTCAAAAATTCCTTTCCGTATCCCGTATTTACGCCCGACGGAACAGGAAGGATGACGGGATAGGGCTCCTCGTCAAAACGCTTCAAAAAGTCCATGAGTTTTACCGCATAGTCCTCCGTCAGGAAAATGACGGAGTAATCGCGGGCAACTTTGCGGAGTGTTTCCCTCGCGCCCTTTTCATCGTTCACGGAAAACGCATCCACGCCCGCCGCCCTAAATACAGTAATCGTTGCGGCATTCCCCACGATCGCCATTTTTCCCTGCATTACTTCACCCCGGCGAGCCGCCGCCGAATTTCCCTTTCGCCAACGCCCGCATTCAGACATATGAGAATGGTGCGGACATTCCTTATTTCCGCCCTGCGGCGGAAAACATAATACAAAAAAGGTTCCTTGCCCGAAAGCGCATAACGTTTTCCGAAGAAATAGTTAATCTCGGTCTCCTCTTTCATGCGCTCCGCCTCGGTGTAGGGAACATTTTTCTCCTTCGCCGCAAGGCATTCCCGATAGAATGCTTTATACGGCAAATTATCGAACGCGTGTTCCCTCTCCGCGGTATCCTCCGAGAAGACGGGAGAAAAATCACTCTCTTTCAGTTTTCCGCCTTCCACGAACATCGCCTTCGCCTCTTCTTCCGTCTCCGCGCGGAAAGCGGTCAGGATATTCGTTACGTCGGCACGGACGGAAAGAAGTTTTTTGAGAACCGGACGGCAGGCGCAGACGCGGAACAGATAGGAAAATTCCGCTCTGTCAAATGCGGCTCCGATCTCCGCTCCCGTCGCGTCTTCCGCAATCTCCGGCACGGGCGGCCTTTTCTCACCGAGCATCTCCCTGAGCGCGCCGTACGAAAACATCCCTTCCGGAGCAAGCATGCCTTCTGCGGGTATGCCGAGCTTTTCTGCCTTGTATAGCGCCTTCAGGTTGTGAAAGTCATGCGGCAAGAGAAAATAGCTCTTTTCTGCCTTCCCGGGGGCGTAGGTACGGATAAAATCGTCCAAAAGCCGTTCTTCGCGGGCGAAAATCGCATCGGGATCGCTCTCGCCGCCGCCAAAGCCGCTCTCCGAGATAACGCGAAGAACCTCCCCCGCCGTCTGTTCGGGAAAGCGGAGAAGTTTTTCGCCCAAAAGCGATTTTTCTTTGACGGCAATGACGCCGTTTGTAAAGTTGGTGTCGAATGTCATATCTTATGCCGTCCCGAAAACCGCGCGGGCAATATCCGCCTGATATTTCTCCCTGTCGGCCGCAAGGACCGCGCCATAGGAAACGTCCTTATCCGATTTCTTTCCGCGGAGAATGAATCCGCCCGAAAGCACACGGCGCTCCCCGCTTACGGTAAGTTTCTTTTCCCGCACGACGGGAAGGGCGGCCACGTTTTCCGCATAGGCGAAATTTTCCGAAAAGACGATCTCGTCCCCCTCTTCCGCGTTCTCTTTCAGGATTTTTTCGGCGAATCGGACGCTATCGCGTTCTTCGAGGCCGAGAAGCGCCGCAAGGGCACGGAGATAGACGCCGTCTATGACGCGCCTCTTTTCGGCCAGAACGATCTTTTGGCTTTCGAGCCTCGCCGCCGAGGCTTTCCCGTCCGTAATAAACTTGGCGCGGGCATAAGCCTCGCCTTCGGCTTCGGCGGCCTCGGCGTTTGCAGCATCCTGTGCCTCTTTTACGATTTCCTCCGCACGTTTTTTTGCGCCGTCAACGATCTCTTCGGCTTCCGCCCGTGCGTCGGATAAAATTCTTTCCGCAATCTCTTCTTTTCCCATTGCTTTACAATGCCATGAGGACCATGATCGAAATGACAAGCCCGAGCAAAGAATAGAGCTCGATCATCGCGGGGCCCATAACGATCTTGAAACCGAGAGAGCCCTGTTTGGCTGCCGCATAGATCCCGTTGACCGCCGCTTTCGCCTGAAAGAATGCGGAAAGAAAACCCGTGAGCGCCATGGGAAGGCATGCGCCGAAGATTGCCCAGCCCTGCGCCAGCGTTGCGGTGGCTTCCGCGGCATAGAGCGATGCAAGCTGGTTGGATGCCATGATCGCGATGACGAAACCGTACAGGCCCTGCGTTGCGGGAAGGAGCACAAGCATCGTGAGGATGCCGTTGAATTTTTTGGGATCTTCCCCCGCGACGCCTGCCGCGGCGGAACTGGTCTTGAAAAGACCGATCGCAGACCCCAGCGCACACAGGAGAACGCAGAGCGTGATCCCGATGATCGCAATGACAAACCCGGTAGTAAACATTTGTTATACCTCCAAAAGCATTCGCTTTGATTTTTCTGTATTTTCAGGAAACCGTGACGTGTTTATGCCGTGAACCGAAGGGGATAAAAAGTTCCCCGTCGCCCTCGTAGAATTTTCCGAAAAATTCGATATACTGAAGCCGCGCCGTATGGATATATGCTCCCAAAAGACCGATCGCGAGATTAAAAAGATGCCCGATCACCATTACTATCGGCCCGAGAACGACAAGCCACGATCCCGACGTGAGAAACTGAATGGAATATTGGGACACTACCTGCGCGATGATCGCCCCCGTCAGCAGAAGCGCATAAAGGCGAAGATAGCTTAAAACATCGGAAAAATAATTGATGAGCCCGTACAGGGAACCGAAGCCCTTGGTGATCTTCCCGAGAAATTTTTGCTTTCTTCCCGCAGTCAAAGCCGCGATGAGAAGGCTTGCCCCCGCGATGATGCCGCCCGCAAGTTTCAAAAAAGACAGGTTGAATTCCTCAACGAAGCCGATGATTGCAAATTCCACGCCGAGGGAGAAAACAGCCCACACAACGCCGTCGAAAACGCCGTCCCAGAATCCCCCGCGCCGCCATGATTGCACCGCCTTGCACAAATATCCCGCCATGAGCTGCACCACGCCGAGCATCAGGGAAATGACGAGGACGGCGGGCAGCCCGATGCCCATCACCGTGTACATCTCCGTCTGCACGTTTGGCATCACCGTATAGGGCAAAACCGCAATGCCGAAGAGAGAATTAAACAGAAATCCCCAAATCAACGCAAACACGCCGCTGACGGCAAACACGCCCGAGAGACTCTTGATTCCCCCCTCTTTTTTGCGGTTTTTCCAATAGAGAAAACCGCCGCCGAGCATCATCACAAGCCCGTAGCCGATATCCGCCATGATGAATCCCATAAACAGACTGTAAAAGAAAGACATCACGGTGTTGGGATCCATTTCCCGCGCATTGGGCGGGGAATACATATTCGTGATCGTCTCGAAATTGGAAACGATTTTATTGTTTCTCGTAAGCGTCGGCACAAATTCATCGGCGGCAGGGTCGGTAAACTCATAAAACAGCGGAAAATCCTTGCCGTCAAGGGCCGCTTTCACTTTCTCTTCCTCATCCGCAGGCACAAAAGCTTCCAAAAGGAAGGTGCGTGCCGTCGTCAGCATCTTTTCCGACGCCTCCGCCTTCTCGAGTTCGAAGCCGACATAGTCGCAGTAGATTTTCAAAGGACGGATCTCCTCGGTCAGTCCGAAAAGTTCCGTCTCCGCCTCTTCCCGGCGTTTTTCCGCAACATAAAGTTCCTCGTAAAGAGAAGACCGCAGTTGCTCCCCCGTTCTTTCGTCCGTAAACGGACAGGCGGAGAATCCCGCCGCCGCAAGGAGACCGTCAACCGCCGCCGAAACGCTCTTATGGCAGACGACGCAGACAAGTACGGCATTTTCTGCGGGTGTTTCCTCGAAATCCGCAAGGGGAAGCTCCCCGAGTTTTTCCCTGACGCTTTCCCACGGGGAGGACGGAACGGTGCCGAACCGCACCGAGGTCTTTTTGGTATCGCAATAGAAGGAGAATGTACGTTTTACTGCGGAATAAGGCTCCGCAACGGCAATCGCGCGTTCGGCCTTTTGCTTGGCCGCAGAGGCGTCCCCGAGTTCTTCCTGCAGGAAGGCAACCCTTTCCATGAGAAAATCCGCCCTCTTTTCATACTCCTTTGCAGCCATGAACTCGGAATAGCCGACCTCGAAACCATCTTTGGTTTGGGGCGTCTCTCCCTTGCCGTGCTGTTCCGCGGCACGTTTTTCCGCATAGGAAACGAGTGTCTGAAGGGTGTTTTCGAGCCTCGCGAGAGTATCGGAAATTGCCTGTGCGTTCCCCGTACAGGCAGCCTCCCCCTCTGTTCCCTCATGCCCTTCGATCTCTGCCGCCCGTGTACGTTCGAGCGTATTCAGGATTTCGTCCCTGTCATAGGAGAGCGCGGCAAGATGCAGTTTTCGCATCTTTGCGATCACTTCGTTATCCTCCCCACGATCCCGTCAACCTGCGGCCCGACGTGTTCCAGAATGCCGTCCGCATAGGCCTTTGCGTCTCTTTTGCAATCGATTAAAGAAGATTCATAGGCGCTTTCGGCATCCTCTCCCGCCTTTTGCAGGATTTCCGCAGTCCGTCTTGCACAGTTTTCCTCAGACGACTTGGTAATCTCCATCGCCTTTTTTTGGGCCTCGGTGACAATCGCGGTTGCTTCATCCTGCGCCTCCGCAATAAGTCCGGACGCCTTTTCTTCCGCCTCTGCAATCATATCGATGATGTTTTTTTCCTCCATACCGTTCACCGGGCCCTTCAAATGTTACTTTTACTATTGTATACTTACATTCTCGAAATGTCAAGAGATAAACTGCGAATATTGCGGAATTTTCCCCGTTTTACGAAATGCCGCCGCGGAAAAGCCGCGGCGGCATTTGAAATTCGGACAAAATATCTCTTGCGCGTGTCCCTTCTTTGGAAAGCAGAGGCAGAAGACACGGACTTTGAAGTGCTTTATGAGGACGATAGGCAGAGATCGCCGTCCGCAATATCCACCGTAAGATGCGAACCCGGAGCGGGATTGTTCTCAATGATATATTTCGCAATGAGAGTCTCCACCTTCGTCTGGATATACCTCTTCAACGGGCGGGCGCCGTAGACGCTGTCGTAGCCGTTGTCGGAAATAAACGCTTTGGCACGGGGCGTGACCTCGATCTCCAAAGGCTTCACGCGCGCTTTCAGCCGTTCAAGCTGAATCTCCACTATCCTGTCTATATTCTCTCTCGTCAGCGGTTTAAAGGTAATGATCTCGTCAAGCCTGTTCAAAAATTCGGGACGGAAGGAGCGTTTCAGGATTTCCTTGATCTCTTCTTTCGCCACAGGCGAGAGCTCCCCGTCTTCGATGCCGTCTGCGATGACGTCGCTGCCCAAATTCGAGGTCAGAATGATGACGGTGTTCTTGAAATCTACCGTCCGCCCCTGCGAATCGGTCAGCCGCCCGTCATCCAAAATCTGCAAAAGAATATTGAATACATCGGGGTGGGCCTTTTCGACTTCATCGAAGAGGATAATAGAGTAAGGACGGCGACGGACCGCCTCGGTAAGCGCCCCCCCTTCCTCGTAGCCGACGTATCCCGGAGGCGCGCCGATGAGGCGGGAGACCGAAAATTTTTCCATGTATTCGCTCATGTCTATGCGGACAATGTTTTTTTCGTCGTCGAAAAGGCTTTCGGCGAGAGATTTGGCGAGCTCCGTTTTGCCTACGCCCGTGGGGCCGAGGAAAAGGAACGAGCCGATGGGCCTGTTCTCGTCGGAAATGCCCGCCCTCGCCCTCAGGATGGCCTCCGAAACTTTTTTGACGGCCTCGTCCTGCCCGACGACGCGCCTGTGGAGCGTTTCTTCAAGGCGCAGAAGTTTCTCCCGCTCCCCCTCTTTGAGGCGGGAAACGGGAATTCCCGTCCAACGGGAGACAATCTTTTCGATCTGCTCCTCGGTAACTTCATCCTGCAGGATGGCGTCTTCATCCTTTTCCTTGAAAGAAGCGAGCTCTTTTTCGATGGCGGGAATTTCGCCGTATTCAAGGCGGCCCGCAGTATTGTAATCGCCGCCGGTTTTGGCGGATTCCAACTCTCCGCGAAGCAAATCAAGCCGCTCTTTGAGCTCTTTCTCGTGTAATATTGCCTTTTTCTCGTCCTGCCACTTCGCATTCATCGCGTCAAATTGCGCCTTGTACCCGGCGAGCTCTTCTTTTAACGTTTCGAGGCGGGCGCGGGAAAGATTGTCGGTCTCCTTTTCAAGAGCGTTTTCCTCCACCTCCATCTGCACGATTTTGCGGTGCAGGGCGTCCATTTCGGCGGGCATGGAATCGATCTCCGTACGGATCATCGCCGCTGCTTCGTCCACGAGGTCAATCGCCTTGTCGGGCAAGAATCGTTCGGTGATGTAGCGGTTTGAAAGGGTTGCCGCCGCAACAAGGGCGTCATCGTGGATACGCACGCCGTGGAAAATTTCAAAACGCTCTTTGAGCCCTCTCAAAATGGAAATCGTGTCTTCCACCGTAGGTTCCCCGACCATGACGGGCTGGAAACGTCTCGCGAGAGCGGCGTCTTTTTCGATATATTTTCTGTATTCGTCGAGCGTCGTCGCGCCGATACAGTGGAGCTCTCCGCGTGCAAGCATGGGCTTCAAAAGGTTGCTTGCATCCATTGAGCCCTCCGCGTTTCCCGCACCGACGACGGTATGGAGTTCGTCGATGAAAAGCAAAATTTTTCCTTCCGATTTTACTATCTCGGCGAGCACCGCCTTCAGGCGTTCCTCGAACTCGCCGCGGTACTTTGCCCCCGCGATGAGCGCACCCATGTCAAGGGAAAACAATGTCTTGTTCTTTAAGCCTTCGGGCACGTCGCCGGAGACGATACGGCGGGCAAGTCCTTCCGCGATGGCGGTTTTCCCGACGCCCGGTTCACCGATGAGCACGGGATTATTCTTGGTTTTCCTCGAAAGAATACGGATGACGTTGCGGATTTCCTCATCCCTGCCGATGACGGGCTCCAGCTTGTGCTCGCGGGCGCGCTTTGTTAAATCGGTACCGTACTTCTCAAGGGCCTCATAGGTGTCTTCGGGGTTGTCCGTCGTCACGTTTTGATTGCCGCGGATTTCCTTCATTCCCGTTAAAAAGTCCTCTTTCGTGACGCCGAAACGCTTGAAAAGCTCCGAAAGACGGGGCTCCGCGTTGTCGAAGAGACATAAAAAGATGTGCTCGACGGAAATATAATCATCCTTCATGCCCGATGCGAGCTTCCCGGCCTCATTGAGGGCACGGGTAAGGGCGGCGGTGGGATAGATTTGGCCCGCTCCCGCTCCGCTGACGCGGGGAAGACGCTCGATTTCCTCGGCGACAGCCCTCGAAAGACCGTCTGCATCCTTGCCCGCGCGGATCAGAATGCGGGAAACGAGACCGTCCTTTTCGAGGAGGGCAGCTGCAAGGTGCAACGTTGAAAATTCACTGTTGCCGTATTCCTCCGCGAGGCGCTGTGCATCACGGATTGCCTTTATCGAATTCTGCGTAAATTTATTTGCGTCCATACCGGATCCCCCTTTATGGCTTTTCGCCGCTTTTTTCCGTTCTTTTTTATTATACCGCGTTCCGGAGTTTGTAAAACATGGCCCGGACCCGCCGAAGGGTCACAGCATTTTATCCGCCGCCCCGGCACGGCAACCGACCGCAGCTTTGGGCTTCGGCGCGTTACCGTTGCCCGTGCTTTTTATCCCGCCTAATTAGGGCTCCTCCTTTTGCTTTTCAAAAATTAAATCAATTTCCTTTATATGACCATAACCATCCATCCCTGTAGGAAGCCAACCAACGTAGGACAACCCCTTTTGAGCAAATTCGTTGATTTTCTTCCTATGTTCATCGAAAGAAATTTTTGCTCCTCCAAAAGAGGTGGAACAGGTGACTTTTTCAAAAATATACTCTTTCATTTGTTCTCCTTTCTAACGCCGAAAAGTATTGCGATAGTCAATTCATCTGCTGAGTTTTGTCAGAACGGATAAAAATATCTTTTCCCGATTTCGATTTTCACTCTGCCGTTGAAAAAATCGCGGGCGCGGGCGGAAAAATTTTCGATGTCCTTTTCTTTTACGATGACGGTAAATTTCGCGTCGGAAGAAAAATCGCGGGAGAGAACGGTCTCCCCTTCCAGCATGCGGAAAGCGGCGCCGGCGTCGGCGTAACCGACGGAGAGAGTCACCTCCGCGGCCGTTTCATATAATTTGATTCCGCTTGCGGCGATCCCGTCCGCGGCACAGCCCGCATAGGCGCGGGTAAGTCCTCCCGCACCGAGTTTAATTCCGCCGAAATAGCGGACGACGGCAACAAGCGTCTCCCTGAGATCCTGCGCCTTCAAAACGCCTAAAATCGGCATGCCCGCCGTGCCCTGCGGTTCCCCGTCATCCGAGAACCGTTGCAAATTTCCGATCTTATCGGCAATGTAGCCGAAGCAGACGTGCGTAGCCATAGGATGAAGCGAGCGCACCTCCGAAAGGTACGCCTTAGCCTCTTCTTCGTCTCCGACATGAGAGACATAGACGAAAAATTTCGATTTTTCTATTATTTTTTCGGCGACGTTTTCACCGGCGACGCTTTTGTACCGCATTATCGGCGCACGACTTTGATGTGAACTTTCTTTCCCTTGTGGAGAATGAAATCGCCCGCGGGCAAAACCGTTTCCATCGTCGCTTTTTCCCCGCCGATCCCAACGCCTCCCTGCTCCAGAAGCCTTCTTGCCTCGCCGTTTGACTTGCACAGCCCGGTTGCGACGAGCACCCCGACGACGGTGTTCACCTCCGCGGGAACCGACCGTTCCGGCATTCCGCCCTCTCCCGAAAACGCCGCATGCGCCTGAGAGCGCGCAAGATCGGCCGCATCTTCCCCGTGTACCGCCCTGGTGAGTTCATAGGCGAGCCTCTCCTTCGCGGCGTTCATGCGCTCGTCGCGATAACGGCACAGTTCTTTGATTTCGGGAACAGGCAAAAAAGTTAAAAGCATGAAGCATTTTTCAACGTCTGCATCGGCTGTATCGCGCCAATACTGGTAGAACTCGTAAGGACTCGTTTTTGCGGGATCCAACCAAACGGCCCCTTTCTGCGTCTTGCCCATCTTCTTCCCCTCACTTGTCGTGAGAAGTTGGAAAGTCATCGCATAAGCAGGCTTTTTTTCCTTTCTGCGGATCAAATCCGCACCCGCGAGTATATTGCTCCACTGGTCGTCCCCGCCGAGTTCGAGCGAACAGCCATACCTTTGGTGCAGGATAAGAAAATCATATGCCTGCATAAGCATATAGTTAAATTCAAGAAACGAAAGTCCCCGTTCCATGCGCGTCTTGAAACATTCGGCCGTCAGCATTTTGTTGACGGAAAAATGCACGCCTATATCACGGAGAAAGTCGATGTAATTCAAATTCAGGAGCCAGTCGGCATTATTGACGACAATCGCGGCATTTTCGCCTTCGAAACGGACAAACTTCGACATCTGCTTTTTGAAGCATTCAGCGTGATGGGCGATGGTCTCCTTCGTCATCATGGCGCGCATGTCCGTCCTGCCAGACGGGTCCCCGACCATAGCCGTGCCGCCGCCGATGAGCACGATGGGTCTGTGGCCCGCGTCCTGCATATGCTTCATCGCAACAAGTTGCATAAAGTGCCCGACGTGCAGAGAATCCGCCGTTGGATCGAAGCCGATATAGAAGGGAACGCTCTCCCGCCCCAAAAGACCGTAGAGCTCGTCCTCGCAGACGGTTTGTTTGATAAATCCCCTCTCTCTGAGGGTGTCCATTACGTTTGCCATACTTTTTTCCTCGGTGCATTCATTATACAACAGAACGCGCCGCGCTGTCAATCTTTACGCAGGCGTTTGGAATAATTTAAACGTTCTTGCCGCTTCCCGCTCCTTCGTGCCGAGCCCGTCAAGGCCGTGCAGGGCGGAAAAAAACTGCTCCGCCGTTTGAAAATACCGCATTCCGCGCCGAAGATCCCGATTCCTGATTTCCCGTTGCACTCTTTGATAGGCCTGTATTTCCTTTTCTGTCTGAAGTTCCGTCATGATTTCTATTGTATGCATAAAACATGCCGGGACTTGTCTGAAAAATAAAAATTAAAAAATGTACGGAATTTTCTTCTGCGTATCCATCAAAAATTGACAATCTATTTTATATATGATAAAATTTTTTCCATGAAATATGAAATTATGCTCGGCATTTTATTCACCCTTCTTGCCAAACGGAAAATCAGCGCGGGTGAGTTGGCGAGAAAATACGAAGTTTCGGTACGCACCATCTATCGGTATGTGGACGAAATGACGGTCGCGGGGATTCCCATGGACGTTACGCGGGGTGCTTCGGGCGGAATCAGCATACCGGATAGTTTCAAACTTCCGAAAGGTCTCTTTACCCGGGAGGAATACGCCCGTACCGCAGAGGCTATGCTTGCCATGCTCGGACAAACGCATGATCCCGTGCTCGAAAGCGCATACGGCAAATTGACTGCGCAGACGAAGACGGAAAAATTCGATACAGCCCTCTCGGGCAATATCCTCGTCGACAGCGGCACATGGGGCGACGAACGGAAATTTTCCGATAAACTCACCCTTTTGGACCGGGCGATCGGGGAATGCGAAGAGATGGAGATCGAATATTTCGACCGTGCCGGCGCGGCAACACGGCGGATCATTCATCCCCATCTCCTCATTTACAAACAGAATATTTGGTATGTATGGGCGTTTTGCACGTTGCGCGGAGAGTTCCGCACCTTCCGCATCGGCAGGATGAGAGCCATCAACGGCACAGGAAACAGATTCGAGCGCAAACCCTTCCGGAGAGAGGATATTCCCCTCAATTTTTGGAGAAACGAGAAAATCGCCGAGGTAAAACTGAAAATTGCATTTGAAAAACTTCCCTATGCGGAGGACTGGCTTGGCGTGGATAACATTTACAAGAGGGACGGCGAATATTTTGCGGAGCTCGTTTTGCCGGACGACGGGGCGCTTGCCGGGAATATACTCTCTGCGGGGTCCGGCATCACCGTAATCTCTCCGCCTGCTCTCGCCGAACGTATCAAAAAAGAGGCGGAAAAGATACTGGCCTCTTATCGTCCTTAAAAAATTATATGCGGCGCGTGCAATGTATCAATGCGATGCTTCGGCAGGCGGCGGCAGCGCCCTTACAAGTCCCGCACAATTGCCGTTCGGGACCAAAAGTTGTTCGTGCGTCCCCTCTTCCGCGATTTTACCGTTCTTCAGAAAAACAATCTGAAAAACTCTCGCATGGAGTGTGACTTCTTTCGGGATTTACATAATATTTTTCACACTGCGGGGGAACAAAGTGACGTCGCGGATGTTCTCCATGCCCGTCACATACATCACAAACCGCTCGAAACCGAGGCCGAAGCCGCCGTGCGGCACGCTTCCGAAGAGCCGCAGGTCAAGATATTGCTTGTATGCATCTATGTCCATGTGCCTTTCCCGCATGGCCGCGATAAGTTTCCCATAGTCGGCTTCCCTCTCGCTCCCCCCGATGATCTCGCCGATACCGGGGACAAGACAATCCGTTGCCGCAACCGTTTTTCCGTCCGGATTCTGCTTCATATAGAAAGACTTGATCTCCTTGGGATAGTCCGTCACGAATACGGGACGCCCGAACACCTGCTCGGTCAGATACTTTTCATGTTCGGACTGGAGATCGCTTCCCCAATGTACGGGAAACTGAAATTTATCGTTTTCCTTCCCGAGAATGGCGACCGCTTCCGTATACGTACAGACGCCGAAATCGCTTGTTGCAACGTGCGTCAGCTTGTCGATGAGTCCCTTTTCCACAAAACTATCGAAGAATTTTATTTCCTCGGGACACTCTTCGAGCACCGCCTTGATGAGATATTTCAGAAGACTTTCGGCGATTTCGATGACGTCGGGGAGCTCGGCAAAGGCAATTTCGGGTTCCACATGCCAAAATTCCGCCAAGTGCCGCTTGGTGTTGGAGTTCTCCGCGCGGAAAGAGGGCCCGAAAGTGTAGATTTTGCCGAGCGCGGTGGCCGCAACCTCGCCTTCGAGCTGGCCGGAAACGGAAAGCCCCGCCTTCACACCGAAAAAGTCGTCTTTATAGTACTCTTCTTCCGTCTTTTCCTTCGGAGCCCACGGCTGAGTCGTGACGCGGAACATTTCCCCCGCCCCCTCGCAATCGCTTGCCGTGATGAGCGGCGTATTGACATAATAATATCCGTTGTCATGGAAATAGCGGTGAATGGCCTGTGCGGCGACCGAGCGCACGCGGAAAACGGCCTGAAAGGTATTTGTGCGGAGGCGCAGATGCGGAACCGTGCGGAGAAAATCGAGCGTCGTGCGCTTCTTTTGAATGGGGTATTCTGCGGGACACCTGCCGAGCAGGGCGATCTCTTTTGCGTTGAGTTCATTCCCTTCTCCCTTATACGCCTTTACGACCTGACCCTTGACGCAAACGCTTGCGCCGAGCTTTGCGCATTCGGAATCGGGCTTCAAGACGCTTTTGTCGATGACCACTTGCAATTTACGGAAGGCAGTACCGTCGGTGAGCTCCAGAAAGGAGACGGCGGCGCTGTCGCGGAATGTCCGGACCCAGCCGCAGACGACGACCGTCTCGCCGATGAGGCTTTCGTCCTGCAACACTTTGGAAATATCGAGATGTTTCATACTTAACTCCTTAATTTAGTCTGAAAGACCATACAAGGCCTTACCCCTTTGCGCACGTTTATTGCGGCTTTGGAAATCGGACCGCTTGAAACGTTTAATACGCTCTTGCGAAAAATACGGTATGGACGGAGGGAGCGCCGCAAACGACGCACCTTTCCGCCGTGTTCTCCTTGGCTATGACGCGTGCGGTGGCCTGCGCGTACTCCTTGACTTTGTCCTCGCAAGCGCGGCACCCACACCATCCGGCTTTCACGAAACAGCCGCTGTTCTCGCCGTCCAGAAGTTCGTTGAGTGTTCCCGCACTGACAATACGCTCCCGCATCCGCTTTTCGGCTCTTGCATATAGGTTTCCGCAGATTTGGCGGAGCAGATCCGCCGTCACGGTCTCCGCCTCGGAAAGAAGGTAACAGTCCCCTTTTTCCAAAGTATCGCGGCGGAACACAGTCATCCTGCCGTTTTCGATGTCGCGCGGGCCGAGCTCGATCCGCAAGGGGACGCCCTTCATCTCCCATTCGTTGAACTTCCAGCCGGGGGAATTGTCGCTGTCGTCAATACAGACGCGCATTCCCGCTTTTCCGAGCCTCTCCTTAAGAACGTTGCAGGCCTCGATCACTCCCTCTTTTTTTTGTGCAATGGGGACAATGACAACCTGCACGGGCGCGACGGGAGGCGGAAGCACGAGCCCCCTTTGGTCGCCGTGCGTCATGATAACGGCACCGATGAGACGGGTGGAAACACCGTAACTCATCGTGTAGCCGTATTTGAGGACGCCGTCTTTGTCGGTGAACCGTACGCCGAAGGCCTTTGCGAAGTTCTGCCCCATGTAGTGTGTCGTGCCCGATTGCAAGCTCTTGCCGTCATGCATCATCGCCTCCATGCCGTAAGTGGCGGCGGCGCCCGCAAATTTCTCCTTCTCCGTCTTTCTGCCCGTCAGCACAGGCATGCAGAGGACGGTCTTTGCAAATTCCTCATAGAGACGAAGCATATTGAGAGTCTCGGTTTCGGCCTCGGCGCCCGTCGCATAGACGGAATGCCCTTCCTGCCAAAGAAATTCGCTTGTGCGGAGAAAGGGACGGGTTGTCTTTTCCCATCGCATGACGTTGCACCATTGATTGAGGCGGAGCGGGAGATCTCTCCAACTCTCCACCCATTTGCCCATCATGTGGCCGATAATGGTCTCGGAAGTGGGACGGATGGCGAGAGGTTCTTCGAGTTTTGCCCCGCCCGCATGCGTGACGACGGCGACTTCGGGCGCAAACCCCTCAACGTGCTCCGCTTCTTTCGTCATAAAGGACATCGGGATGAGAAGAGGAAAGTAGGCGTTTTCCACACCCGCCGCCTTGAAACGCGCGTCCATCTCCCTCTGGATATTCTCCCAGATTGCGTATCCGTAGGGACGGATGACCATGGTCCCCTTGACGGGGCCGTAGTCGGCAAGTTCGGTCTTCAATACAACGTCTGTGTACCATTGCGGGAAATCCGTTTCGATGTCGGCGATCTGCAAGACAAATTGATCGTTTTTAGCCATAAAAAATGCTCCTGTCAAAAGCAAAATAAGATATGGTATATTATACCATATCCTTTTTTGTTTGTCGAATGAATTTTGATGTATTTTTACAAATAAAGCGGCTCTCCGCCATGCGTCAGAATTCGTTTCTCAAGCTCTTGCTCAGGTAGCCGAGCGCAAAAGCGCCCGGGCCGACGTGCGAGCCGATAACGGGACCCATGATCTGCACGACCGGCTCGAAGTGGCACTGCAAACGCACGTATTCCCTCAATTCGTTGGCGGCGGGTTCGTTGTCGGTATGTACAATGTAGCATAAGTTATACTGCGGATCGGGTGCCTCGGTGTCGATCTTGCGCTTTATGTAGGAAATTGCCTTTTTCACCCCCATCACCTTGTCCATAACGAAGAGCTTACCTTCCTTATCGAAAGAAATGATGGGCTTCACTTTCAGAACGCCGCCCACGGCCGCTGCCGCAGCGGAAATCCTTCCGCCGCGCTTTAAAAATTGCAGGTCATCCGCAACGATAAAATGCTGGATATGAAGGCGGAGACTCTTACAGAATTCGACTGTTTCTTCCGCCGTCCTGCCCTCGTTGCGGCACTTGAGGGCTATGCTCACGAGCGCGCCCTGCCCGACCGTAGCGGTCAGCGGGTCCACAACGAACACCCGAAAACCGGGGAAATCCTTTTTGACGTCGGCAGCCGCCTGTTCTGCGTTTTCCCATGTATTGGCGAGGCCCGACGAGATTGTGAAGTGCACCACATCCTTCGCGCCCTCCTGTGCGAGTTTGAGAAAGTGGGAATAGTGCGACTCGTAATTGAGTTTGCTCGTCTTCGGCATCCAGCCGTCTCTCAATTTATTGTAAAAATCAACGTATTGTCCGTATTCGGTGAAATTATCGAGATACTCCTCCATCTTCCCGTCTTTCTCTAACATAAATGTCAGCGGGGCAAATTTAATATCGTTTTCCGCTATGAAGTCATGATAAAGATCGCAAGTTGAGTCCGTCGACAATATAAATTTGTACATTTTCCATCCTCTCTGTAGAGTATATTCATTATATCACGCATTTTTCCCATTTGCAAGATAATTTCCGAAATTGTTTTCTTTTTTTCTTCAAAGACTTGAAAAAGCCCGTAAATTTCTGTATAATGGAAATAAGCTTTGTAAAAATTTTTTCTGAAAGGAAAAAGATTCTATTGAAAAACTATGGATTTTTAAGGAACGGCACTGATTTGCGCGGCACCGCAACCGCGGGCGGGAAGGACGATCCCGTCACCCTGACGGAAGAGGCCGTGAAAGACATCGGCAAGGCATTCTGCATGTGGCTGGCCCACGGCCGCAAACTTATGGGCGCAACCGTGGCGATAGGACGCGATCCGCGTCTGTCTTCCGCAGACATCGAAGAATGGCTTACGGAGGCAATTACCTCATGCGGGTTCAATGTGATTTTAACGGGGCTTTCCACCACTCCTTCGATGTTCATGCTGCTTCAGGATGATTTCGGCGCCCAGGCCTCCGTCATGATCACGGCCAGCCACCTGCCCTACCGGAAAAACGGGCTTAAATTCTTTGTAAAAGAGGGCGGGCTCGAGGAAAAGGATATTGAAAAGATTCTCTCCCTTGCGGAAATGGGCGTAAATGTCAACCATCCGGAAAAAGGAAAGGTGACGAAAAAAGCCTATCTCGAAAAATACGCCGGCGGTCTCGTCGGCATGGTCCGCCGCGGGACGGGGAAAACGGAGCCCCTGAAGGGCAAAAAAATCGTAGTAGACGCAGGCAACGGCGCGGGAGGCTTCTTTGCGGACCTTGTCCTGAAGCCGCTCGGCGCAGACACGGAGGGTTCGCAGTTCCTGGAGCCGGACGGCACCTTCCCCAACCACATTCCCAATCCCGAAGACAAGACGGCAATGGCCTCCGTCTGCAGTGCCGTGAAAATGCACCGCGCCGATTTCGGCATCATCTTCGATACCGATGCCGACAGGGCGGGCGCCGTCGCGGGGAACGGCGAAGAGATCAACCGCAACCGCCTCATTGCGCTCATTTCGGCAATTTTACTGGAAGAAAAGAAGGGAGCTACGATTGTCACGGACTCCGTCACAAGCGACGGGCTGACAAAGTTCATCGAGGCAAAGGGCGGCATACACCGCCGCTTTAAGCGGGGCTATAAGAACGTCATCAACGAGAGCAAACGGCTCAATGCGGAGGGTGTCTACTCCCCTCTTGCGATAGAGACGAGCGGCCATGCGGCCCTCAGGGAAAACTACTTCCTCGATGACGGCGCATATCTTGTGACGCGGCTCCTCATCGCCCTTGCAAAGAAGGAAAATCCGGAGAGCCTGATTGCCGATCTGCCCGAACCCGCGGAGGCGGAAGAGATACGATTGAAGTTCACGCCGGATAAGGATGCCGCGATCCTGGGAGCAGGCGTTCTCGGTGACTTCGGAAAATATGCGGAAGAGTGTTCCTACATCTCGGTCGTGCCAAACAATTTCGAAGGCGTGCGGGTCAACTTCGACAAGGATCACGGCAATGGCTGGGCGCTTCTCAGGATGAGTTTGCACGAGCCCGTTATGCCCATTAACCTCGAATCCGATGTAAAAGGCGGCGTCGCGAAGATGAAAGCGGAACTCTATGCCTTTCTGAAACAATACACCTTTTTAGATACCGAAAACGCTTTTTAAGGCATCGGTTACCGATACAATTCTTGCCTTGCACAGTATTATGCCTGACATATTACTATAAAAAAAGCGAAAAATGGATAAAAATCACGAAAAATAAGGAGAAAACGATATGAAACAGGCTACAATCAACGCCATACGAATCCTCTCTGCGGAAGCAATTCAAAAGGCAAATTCGGGGCACCCCGGGCTTCCCTTGGGATCCGCGCCCATCGCCTATACGCTTTGGCAAAACTTTTTAAAGTTCAATAACAGAGATCCAAAATGGGACGACCGCGACCGCTTTGTACTCTCCGCGGGACACGGCTCCATGCTCAACTATGCCCTCCTCTATCTCTACGGCTTCGGCCTCACCGTCGAGGATCTGAAAAATTTCCGCCAACTCGGTTCCAAAACCCCCGGTCATCCCGAATACGGCCACACCAAAGGAATCGAGACGACGACGGGCCCCCTCGGCCAAGGCATCGCAAATGCGGTAGGCATGGCGGTCGCCGAGGCGCATCTTGCCGCAAAGTTCAACCGTGAAGGCTTCCCCGTCGTCGACCACTTCACCTATGCCCTCTGCGGCGACGGCTGCCTCGAAGAAGGCATTTCGTATGAGGCGTGCTCCTTTGCGGGAACGCATGAACTCGGCAAGCTTATTCTCTTTTATGATGACAACGACATTACGATCGAGGGCAATACCGACATCACCTTCAAGGAAGACGTCGCCGCCCGTTTCAAGGCACAGAATTGGCAGGTCCTGAAAGTCGACCTCGTCGCCAATCCCGACAACGTTCAGATGATCTCCAACGCCATCCGCAAGGCGCAGAAAGATCTCAGGCACCCCACGATCATCATCTGCAAGACGAAGATCGGTTACGGCACCCCCCTCGAAGGCTCGCAAAAGTGCCACGGCTCCCCGCTCGGAGAGGAAAATCTGCAAAAGACAAAAGAAAAGCTCGGCTGGACCTGCGCTCCCTTCGAAGTTCCCGAAGAGGTCCTCAAACATTGCAAGACTGCGGGAAGGCGCGGCGCAAAGAAAGAGAGGGAATGGAAGGCGATGTTCGCGGAGTATGAAAAGGCGTATCCCGGACTCGCCAAAGAATACAGGGCGGCAATGAAGGGCGAGATAACCGATCTCACGGCGCAGAAAGACCTCTTCAAATTCGAAAAGCCCATGGCAACCCGCCAAACATCCGCGCAAGTCCTCCAAAAAATCGCAGCGCTCGTTCCCTCGCTCATGGGCGGAAGTGCCGACCTTGCTCCCTCCAACCTTTCCGACATGAAAGATACCGAAGCCATCACCTACGGCGATTTCTCGCCCATGAATTATGCGGGAAGAAATATGCATTTCGGCATCCGCGAGCATGCGATGGCGGCCATCGCAAACGGCATGCAACTCCACGGCGGCATTCATGCTTACTGCTCCACCTTCTTCATCTTTTCCGATTACTGTAAGCACGCGATGCGGCTCTCCGCGCTCATGAATATTCCCGTCATCTATATCCTGACGCATGACAGCATCGGCGTCGGCGAAGACGGGCCCACGCATGAACCCGTGGAACAGCTTATCGCCCTCCGTTCCATTCCCAATATGAAAGTCTACCGCCCCGCTGACGGCAAGGAGACCGCGGCGGCGTGGATCTCCGCGCTCACGGGGACGTCTCCGACGGCGCTCGTGCTCACGCGGCAAAACCTTCCCCAATATGAAAACAGCGGGCTTGAAGCGCTGAAAGGCGGCTATGTGCTCGAGGATTGCGGCGGAACGCCCGACGTCCTTCTCATTGCAAGCGGTTCCGAGGTCGAACAGTGCGTCGGCGCGAAGGCGAAACTTGCAGAGGAAGGCATCAAAGCGCGCGTCGTCTCCATGCCTTGCTTCGAGGAATTCGAAAAGCAGAGCGAAAAATATAAAGAGAGCGTTATACCCTCCTCCGTCAAGGCACGCGTGTGCGTCGAGGCGGGTTCGCCCTACAGTTGGTACAAATATGCGGGCGACAAGGGCGAAATCATCGCAATGAACACCTTCGGCGCGAGCGGTCCCGCTCCACGGCTCTTCGAAAAGTTCGGTTTCACCGTCGAAAACGTCGTTGAAAAGGCGAAACTTTCTTTGGCAAAATAAGCATAAGGACACGTGATTATGGATTTGAAAGATATTGAAACATTATACCTGCACAGACAAAGCTGCCGCGAGTTTTCGGACAGGGAAGTCGGCGAAGAATTGATTGGAGAAATTTGCAGGATTGCGCTTTTGGCACCTTCCGCATGCAACGCGCAACCGTGGCAGCTCATTGCCGTCATGGGAGATAAATTGCCCGAATTCGTGAAAGCTGTGCAACCGATGGGCATGAATAAATTCGCATCAAATGCGAAAGCGCTCATTGTCGTTGCCGAAGACGAGAGTGGCGGGATCATGAAAATCGGCTCGGTTTTCAAAGAAAATTCCTATATTAAAAACGATTTGGGTATTCTGACGGGGCATTTAATCCTTGCGGCGGAGGCGGCGGGCCTCGGCACCTGCATTTTGGGTGCGCGGGATGAAAAGAGGCTCAGGGAGCTTCTCGGATATAAAAAAGAGAGACACATTCCCCACGTCGTCGCGGTCGGCTACCCCAAAGAGGGCTATGAAATACGGGAAAAGAAGCGCAAGCCTTTGGACAAAACGTTTATACTCCTGAAATAAAATTATTTTTTATGCGGGCAGAAATCTGCCCGCATACGGCTTTTGCCCGAAATGGATGGAGCCGATTTTTGGGGATTGCCTCAGGAATCTCCCTTCCCCTTTCTCTCGCGGATCTTTTTGACCTCGGCCTCATAGCCCTTACCGGAAGGATGATAAAAGACGGAATCCTTCAGAGAATCGGGCAGATATTGCTGTTTCACCCACCCGCCGTAATTATGCGGGTATTTATATTTTGCGCTCTCGGCTTTCATCTCCTTATTTCCGTAAGAATTATCGCGGAGATACTTGGGAATATCGTCGTCTTTGCTCTCTTTTGCGGCTTCCCGCGCCGAATCCATCGCCATGACGACGGAATTGCTCTTTTCCGCCTCACAGACATAAATAATCGCCTCGGTAAGCGGCAGAAATCCCTCCGGGGCGCCCATATTCAGAAATGCCGTAAGCGCGGACGTCGCCATGAGGAGCGCGCGGGGATCGGACATTCCGACGTCCTCCGCGGAATGCGCGATAAGCCTTCTTATCACGAGGAGAGGATCGCATCCCCCCTCTATCAGGCGGAAGGCATAGTAAAGCGCCGCGTCGGAATCGCTTCCCCGCAAAGATTTGCAAAAAGCAGAAAGAATATCGTAATATAAGTCCTCGTTATAGCTAAGCGCTTTGCGCTGGATGGACTGTTCTGCGTCCGAAAGCGTGACACGGATCCGTCCTTCACTGTCGGGCGGGGTCGTCAGAACGGCGAGTTCGAGGGCGTTATAGGCCGTACGGAGGTCCCCCGCCGCGGTGCGCGCGATGTGGTCGAGCGCATCCCCGTCGACGGTTGCCCGGTAGTTTCCGAGTCCTTTCCTCCTGTCGCCGAGCGCCTTGGTGAGCGCTCCCCTGATCTCCTCCGCCGTCAAAGGCAGAAATTCAAACACGCGGCAACGCGAGACGATTGCGGGCGTCATGGATGCATAGGGATTCTCCGTCGTGGAGCCGATGAAGAGAATCGTTCCCTGTTCGATGGCGGGAAGGAGAGAATCTGACTGCGTCTTGCTGAAACGGTGGCACTCGTCGAGCATCAGATAGGTGCGCTTGCCGTACATTTTAAGATTATTCCGTGCCGTTTCGACGGCTTTTTTTACGTCTGCAACGCCCGACGAAACCGCATTCAGCTTTATAAAATCGCCGTTGGTCTGGGCGGCGATGATGTTGGCGAGCGTTGTCTTTCCGCATCCCGGAGGGCCCCAAAAAATACAGCTGCCGAGCCTGTCGAGAGAGATGGCGCGGCGGAGAAGCGAACCCTCTGCGACGATGTGGCTCTGCCCCACGAAATCTTTCAGGGTCGAAGCGCGCATGCGTTCCGCGAGCGGTTTTGCCTTCTCCTCGTTGTCGTTAAAATCAAAGAGATCCATGTTTTTATCCTATCATTATCATATTTTTGATTTTTTCGGTCTTTTTCTTGCCGAGTTCGTAACCCTTTTCATAGGCAAAATCCAGATCTTTCAGCCTGTATTGATCCATATCGCCGAGGTTGGGTTCGAGCCAGAGGGAAACGTGATCGCGCATCAGCCGTTTACTGCGGGTGGCGCGCGTATCCATAATATCGATGATGCGGAGCACCGTATTCATGAGCCTGCCCGTGGGCTCTCTGTTCGTAATCAGATTGCCGAGAACGTCCACCGCCACGATAACTTCCGCCCCCATTTCGCGGAGCGCCCGCGAGGGTACCCGCTCGGTGATACATCCGTCCACGAGCATGGAATAGCGCCCGAACGAAGCGGGCGTGAATACCCCCGGAATAGAGGAAGAGGCGAGCGCCGCATCTATGACGTTGCCGCTGTCGAGCGTCACGCTCTTACCTTCGATGAGGTCGGTTGCGACGCACGCAAACGGAATACCGAGCGATGAAAAGTCCTTTTCCCCGCCCATAAGATCAAGGATAATTTTGCGGGCCTTCTTCATCTGCATGAGGCCGTTCTGGCGGAGAGGCGACAAATTAAAAGCGGCAAGGTCGGCAAGCTTCAGGGAGAGTGCTCTCTCCTTGATCCTGAGAAGAGGCACCCCCGCGCAGTACAGCGCCCCGACGACGGCGCCCATAGAACAGCCCGCGATTAAATCGGGCCTGATTCCGGACTCGTCCAGAGCCTGAAGAAAACCGATATGCGCAACGCCCCTCGCGCCGCCCGCGCCAAGGGCAAGACCAAAAATTTTTTTCATAATTTTCCTCTTTTCCACGTATGTTTTAGCATGATTCACAGAAAGACCGTTCGTTCCGCACTCGCGGCCCTTCCCGTACTCGCCGCCATCGTCTGCCTCCTCATCTCCCCCGAAAAATACGGAAAATGCATTACAGACGGCATTTCGCTCTGGGCGGTATGCGTGTTGCCCGCGACTTTCCCGTTTCTGTTTCTGACAGCCGTCTTCACCAAACTCTCCCTGTTCGATGGGCTTGCAAAAAAGCTCTCGCCTCTCTTTTCAAAGGTATTCCGGGTGTCGGGCGCGGGAGGGTGCGCCGCGATCCTCTCCGCCCTGTCGGGTTACCCCGTGGGTGCACGTTCGGTACTCGACTTGTATGAAAACGGCAGGATCGGAAAGGAAGAAAGATTCCGCGCCGCCTGCCTCGCCTCAACGACAGGACCGATGTTTTTGGTGGGCGCCGTGGGAAGCGGCATGTTTTCCTCCCCCGCGCTGGGGTGGCTGATGCTTGCCTGCCATTTTACGGCCGTATGGAGCGTTTGTTTTGTTTTAAAATTTTTCGGAAAAGCGCCGCGCCCCGCAGAAGTGCTTTTAAAACATGACGGAAACACGCTTTACGACAGCTTGTATAACTCCGTGATCTCCATTCTCTGTGTGGGCGGCGCGATTGCGCTCTTCAATGCTTTCTCGGAAATGCTCCTCTCGGTTTTGCCGCATTTGCCGCCGTTTTTTGAGGGAGCAGTGCGCGGGCTTATGGAAATGACGGCAGGCTGCAAAGCATTTGCAAGCGTTCCCTCGCCGCTTTCGGCCGCAATGTGTTGCTTCTTCGTGACCTTCGGCGGAATGTGCGTCCTTATGCAACAGCTTGCCTTTTTGACCCGCACGGGGGTAAAGCCGTTGCCCTTCATCGCCGTAAAATTCGTACAGGGTCTCCTCGCAGGCGTTCTTTGCTTTTTCACCGCGGGGTTTGCGCTGTGAAAAGGCCCCGCCTGCGAAGCGTAGCCGCTCCGATTTCATGCCAAACTTTCCCTATACTTTTTCGGCAATTTCATAGATGAGACGCTCGGTATCTTCCCATCCGAGGCAGGGATCCGTGATGGATTGTCCGAACACAATGTCGTGCTCCTGACACCCCTCCACGAGAAAGCTCTCGATCATGAAGCCCTTGACAATCTTTCTGAAGGCGGCGTCGCAGTTGCGGTTTTGCAAAATTTCCTCTACGATCCGTATCTGCTGGCGGTATTGCTTGCCGGAATTGGAGTGGTTGGCGTCGATGATGACGGCAGGATTTTTCAGCCCCCCTTCCGCATGGCTGTATCCGTCAATGACCTGCATCACCGTCTCGTAATGGTAATTCGGAATATCATTGCCGTAGTTATCGACTCTCCCGCGCAGGACGGCATGGGCATAGGGATTACCGTCCGTCTGCACTTGCCAATTATGATATTTGAACACCTGCGGGCTCTGCGCGGCAAAGATCGAATCGATCAGCACGGAAACGGAACCGCCCGTGGAATTTTTGATACCGACGGGAAGTTCGATTCCGCTCGAAACAAGGCGGTGCATCTGATTTTCACTTGACCGCGCCCCGACCGCGACATACGTCAAAAGGTCCTCGACGTAAGCGTAATTTTCGGGATAAAGCATTTCGTCGGCGGCGGAAAGCCCACTCTCCTCGATGACGCCGAGGAGCAGAGAGCGGATCGTGCGGATGCCCTTTAAAGTATCTTCCTTGTGCTCCGGGTCGGGCTGGGTGAACATTCCCTTGTAGCCTACCCCCTTTGTCCTCGGCTTTGCGGTGTAAACGCGGGGCACGATGACGAGCTTATCTTTGACTTTTTCGTTGATTTTGGAAAGCCGCTTCGTATATTCGAGCACGGGAGCGCTCTCATGGGCGGAGCACGGCCCGATGATCAGGAGAAGTTTATCGCTTTTGCCGGAAATGACATCCATTGCGAGTCTGTCCCGCTCCTTCTTAATGGCCGCAAGTTCCTTTTTTACGGGCTGTTCGGCACGGATCTCCTCAAACGTCGGAATTTCAATCTGCCTTTGAAACATTTTGTTTTCTCCCGTTAATGTACCCATAGACCGCCGCGGGAACGTAATTTTCATAGGACGTTCCGAAAGCGATTGCTTTTTTGACTAGCGTAGATGAGATATGCGCGTGGCACTGTTCTGCAGGCAAAAACAGGGTGACAAGGTCGGGATAAAGATCTTTTGAGGCGTAAAAATCTTCCGTTTCGTAGGCGCAGTCCGCGGCGTTCCTCACCCCGCGCACATAGAAGGGTGTATGCTCCGCCCTGAGAAGGGCCACGATCGGTCCGTCCCAGACGGCAACGCGCACGCGGGGTTCTCCGCAGTACACCTTTCCGATCATCTCCGCCCGCTCTTCTGAAGAAAACATCCTGACTTTTTGCGTGTTTTCGGCAACGGCAACGATCACCTCATCGAAGAGCAACAGACTCTTTTTTACCGTATCGGCATGTCCGACGGTAAACGGGTCGAACGTGCCCGCAAAGATACATTTTTTCAAGGGATTCTCCTTTTGAGAAAAAAAATTTTAACTCTTCCGTACTGCCTCTTATCGGCAAGTCCGAATGTTGCGGGCACGGGTATTTCCCCCCCGCTCTCATAAACGACGAGTCCGTCCTTCTTTAAAAGTTCCCTCTGTGCGATGAGGCCGAGGGCCTGTCCTGCGACGTCGAGACGATAGGGCGGGTCGCAAAAGATGAGATCAAAACTCCCCGCAACGGAATTCAGGCAGTCCGTGAAATCGAGATTGCGGATTTTCCCCGTCTCCCTGCAACGGGCAAGATTTTTTTTCAGAATGGAAATGCTCGCCGCGGAGCTGTCGTTAAAGACAACCTCGCTTGCCCCCCGCGAGAGACATTCGAGGCCGAGCGCGCCGCTTCCCGCAAAGAGGTCCAGAACCCTCGCACCGATGAGATTACCCGATAAAATCTGAAAAACGGACTCTTTCACGCGGTCGGGCGTGGGGCGCACGTCCCCCGCGATCGGTGCAAGGACCGTCCCGCGATGCTTCCCCGCGATGATCCTCATTTCTTTTTTCCCGCCTTTGCAATCTTCCCCTCACGGGCTTCCCCATAACTACTCATATATATTCCATTATAGCGTTATGGATAATGCGTGTCAAGCCATTCGGAAAGAATGTAAAAATTCCCGCGGGAACAATCCGCTTTGTCCTCCCGCTTCAGCGAATATACTGTTTCACGGCCTTTGAAGGAAGACGGACGAGGGCCTCGTAGACGGAAGTCCCGTGTGCGGTGGCGTATGCTTCAAAATCGGAAACAATGCAGACTTTTTCCCCGAACTCCGCCTCTCCCTCCGCCAACGAGGCGTCCATGCAGAGGTTTCCGATAACGCCCTCCATCCCCTCTCTGAAAAATCCGTCTCCATAGCCGCAACGGAGCGTGTGGACGGAGGGACAGTCCCTCTCCGCAGGCGCGTAACCGAGCCCTTCTCCGATCCGTTTGCAACTGTTGGAGACGTAAGCGTAAAGCTTCATGGCACGGCGCAGGGGACCCGATCCGCCTTCGGGAAGATAGCCGTAGAGGCCGAGGCCGACGCGGACTGCGTCGCTCCGTTCCCCTTTCAGCGTCCCGCCCGTTGCGGCGATGTGCGAAATGCAGTCGGGGAAGACATCCTTCACCGCCTTTACAGCCTCCCGGAAGAGGGTGTTCTGCCCTCTCCTGTAACCCTCATTTTCGGCCGAAAAATAATGAGAATAGACGCCTTCGACGAAAATTCCCCTCTGTTTTGCGGCATAGGCGGCGGATTTTGCCTCTTCGGGAGAAAATCCGTAACGGTTCATTCCCGTGTTGACGGCGAGATGTCCGCGCGCAACTTTACCCGTCCCTTCCGCCGCTTTGGCCAAAAGGGAGAGCGCGGGAAAGGATGTGATGCACGCCGTAAGACCGTAAGATAAAAGCCTCGCCCCCTCTTCTGCCGTCATGGACGGGGTAAGGACGAGGACATCCTCCTGCACGCCCGCAAGGCGCAAAGAAACCCCCTCGTCTACGGAGGATACCGCAAAGGAGGAGGCGATGTCGTGAAGGGAAAGGGCTACTTCCGCGGCACCGTGGCCGTAGGCGTCATCCTTGACGACTGCGATCAGTGGGCGGGAAGCAAGCTCCCGAAAATATGCTGCGTTGTAACGCAGAGAGGGCAAAGAAATTTCCGCAAGCAAAGATTGCATGTTTCATTCTATGCGGATCCGTGCGGAAACGCCCCTTTTTACTGCTTATAGATGAAGCGGTGGCAGTTTTCGCATTCGATAATGTTGCCGCCCGCGAGACTGTTCCTCTGTGCGAGGGGAAGATCCATACCGCAGACGCACATATCGCCGTTCAGCGGCATGATAACGGGGAAAATTTTCTCCTTTCGCTTGAGTTTATATCTCTCCAGCGCCTCGGGTGGGATTTTCTTTGCGGCTTCCTCCATCTGACCCGTAAGTTCCTCAACGCGGCCGGCATAGCGCGCCTGTAATTCCTTGAACTTTTCGGCGTATTCCTTTCTTTGCCTGTTCATCTGCTTGCCCTGCTCCATGAGTTTTTTATACTCCGCCGAGAGCTGCTCGATTTCGGCAAGCATTTTGTTAAGCTCCTGTTTCATGGAACGCAACTTCTCCAGAAGCTGTTGTGCGGTTTTTTTATAGAAAGAGACGTCGCCGCCGCCCTCCACGAGTTCTTCCACTTCGGAATATTCGGCGATCGCCTTAGTCATCTCGTCCACGCGGGCCATGAGACTGTCGCGCAGCTCCTTGAGTTCCACTGCGCGCTTGTCCTGTGCGGCAATGCGCATCTCGGCATTCCGCATGACTACTTTCGCCCGGTTGAGTTTCTTTTTCTCCTCGCTGGCGTTGAGCTCCAGCTCAATCTTGCGAAGTTCGCCGTCCAGCCTCTGATATTCCAACAGATCTTGCAATACAGCCATATGATTTCTCCTTACAGAAACCGCCTGTCCGTATAGAGAGAACAAGGCAGTCCGATTTTATTTTCGATTCTCGCCGCAAAGCGGGCAAATCCATAGTTTTCGGAAGCATAGTGGGTGAAATGCAGGACATTAAGTCCTTTCTCCACGGCCTCCATGATGAGGTGATGTTTTCCGTCCGAAGTAACGAGGGTGTCTGCCCCGTGTCCGAGCGCAAACGCGATTGCGGCATAAGTAAACCCGCCGCCGCAAAAACTTGCAACGCGGCTCACTTCCCCTTCTCCGTAGACGGCAAGCCTGTCCGTGCCGAAATTCTTTCCCGCGCGGGAGGCAAAATCCTTGAGGGAAGACGGGGCAACGTCATACACTCTTCCGTATCCGCCGCAGGAGAGTTCCTCCATGACGGCGAGAGGCTCCCTTCCGCCGAGGCCCGACATCAGGCTCTCGTCGATACCCCCCTTCGCCGCATCCAGATTCAAGTGCGCCGAAATGACGGAAACGCCCCTCTTTACGCATGCAAACAGCGCGGGCGTATCTGCGGGAGTGATACACATGACCCCTTCCCAAATGGCGGGATGATGCGTGACAATGAGGTTTGCTCCGCGCTTTTCGGCCTCTTGCACGGCTTCCACCGTCAGGTCGAGGGAAAAAAGCACGCCCGCGATCTCCTGTCCGCAGTCGAGAATGACACCGCTGTTATCGTGCATGCCCTTCTGTATGTATTCCTTCGAGAGAATAAACGGCGCAATGCCGTCGATGATGTCATAGATTTCTTTGATTTTCATGCTGTTATCCTTGTTTGCGGACAATATGCGAAGTCCGCAATATCTCCTCGATGCGCGATAGGCGGGCCGTAAGAACGCCGTAGCTGTCTCCCGCCACATTCACCCTTGAAAGATAGGAGCGAAGTTTCTCCGCCTCACGCTCCCACTTTGCGTAAAAATCGGCAGAGGGAGACAAAAGATTTTCTTTGCCGAAGAAAAATTCGTTCTCCGTGTAGCTGTCCCCGCCCGAAGCACGGGCCGAAATGAGGTCGTAATACCTTTTCCCGTCCGAGAAGGTGAAGTCCCGCGTAAGGTGCGCGCCCCTTCCCACAAGATAACGGCGAACTTTTTCCGCGTTCTTCATGGGTTGAATAAGAATGCGTTGCGGAATATAACTATTATTTAAAATTTTTACAATTTCATCTCCGCCCATACCGGCGATGAGTACGAAATCCGCCTTCGGAACGCCTTTGAGACCGTCTGCCACTATGGGAATGCACTTTTCGGCGGCAATGTAGTCTTTCAATAAAATCTCTGCCTTATGCAACGATTTCTCACTAATATCTGTAATATAAGCTTTCTCGCAGAGATTGTTTTTGAGCATATACTCCGCTACATAGCCGTGATCGCATCCAATATCGGCAAAGACGGTACATTTATCCAATAATGAACATAGCTTTACAATTCTATCCATCAATCGAGAAAATCGCGGAGTCTCTTGCTCCTCGAAGGATGGCGGAGTTTACGAAGCGCCTTTGCCTCGATCTGGCGGATCCGCTCGCGCGTCACGTTGAATTCCCTGCCGACCTCTTCAAGGGTGCGGGGCTTGCCGTCGTCGATGCCGTAACGCAGGCGCAACACTTTTTCCTCGCGGGGCGTAAGCGTATCGAGAACGTTCAAAAGCTGTTCTTTCAGCATGATAAAGGCAACGGAATCCCCGGGGGTCTGCGTTTTATTGTCCACGATGAAGTCGCCGAGGTGCGAATCCTCCTCCTCGCCGATGGGCGTTTCCAAAGATACGGGATCCTGCGCGATCTTCTGGATCTCCATGACGCGCTGGACATCGATGCCCATGGCCTCTGCGATCTCCTCCGGCGTGGGCTCCCTGCCGTTTTCCTGCAAAAGCATCCGGGAGACGCGGGTCAATTTGTTGATGGTCTCGACCATATGGACGGGAATCCTGATTGTCCTCGCCTGATCGGCAATAGCTCTTGTGATGGACTGCCTGATCCACCACGTCGCATAGGTGGAGAACTTGAAGCCCTTTTGATAATCGAACTTCTCCACGGCTTTCATGAGGCCGAGGTTGCCCTCCTGTATGAGGTCCAAAAACAGCATGCCGCGGCCCACATATCTCTTAGCGATGGATACGACGAGGCGGAGATTTGCCTCCGAAAGGCGGTTTTTTGCCTCCTCGTCCCCCGCCTGCATACGCTTCGCAAGATCGATCTCCTCCTCGCCCGAGAGAAGCGGCACCCTGCCGATGTCCTTCAGGTACATTTTGACGGGATCGTCGAGACCGATGTCGGAATAAGTTTGGTCAAGGAGTTCCCTGTCCCTCTCGTCCTCGTCGTAGATGGTAATGCCGAGATCCGGCAGGGACTTATAGATCTGATCGTACTGCTGGGGGGACAGATCGTATTTTTCAAGTTCGTTACAGAGCTGGTTCGTCGAAATGCTCCCCTTCATACGGTAACCCGCAGATAAGTTTTCGATGAGTTCATTAAGTTGTTCGTCGGAAACGGTCATTTCTTGCCTCCTGTGTTTTTCATTTTCTTTGTGTATGTGTCGATGCGGAGAAGACATTCGCGCCGCTCCTCCGCAGATTGCGCCTGTTGGAATTTTTCGCGTTCTTCTGCAATCTTTTTACCGTACATCCGCTTTCCGAGCACCCCGACGCAGTCATTGAAGTATTTTTCCGCGCGTTCCCCGTCCAAATTGTCGCCGAAGTCAAGATTTAAAATATTTGCAAGTTCGCCGTCTTCGGGAAGAATGTCGAAAATCCCGCTCGGCCGCACCATGCCTTTTTGCCGCTCGCGCATGACAAAACCGGCAACGGCTTTATGCTCCTCCGTCTCCCATTCAACGGACGAAAGATCGAAGCCGAGGGCATAAGATTTGTTCAAAAGGCAGGCACAGAGCACAAACCGCGCAGCCGCCATGCCGCTTCCGCCGGTCTCTTCCTTTTTCGCGGCAGGCGCCGATACGGCCTCCTCTTTCGTTGCGGAAAGCGTTTCGAGATCGCGTTGCAACGCGCCGAGACTGACGCCCGTCTTTGCGGAGATATTTTTTAAAAGTTCCTCGCGCTCCGTCTCGCCGTCGGCCTCCTTCACGATAGCGAGCGCCGTACGGACAAAGGAACGGACTTCGTCGGATTTTGTAAAATCGCACTTTTGCGCCGCGGCATGGATGCGGAAATCGATCAGCGGCATGGCGGCGTCAAGGCATTTCTTGTAGCCATCCGCTCCCTGCCGGCGGATGACGTCGTCGGGATCGAGACCGTCGGGAAGCGGCACGACGCGAAGTTTCACGCCCTCTTTTTCGAGAAGTTTCAGCCCCCTCAGATTCGCCGATTGCCCCGCCGCATCGCCGTCATAGCTGATGAGAACCGTATCGGTATACCGCTTTGCGAGGCGGACCTGCTCGGTCGTAAGCGACGTTCCCATGCTGGCAACGACGTTTCTGAAACCAGCCGTATAGAGGGATATTGCATCCATGTATCCCTCCACCATAATGAGGTACGGAAGGCCGCCCGCCCGCTTTTCCTTTTTTACGAGATTGATGTTGTAGAGAGTCTTACTCTTGTTGAAGAGGAGAGACTCGCGGGTATTCTTATACTTCGCCCGATTGGTGGGCTGCATGGATCTTCCGCCGAAGGCGATGACTTCGTCGTAATTGTTAATGATGGGAATGATGAGCCTTCCGCCCTCGAAATCGTACATCCTTTTATCTTCTTCGAATACGCCGCAGGCTCCGCTTTCTATACATTCTTCCGGAGTATAGCCGAGCGCGAGGAGATGGGAAGGAAGCCCCGAGAAGTCGAGCGAGGCGCCGATGCCGAATTTCTTCGCAACGGAGGGCGTAATCCCGCGCTTCGAGAGATAGGCAAGATACTCCTCCGCCCTGCCGCCGTAGAGGTTGCCGAGATAGAATCTGGCGGCATCCCTCATGAGAGCAACATGGCGGTCCCGTTTTTTCTTTCTTTGGGCGGCAAGTTCGGCCGATTTTTCGTCGCGCGCGGGAATTTCGAGCCCTGCCCGCTTTGCAAGGATCTCCACGGCCTGATTAAAATCGATGTTCTCGTACTCCATGACAAAGCGGATGACGTCTCCGCTTACCCCGCAACCGAAACAGTGATAGTACTTGTCCGCGGCGTTGACGGAGAAAGACGGTGTCTTTTCATGGTGAAAAGGACAGCACGCCCAATAGTTATAGCCCCTTCTTTCCAGCTTGATATAGGAGCCGATGACGTCCGCAATATCATTCTTTTCCCTGAGCGTCTGCAGAAAAGAGGCGTAATCCTGCGTCATACGCTTCCCTCCCGGGGTACAAACAGACACTTGAAGAGATTGATGGCGTAGCGGTCGGTCATGGAAGAAAGATAGTCGCACACTGCCCGCGGCCGATCCGTCTCTGCCGTCCGGAGATAGAGAACGGGAAGTTCTTCGGGCCTGTCCATAAAATATGTATAGAGGGCTCTCAGCATGCGTTCCGCACTCTCCTGAATGAGCTTGTTCGCCCGTTCATAGACATGCTCGAACATGAACGAGCGAAGCTCGCCGAGCGCCTTGTCCTTTGCGGCGGACATGCGCACATAAGGTTGGCCTTCCGATTCGCGGCATATATCCATGACGGCGGTGTTGATACGCTCCGACGTATGCTGCCCGAACTTGGAAACCGCATCCTGCGGAAGCTCGTCTGCGGTAAGATAACCCGCGCGGATCGCGTCCTCGATGTCGTGGTTGATGTAGGCGATAAGATCGGCATACCGCACTACTTCCGCCTCCAGCGTCTCGGGTTTGCCCGACGGCGTATGGTTGAGAATGCCGCTGCGCACCTCGTATGTAAGGTTAAGCCCCCTGCCGTCCTTTTCAAGCTTGTCCACCACGCGCAGAGACTGCTCATTGTGCCTGAATCCCGCAGGGTTCAGAGAGGCAAGCACGCGTTCACCGATGTGCCCGAACGGCGTATGCCCCAAATCATGTCCGAGCGCAATCGCCTCCGCAAGATCCTCGTTGAGGGAGAGACCGCGGGCAATCGAACGCGCGATCTGGGAGACGTCCAAAGTGTGCGTCAGGCGGGACATATAGTGGTCACCGTCGGGTGCGAAAAAAACCTGCGTCTTGTTCTTGAGACGTAGGAAGGCCTTGGAATAGATGATTCGGTCCCTGTCGCGCTGGAAATCCGTGCGCATGGAACAGGGTTCTTCCTCCCGCTCCCTTCCGCGCGTATTTTCGGAGTGCACGGCATAGGGAGAAAGAAACATCCTTTCCCTTTCATACGTTTTTTCTTTAATGCCGTTTTTTTCTTTCATCACAAATTATTACGCAAAAAAAGAAAAAAATCCTCTTTTTTTCAGAGAATTTTTTTAAAATTCGTTTGTTTATGGTATTATGTCAGAAATAAACAGACAAATATGTGTGACATAGTACTATGTTAAATGCCATTTGAATGAATATACACGTACATTTCGTCAAAATCCCCCGTCTACGCAAAGGGTCTGCCCCGTGATGTAGCGGCTGTCGATAAGGAACAGGACGGCGCGGGCGACCTCTTCGGGAGTGCCGAACCGTCCGAGGGGAATCTCCCCGCACAGCGCCCTCTTCTCCTCTTCGCCGAAGCAAGCGTTCATCTCCGTGTCGATGACGCCCGGGGCAACGCAGTTGACGGTGATATCCGAGGGGGCGAGCTCTTTTGCAAGCGCTTTGGTAAAGGCGATGACGGCCCCTTTCGAAGCAGAATAGGCGCTCTCACAGCTTCCGCCTTCCACGCCCCACACGGACGAAATATTGACGATGGCGCCCCCGCGGCCGAGCATCTTTCCGACGGCGTATTTACAGCATAAAAAAGTCCCGCCCGCATTGACATCCATGACCCTCCTCCATTCGGAAAGGGCCGTGTCTTGCACCTGTCTGTAAAGCGCGATTCCCGCATTGTTGACAAGACAGTCGAGCGTGGCAAAACGCGAAAAAATTTGCTTCACCGCGGCCTCATCGGAGACATCCGCGCGCAAAAATTCCACGGCCGGCAGCAACGCCCTTGCTCTCCCCGCCGCGGCCTCATCGGAGGAATAAAGCGCCGTAACCGAATCCCCGCGCCCGGATAAAAGACGGCAGACGGCAAGGCCGATCCCCCGCGTCCCGCCCGTGACGAGCGCCCTCATACGTTCTCCGTAAGGCGGATGATCTCATCCGCGATTTCATCGACGGATTTGTCGTCGGTATCGACGATCTTGTCGGCAACGGCTTCATAGACGGGTGTACGCTCCGCGAGAAGTTCTCCGAGCTTTTCGGCAATCTTGCCGTTATCCTTGAGAAGCGGACGCGTCTCGTCGGCGCGGACGCGGGACAGAAGCGTTCCGAAACTTGCCCTCATGAAGAAAATCATGCCGTTTTGCTTCAAAAGCCGATTGTTTTCATACTTCAGGACAAGCCCGCCGCCCGTGGAGATGACGAGTCCGTCCATTGCCGCCAATTCTGTGGCGACGTCCGTTTCGAGCGCGCGGAAATGCGCCTCGCCGTAGTACTCGAAAATATCCGAGATCCTTCCGTAGCGGTCGGTGATGACGGTATCTGTATCGTACCATCTCCGCCCCGTCTTTTCGGCAATCCGAATGCCTACGCTTGACTTTCCGACGCCCATCATTCCGCAGAGTACGATATTCATAAGAAAAAACTCTCCAATGCCAAGATATAGCTGTATTTGCCGAAACCCGAAATTACGCCCTTGCAGACCCCGGCAAGAACGGATTTACGGCGGAATTCCTCCCGCGCCTGCACGTTGGACATGTGAACTTCGACGGTGGGGACGGTTACGCCCGCAATCGAATCGCGGATGGCGTAACTGTAATGCGTGAAGGCGCCCGCATTCAGAATAATGCCGTCGTATACCCCCTGTGCCTGCTGGATCCAAGTACAGATTTCCCCTTCGGAATTGCTCTGCACGAAATCCACGGAGTGCCCCTTGCTCCCGGCAAAGGCTTCGAGCTCGCGGTTGATCTCTTCAAGCGTTTCGCTGCCGTAGACATCCTTTTCGCGCCGCCCCGTAAGATTGAGGTTAACGCCGTTGACCACTAACAATTTCATTTTTTACCCCCGCTGTATTCTTTCCAAAGGTTTTTTGCCTCTTCGCCGTCGGGAATCCTGTTTACGTAGATGCAGTCTGCCAGATAGGCCTGATAGAACAGCATGGCCGCGCCGTTCAAGACAGGTTTGCCGTATTCTTCCGCCACACGCAAAAATTCCGAATGTGCGGGCACATAGATAAGATCCGCCGCCGCCCCGCACATCTTCAGAAGCCGGCCAACGGAATCCGTCTCCCCGTTTTCGTAGGAAACGGAGGGCAGCATTCCCGCCGTGCCGTGCATGCCGACGCCCGTACAGTTCAATATCAAATCGAAGGGCCTTTCCGAAACCCTTTCAAGGGGTATAAAACCGCCGAGCTCTTCCCATACGGCCCCGAGGCGGGAAGAATCGCGTTCATAAGCGTAAACTTCCGCGCCGCCCTCGCACAGCTTTTTGATACAACTCCGCCCCGCGCCGCCCGCGCCGAGCACAAGGACGGACTTATCTTTCACATCGAATCCCGCGTTTTCGAGCATGAGCATGAAGCCGTAGCCGTCGGTATTATAGCCGAGACGTCCCGCCGCAACCACGGTATTCACCGCGCCAAACAATTTCGCATCCCCTTCGAGCCCCTTCAAAAACCGGATAATCTCCCGTTTGAAGGGAACAGTGACGTTAAATCCGTCATATCGGGAGAAAAGCCCCTCCGCCTGCACGGAAAACTCTTCGGCAGGAATGCTGACCTTTTCGTAGGTGCATCCCCCGGAAAAGCGCCTCAAAATAAAACTGTGGACGGCGGGACTGCCTGATTGCGACACGTCCCCGCCGACGACCGCAAGTTTCAGCATAGCGCGCTCCTTATTTCCTTTAAATCCTTCACGTAATCTTTGTAGCCAAGTTCCAGAAAAACATATTTGCCCCGCTTAAATGGCACGGCAAGAGAGACTGAGCCCTCTTTCGTATTCTTTTTGTCGAGCAAAGCAAGGCGGGCGGCGTTTTCCACGTCAATCTTCCCGGGACGGCAAGTCGAAATCTTTCCGATAAGAGTCTCGAGCCTATCCAGATATTCACCGTCCGTTTCAAGATATTTTCGGGCGATACGGCTCTCGTAGAGAAGCCCGAGAAGCACGCATTCCCCGTGGGAAAGATTTCTTTCGGTCAGTTCGATCGCGTGGCCGGTCGTGTGGCCGAGGTTGAGGCACCTCCTGATCCCCGTATCGTTCGGGTCTTTTTGCACGATCCGTGCCTTGATTCCGATAGTTTCGGGCACAATCTCTCCGAGAAATTCCGTATCGAAGAGACGTTGCCGATTTTGCATCAATTTATCGAAGAGAGCGCCGTTCAGTGCGGCATACTTGACGATTTCGCCGAGCCCGCAACGGATCTCCCTTTCGGGTAACGTCTCGAAAAAAGAGGGATCGGCATAGACAAGCATCGGTTGGTGAAAGGCGCCGACAAGGTTTTTCACCCCGCAGAAATCGATAGCGGTCTTGCCGCCGACGGAGCTGTCGACCTGTGCCAAAAGAGTCGTCGGGACCTGAATGCAGGAAATACCCCGCATATAGAGGCCCGCCGCGAGTCCGCCGACGTCCCCCACGACGCCGCCGCCGATGGCGATGAGCGTGGAATTGCGGCGAAGACCGTTTTCCGCCATCTCCTTCAGAAGAGTAAACAGCGTGCGTTCGTTTTTATTTTCTTCGCCCGAAGGCATGACGGATACGGGAAGCCCTAATGCTTCGATCTGCTTTTGATAGAGGGAAAAGACGGCGGAGTCGGTAAAGATGAGCGCACCGCCCTCCTTCAGCCGGGAAAGATCGTCCTTCAGCTGTTCCGAAAGCACATTCCTTCGGCAGATGACGACACTCTCCCGTATCCTTTCCTTCCACTTCATGCGTACCGTTCTCATAGTTCTCCGTTGCGCCTCACAAGCTGTTCCATTGTATCTCCGCCGAGACGCCCCGTGACAACTTCGGCGAGCTCTATGGCAATTGCCGCCTCGCACACCGTTTCGCAGGCGAGGATAGCGCAGACGTCGCTGCGTTCGGGAGCGGACAATGCGGGTTCCGAAACGTCGGTATCGACGGTGCGCAGTCCCTTCATGACGGTGGGAATGGGCTTCATGGCCGCGCGGAGAACAATCTCTTCCCCGTTCGACATGCCACCCTCGATCCCACCCGCGTTGTCGGACGTGCGGTAAAAACGGGTCCCGTCCGTAAAGATTTCGTCGTTAACGTCGGAGCCGAAACGGCGGGCGGCCTCAAAACCGAGGCCGACTTCCGCACCCTTTACGGCCTGAACACTCATGAGGGCGGAAATAAGTCTCGCGTCAAGTTTCTCCGCATACGTCATGCAACTGCCGTAGCCGCTCTTCAGCCCGCGCACGCGGAATTCAACGGTGCCGCCGAGAGTATCTCCCTCCGCGCTTGCGGCACGGATGAGGCCGCAGGCCTGTTTCTCGAGGTCCGCGTCCATCATACCCAAAACAGGCGAGCGCTTCAAAATCGCATCATAAGTGTAATATTTTTCGTCAATCACGGTGCCGACGCTCTTCACATAGCCGCCGATTTCAATGCCGAGCGCCGCAAGGAGACAGCGGCAAATTTCCCCCGCCGCAACGCGCGCGCAGGTCTCCCGCGCGGAGGCGCGCTCCAAAATATTCCTCGCATCGCTCTGCCCGAACTTTTGCATCCCCGCAAGGTCGGCATGCCCCGGACGTACTTTCGTCAGCCGCCTTTCGCTGACGTTGCACCCTTCCGGCGCCATAACGTCCTTCCAATTTCCGTAGTCGCGGTTCCAGACCGCGAGCGCTATGGGACTGCCGAGCGTAAGGCGGTTTCTTACTCCCGAGAGAATTTCCACATGGTCGCACTCGATTTTCTGCCGCGCCCCCCTGCCGTAACCGCTCTGCCGCAGCGCAAGCCGCGCGTCGATCTCTTCTATGTCCAGTTCCAGTCCCGCAGGTACGCCCTCCAGAATGGCGAACAGACCTTTCCCGTGCGATTCCCCCGCCGTAGCCAAGCGTATCATCTGTTCTCCTTTTCCCAAGCAGTAATCTTGCTCTTTATCTCTCCGATCTGTGCTTTGGCAGCCGCATAGCCTATTTCATACATTTCATCCATAGACGCGCGGTCGATGTTTGTAGCCCTGAAATTCCGCAAATCGGGTCGTATCATCACGTCGGAAGCCGCATAGCCGCGCGTCTTGGCGTCATCGAGGGTTCTGACGGGCGTCATCGCGGTGATGGCCGAGCCCACGAGGCGCGAGATCGCGCTCTTTTCCTCTTCGGGAGGATTGAAGGCGGAAAGGTCGATGCCGACGACAAAATCGGCGCCGAGCTGTTTGCAATAGTCCGCGGGAATGGCGTCCGAAAAGGCCCCGTCGTAGTACTTCGTGTTGCCGATTTCCACGCCGCGGAAGAAGGGCGGGATCGCCGCGGAGGCCGTAAGCGCCCTTGCGAGCATGCCTTGGTTGATAAATTCGCTCTTATTTGTCATGCCGTTCGTCACGGCAACGCCGAAGGGAATGGGCAGAGAGGTAAAGTCGCCCTCTAAATAGTTTGCGAGAAAGCTCTCGATGAAGGCCATGTCCGAAAACGGCTTCAAATTCTTTGAAAATTCCTTGCGGTTGACGTTTTCGACGATGCCTACCATGTCCGCCGAAGAGTAACCTTTGGCATAGAGGGCGCCGACGATCCCGCCGATGGATGCGCCCGTCACGACGGAAAAAGAAAGGCCCCCCTCCTCGAACGCCTTAAGTGCGCCGAGGTGCGCCATGCCCTTCGCGCCTCCGCTGCCGAGAGCGAGGCCGAGTTTGATTTTCGGCTTTTTGCCGAAAAAAGATTTTAAGCGGGAGAAGAAACCCATATTACCTCATAAAAAAATTCCGCGAAACAGCGCCGCCGCGCACGTCCGGACTTTGATAAAATCGACTCTTTCAGATTTCTATTTCCATGCCGTCGTAGGCGGCAATGACGCCGTATTCCCTTTCCGCACGGGCAAGAAGGTCCAAAGCCGGGCGGGAGTTGTGCGAAAAGTGTGTAATGACCTTTTTCGTGTCCCCGTCTGCAAGGCCGATCCCCCCAAGGCGCGAAAACGAATTCATTATCTCATCCAGCCCCATATGGCGGGAAGAAGGGTCCGTTTCTCCGTACAATAATGTACAGTCAAAGGTGATGAGATCGGCGGGAGCTCCCCCGATCTTTGCAAGATACCGAATAGAATCCTCGGGCAACCTGCCCGTATCGGACAGGTGAAGAACGCGCTTTCCTTCCTTTTCGATGAGATACAGAAGAGGCTCCTCGGAGGAATGCTTCGCGAGAAGGCTGTAAACGGTATAGCCGCCGAAGCGGAACTCTTCAAACGCACCTACGGGGTGAAGTCCGAAGCACTCTGCGACCTCAGGCTTCATTTCGCGCGCCGTACACTCTTTGAAAACTTCCATCACTTCCCCGTTCCCGTAGATATGGAGAACGGGCTCCGTCATATTTCCGGCATATTTGTAGCCGCGGAGAATGAAGTCGTGCGCATAAAAATGATCCATATGCGAATGGGTCACAAGGAGATATTTGAGCGCGGAAAGGTCCAGCCTCCGCGTATGCGAAAAAGCGTCGGGCGGAAAATCGATGGAGAGTTCCCCGTCGATGAGAATTTGGGAACGGGTACGGATCTCCCTCCCGCCTCTCTGCCGCACGCCGCGGCAGTATTCGCAGTTGCAAAACATTGCGGGGATACCCTCCGCCGCACCTGTACCGAGATAGATGATACGCATATGTATAAATTTAATTCTCGTAAATAATTGTGACGGGCCCGTCGTTCTGCTGCCCTATCTTCATGTTTGCACCGAAAACGCCGTACTTTACGGGCACACCGAGGCGTCCGAGCGCCTCCCCCGCCGCCCTGTAAAGGGGTTCCGCCTTTTCGGGCCGCTCCGAATCGGCAAAGGAAGGCCTGTTCCCCTTTCTTGCGTCTCCGTATAGCGTAAACTGCGGGACAAGGAGGACCTCGCCGCCCACATCGAGCACGGAACGGTTCATTTTACCGTCGCCGTCCCCGAAAATGCGGAGATTTGCAATCTTCGCGGCGCACTTTTGCGCCTGTTCTACAGTATCTCCTGCGCGAATGCCGAAATAAACGACAAGCCCGCGTCCGATCTCGGAGACGGGCTGACTGTTTACGGTAAGCATTGCGCACAACACCCGTTGCGCGACAAATTTCATAAAAACTCCGTTTGGGGGGCCGCTTTCCGTGCGCCGGCGCAGTTCACCCGAGCTGTTTCTTTTCGAAGGACACCCCTTCCGTCATTTCGTGACACCCACCCCTCAAGGGACTTTCAGGGCTCCAAAGTCCGCGGCGTGATTTGCCCCGAAACCCATCGGGCCGCCGCCCCCGGCATGGATCCGAAATTAAACTCTCGACATATATTCGCCCGTCCGCGTATCAATACGGATCGTATCTCCTTCGTTGACAAACATGGGAACCTGAAACACCGCACCCGTCTCCACTTTCGCGGCCTTGGTGACGTTCGTCGCCGTATTTCCCTTTACGCCGGGCTCGGCCTCAACAACCTTGAGCTCCACAAAGTTTTCGGGCTCGACGGAGAAAGCCTTGTCGTAGAGGAAACGCACCGTCACCATATCCGTTTCGCGGATGTAGCGGAGTGCATCCGCGACCTTGTCTTCCTCGATCGGAGTCATTTCATAGCTATCCATGTCCATGAAATAACAGAAGCCGCCATCTTTGTAGGAATACTGCATCTTCTTCGTTTCCACCTCGGCCGTCTCAAGCTTCATCGAGGGATTGAATGTCTCATCGGAGAGGACCTGCCCCGTGACAACGTTTTTTAGTGTCGTGCGGACGAATGCCGCGCCCTTGCCGGGTTTGACGTGCTGAAATTCGACGACGGTATACACGCCGCTCTTGTATTCGAACGTGGTGCCCTTCCTGATGTCGCCTGCCATGATTTGTGCCATACTGTGTATCTCCTTTGATTACAAAACCAATAAATTTTTCTGCGTTTTATGCATGAAAGAATGCGTTTTCCCATCCTTCATGTACATGCTGTCTTCAATGCGGATCCCAAGCTGTCCCGCGATGTAGACACCGGGCTCATCCGAAAACACCATGCCGTTTCCGATGATCTGATCCGACCCCGGCGAGAGATTGGGAAATTCGTGGATCTGCAGCCCGATGCCGTGGCCCAAAGAATGGGTGAAATACTTGCCGAGCCCGGACTTTGTAAGATAGTCCCTTGCGATTGCATCGCCCTCTCTCCCCGTCATGCCGGCGGTGAGATTCTCCCGCACCATGTCATGCGCGGTGAGGACGATACCGTATATCCTTTTGAATTCCTCATGCCTTTTATCGTCGCCGAAGAGGAAGGTGCGCGTTATATCCGAGCAATAGCCTTCCACTTTACAGCCGAAGTCGATGAGGACGGGATCGCCGAACCTGAGTTTCGTGTTACCCGTCTCGTGATGGGGAACGCTCCCGTTGGGCCCGAAGGCGACGATCGTCTCGAATGAAACGCCGCTTGCGCCCCCCTTCCGCATGTTATATTCGAGGAGCGCGGCAACTTCGTTCTCCGTCATACCCTCTTTGATTTCAGGCAAAAGCCGCAAAAAGCCGTCTTCCGCAATGCCGCATGCCGCTTGAATAAGGGAAAGTTCCCGTTCGGACTTGAAAAGCATGGCCTCCCTGAGGGCAGGCATGCAATCAACAAGTTCAAATTCCTTCCGGAGACGTTCAAAAGAGGTCACATCGGTAAAGGGATAGGGAATGCCGACCGTTTTTTTGCCTTTCAGGGATTCCAAAGCCTGCGGACGGGAGCCTTCGATGACTTCTACCGCCGTGCCCTCCAATTCCTTCTTCGCCGCTTCGAAGTAACGCGGATCGGCAAAGAATTTACAGCCATCCCGATCGAGAATGACATAGCCGTCCGCCGCATAAAAACCCGTCAGGTATCTCCGCAGGAAATCGCACCCGATAAAGAGCGCGTCGGCATGGGAATCTTCATATATTTTGCGCAGTCTATCCGCAAGCATATCCGTATTATACCAAATTCCGGTGTAATAGTCAACGGTTTTTCGAAAAAAGTCAGCCTTCACGGCCAACCAAATCGCCAAGCGTTAAGATTTTTCGGGAATTCCGTGTTTTGCATTTTTTTTACAAAAAATTTATCGATCTCGCAACTCCGCGGCTTGTGCCGAATAAATCTTCTTCATCGCCATGGCGTCCTCGGTCTGCGTTCCTGCCGATTCGGAGACGATGTAGGGCGCGAGATTATACTTGACGAGCGCCGCCGCAAGCGGTCCGAATTCGGGGCCGAAGACGGTATCTTCAAACGTCAGGTGACGTATTTCCCCTTTCGCGCCGTACTGGATTTTGGAAAAGTGTACGTGAAAATTCTTCATGCGTTCATATCCGAGTGCGCCGATGAGAATATCAAGACGGTCGCAGTAGTCCTTTTCGGTCTTTAAACTTCCCTGTTCGCGGGCATTGACGTGGCCGAAATCAACACACGGCGTGAATATCTTGTCGATTTTGCAGATTTCCGCAATCTCCTCTACGGTGCCGATCTGGGCGGTTTTCCCCATCGTTTCGGGACAGAAAATCATGTCCCCGAGGTTATTGAGATAGATATAATCTCTCAGTAATTTTATCCTGTCGAGAGTGCGGGAGAAGGCGGCATCACGGGTCTCCCCGCCCTGCGCCGCGGGATGGAAGACGATGCGTTTCCCTCCCATTGCCCGCGCCGCTTTCGCGCTGTCCAACACATATCCGTAAGATTTTGCGGCCATCTCGTCATTGGGATTGGCAAAATTGATGAAGTACGGCGCATGGACGGAGATCTCGATTTCTTCCCTTTCGAAGGCGGCTTTTATGGACGCGGCCTTCTTTTCGGTCATTTGAACGCCGCGGCCGAAGGAATATTCAAAGCAGTCGAGGCCGTGTTCCTTCACAAAACGGGCGGCGTCCTCGGTATGTTCGTAGCCTGCCGCATAAAAACTCTCGCAATTCCCGCTCGGACCGAATTTTATCATGGTATGTACTCCTTTTATTTTGTTGAATGGATTCCCGCGCGCAGACGGACAATATCGCGCCCGAGCCGGACTTTCAAATCGTCTGCAGAGGAAAATTTTTGTATGGGGCGGAAAAATTCCGTGGGATAAATATCCACTTCAGCGCCGTAGAGGTCTCCCGAAAAGCCGTCGAGATAGGCCTCGATCTTGCGCTCCGCGATGCCGAACGTGGGGCTGGAGCCGATATTGACGATGGTGGGAAAATTCCCCTGCGGCGTGGCGCAAAGTCCGCCGTAGACGCCGTCGGGCGGGAGAAGTTTCTCTGCGGGTGGGGCAAGATTCAGCGTGGGGAAGCCGTAAGTCCTGCCCACCCCGCGCCCGTGCTCCACGATTCCCCCGATATGATAGGCAAAGAGAAAGAAGTCATCCGCGGCGGAACAGAGGCATGCGTTGAGACGGGCCATATCGCCCGCCCCGAGAAGCGCTTTGCAGGAAGAGGCGGAATACTTGCGCGCCTGACCGTCCTCTTCCGAGAGATATTTCACGGCCTTCCGCACATGAACGGGACAGGGCGCCATCTCCTTCAGGAGCGCGGGAGTTCCGATGGCGTTGCGCCCGAACCGAAAATCTTCGCCGCACACGACAAGGCCCGCGGGAACAAGCGCAAAAATTTGCATTAAAAATTCCTCTGCGGAAAGCGCCGCGACATCTTCCGTCAAATTAAGTTCCAAAAGGTAAGATATTCCCGCCTTTTCAAAGAGGCGCCGCCGCTCTTCCCGCGTAAAAAGTTCCTTCCCCTTTCCGCCGAACATCGTCGTGAGCAGAACGGGAAGCCCGGACTTTTGTGCCTCACGGAGAAGCGCTCTGTGCCCCGAATGCATGCCGTCGAAACCGCCCAGAACAATGGCAACGGGCTCTTCCCGAGAGAACGGAGAGGGAGCGGAGCGGCTCTCCCGCATACCGTTGAAATCCAGTATCAGCATAACTTTTTATCCGGGCGCAAAACGCCCGCCTCCACAATGCCCGTGCCGTAAAATTCGCCGCCGCGGTAGAGTTTATATATGCCGTCGCCCTTTTCCGCGGGCACACGGACGCCGTGAAAGAACCGTTCGTCCGTGACATCGATTCTCCCGAAGGGCAGCACGCTCTCCGCGGGAATCAGATAACGGCCGAGATTTTCGGGCGTAAGCCCGTCCAGCGGAACCGAAGTTTCCGCCCCGAAGGGCCCCGCGGCCGTACGGATAAGTTTCGTCATGTATGCGCCCGTGCCGAGTCTTTCCCCCATGTCACGGGCGAGAGAACGGATATAGGTGCCGCTGCCGCAAACAATTTCGAATTCGAATTCATCCTCCCCCGTCTGCTCTTTGAGCCGCAGGGAAAAGATCTTCACTTTCCTTGCGGGGAGTTCGACGCCCTTCCCCTTGCGAGCAAGCTCGTAGCTCCGCTTGCCGTCCACGCAGATGGCCGAAAAGGCGGGCGGCCGCTGAAAAATTTCTCCCGTAAATTGCGGCAAAATATCCTCGACGAGAGATTTCGGCGGTACCATGCCCATAGCCCTTACTTCGGATTCTCTGTCGAGCGTATCTGACGTGAAGCCGAAACGGAAACGGGCGAGATAGGTTTTTTCCTTCCCCAAAAAGTAGTCGAAAAGGCGGGTCGCATTGCCCGCCCCGATGGGAAGAACGCCCTCGGCCAAAGGGTCGAGCGTTCCCATGTGCCCGCAGGACGTTTTTGCCAGCCGCTTCAGGCGGTTGACACAGTAGGCGGAAGAGACACCCTCCCGCTTGTAAATATTAAAAAATCCCGTCATGATTCCAGATATTGCGAAACGGTGAAAGACAGCCGCTCCAAGACCTCTTCTTCCTCCCCGAAGAGCATACAGCCCGACGCGAGGATATGCCCGCCGCCCCCGAACACGCGCGCTATTTCATTGACATCCGTCTCCCGCGAGCGGAAGGATATTTTGTACTGCCCCCGCTTTACCTCCATCATGCATACGGAGACGGCGACGGTGTCGATCTCGAGCGCGAAGTCAACGATCCCCTCTGTCGCGTCCTGATCCACGCCGTATTTTTTGAGCATGCCGAGGCGCACAACCGCAACGGCGAGTTTTCCGTCCAAAAAATAGCGTATCTTCGAAATCGCTTCGGCATAGAGATCCGCACGCGCCTTCGTCTTTTTCTTGAAGGCCTCATAACAGATTTTCCCGGCGGAGGCGCCCGCCTCCGCGCACGCCGCGGCAGTCAGGAAAGTCTCCCTATCGACGTCACTGTGGGAAAAAGAGCCGGAATCCGTAATCAAGCCCGCCAATAATGCCTCGGCCATTACACGGTCGATCTTCAGGCCGCACGCAAGTATTAATTTGTAAATATTCTGGCAGTTGGCCGAGCACTCCGCAACATAGTTGTAACGGCAGAACCGGCTGTTCGACATATGGTGGTCGATGTTCACCGTGATCTTCTTCCGCATTCCCCGCCGGAAGAGGTCCTGCAAGAGGCCGAGACGGTTCTCTGCGCTGACGTCAACCAGAATATACGCCCCGGCATCGAAGGAAGGCGAAGTCTTGATCCTTTCCACGCCTTCCAAAAAGGAAAAACGTCCGGGAATCTTATCCTCGTTCAGAATCTCCGTTTTGACGCCTGCCATAGAAAGAGCGCGGCCGAGCGCCAACGCGCTTCCGAGGGTATCGCCGTCGGGGCGCATGTGGGTAAAAATGGCCGCGCTTTTCAATGATTTCAGTATTTTTGCGATCTCCCCGATGCTGTTCATGACTCGTCCTTGTGAATTTTCGCCAAAAGTTCGTCCATCTTCGAGCCGTATTCCATGCTCCCGTCGAAGAGGAATGTAAGAACCGGAACGGTGCGCATCCGCATGACCCGCGCAAGCTCCTTCCGCACAAAGCCCGCATTCTCCCTGATGACGGAGAATGTCCTTTCCCTGTCCTCTTCGGGCGCATAGATACTGAGATATATCTTCGCCGTCTTTAAGTCGGGAGCGACGTCCGCCTCCGTCACGGAGACGATACCCTTGAGATCCGGCTCCCTGTCCTTCAAAGGACCCGAAAGAATTGCGGAAATCTCCTTGCGGTATTCGCTGTTCAATCTGTCGGTGCGCTTCACTGCTTGATCTCCTCCATGACGTAGCACTCGATATAGTCGCCGATACGTATCTCGTTGAAGCCGTCGATCGCACAGCCGCATTCCATGCCCGCCGCCATTTCTTTGACCTCGTCTTTATAATGCTTGAGCGTCTTGACATTGCCCTCGACGATCATCACGTTGTCGCGGTAAATGCGGAGTTTGCCGCCGCGGACAAGCTTTCCTTCCTCGACAAAGCAACCCGCGACCGTGCCCACGCCCGTGATCTGGAAGGTTTCCCTGACCGCTGCCTTCCCCATATAAACTTCCCTGTATTTGGGGGAAAGCATGCCCTTGAGGGCCGCCTCCATATCGTCGAGCAATTCATAGATGATGCGGTATTGCCTGACGTCTACACGGGAACGTTCGGCGAGCGTCTTTGCCTTGCTGTCCGGACGGACATTGAAGCCGATGACGATGGCGTTCGCGCTGTCGGCAAGCGTGATGTCGCTCTCGGAAATCGCGCCCACTGCCGCATGGATAACTTTGATTCGGACTTCCTCGTTGGAAAGCTTTTCGAGCGAACCCCTGACGGCCTCCACCGATCCCTGCACATCCCCTTTGACGACGATGTTCAACGTTTTGAGGCCGCCCTCGGAGACATCCCTGAAAAGATCGTCGAGACTCGTCTTTTTCATTTCGCGGATCATGGATTCACGCTCCTTGCTCTTGCGCTCCTCCTGCACCTTCTTCATGAGGGCCTGTTCAACGGCGAAGATCGTATCGCCCGCGTTGGGGACGTCCTCGAGACCCAACACGGAGACGGCCATCGAGGGACCCGCCTCCCTGACCTGCCTTCCCTGGTCGTCGAACATCGCACGGACGCGGCCCATCGTGGTACCGGAAATGAGATTATCGCCCGTGCGGAGAGTACCGTTTTGTACGAGGACGCTCGCCATCGGGCCCTTGCCCTTGTCGAGTTTGGCCTCGATAACAACGCCCTTGGCCTTCCGTGACGGATCTGCCCTGAGTTCAAGCATTTCGGCCTGCAGATAGATGCTTTCGAGAAGTTCGGGTATGCCGTCCCCCGTCTTTGCCGAAACGGGAACGACTATGACGTCGCCGCCCCATTCCTCGGGGACAAGGTCGTATTTCATGAGCCCCTGCTTGACCTTGTCGGGATCGGCATGGGGTTTATCCATTTTGTTCATGGCGACGATGATCGGGACCTCCGCCGCCTTAGCGTGGTCAATCGCCTCGACGGTCTGCGGCATGATGCCGTCATCCGCCGCGACGACAAGCACGACAATATCCGTAACCTTCGCGCCGCGCGCGCGCATGGCCGAGAAAGCCGCGTGGCCGGGGGTATCGATAAAAGTAATCTGCCTGCCCTCGCCGAGCGTCACGGTATAGGCGCCGATGCTTTGCGTGATGCCGCCTGCCTCGCTCTCGGTGACGTTCGTCTGCCTGATCTTGTCGAGAAGGGACGTCTTGCCGTGGTCGACATGGCCCATGACGGTGACAACGGGAGCGCGGGGAACCGTATTTTCGCCGCTTTGCTCCTCATGCGCCTCGATGAGGGTCTCCTCGGCCGTCTTTTCGGGCCTGTATTCGAGGTCAATGCCGAGCTCCAGAGCGATATAAGCGGCGTTATCGTAATCAATGGATTCGTTCACCGTCTTGGAGACACCCTCCCTGAAGAGGCGTTTGACGATCTCCACGGCCGAAATGCCGAGCTTTTCGGAGAGAACTTTAATGGGAATATCCCTGCCCGTGACGACGGCATGTTCGATCTTGACGGTCTGCGTCTCGCGCTTTGCGCCCTTCTTCCCGAAACGGGCCTTGCGGTAACCGCTCTTGTCCTCGTCGAAATCGCCGACGCTCGCCCCCTGCTGGCGGATCAGCGCCCGCTTATTGACGGGACGCCGCTCGACGAAGGTCTTTTCGAATTTTTTAGGCGATTCCTTCCTCGCCGACGGCGCGGGAGGCGGCGGAGCGATGGGCCTTACGCCCATCGGACGGGGCGGCCTTGCGCCCTGTGCCGTGCCCGTGCGGGGCGTATACGTTCCCGCCGTGCCCGTGCGGGGCCTTCCCTGTGCGCCCGCATTGCCCTGTGCGGGGCGTTGGCCCGTGTAGGACGGCCGTCCCTGCGGCCTCGCATCCGTCCTCGGTTCGGGGCGGAAGGTACTGCGCGGCACGGAAGGCGCGCTCTGTGCGGGTTTTTGGGCCTTACGGGGTGCCTGCTCCGCCTCTCCGTCTCTCTTTTGGGAAACGGTTTCGGGCGCCTTGGCGGACTTTTCCTGCGGCTCGGGCGCAGGTTCATGCTCTTTTTCGGGGGCGGGGGCGGGGGCGGTTTCGGCGGCCGCGGCGGCCGCGGCGGCCTGCGCGGCGCGTGCGGCCTCCTCTTCCTGCTTCCTCAGCTCCTCTTCCCTCTTCGCTTCCTCCTCCGCGCGCTTCTTTGCGACTGCAACTTCGAGCTCGGAAAGTTTTTTCATGAGCTCCTGCAACTGTTTCTCGTTGGCGGCAATCGCCTTCTGCAACGCGGCGGTATCCTGATCCGAGGCGAGTAAATTCAGTTTGTCAATATTCTCGTATGCCATTCGTTACCTTCCACTATTCTCCGATTTCCTTTTGGATGGCCGCGGCAAGGTGCTCTTCCCTGACCGCCGCAGCCACGCAGCCGCTCTTTCCCGCCGCTTCCCCCATATCTCCGAGAAAGACCAGCGGGCACTTGAGCCGCTTCTGTTGTTTTTTTATGGTTTTCAGAGAGTTTTCCGACGCCGCGGGGTCCGCGACGATGAGAAAACATTTCTTTACCGTTTCCAGAGCATTGACGCCGAGCGTAAGTTTCCCCGCACGCCGCGCAAGGCCCAGATAGTTTGCCGCCTTATTTTGCACCGTACTCCTCCTCGATGCGCGCGTAGACCTCCTCGGGCACGGGCGCAGAGAACGCCTTGTTCAGAAGGCGGTACTTTTTGAGCCGCGCGATGCATTCCGCACTGTTGCAGATATAGGCGCCGCGGCCCGCGGCCTTGCCCGAAAAATCAAGCGAAATTTCCCCCGCCGCATTCTTCACGATACGGAGCATATCCCGCTTCGGTTTTCCCTCCCTGCATGCAATGCAGGTGCGCATGGGAATTTTCTTTTCGGCCATTTATTCCTCCGTCTCCGCGGGGTCGGCAAATTCCGTTAAATTGAGTTTTTCGGCGGCGGATTCGCTCTTGACATCGATCTTCCACCCCGTCAGACGCGCCGCAAGGCGGGCATTCTGGCCGTCTCTTCCGATCGCCAAAGACAGCTTTTCATCGGGCACGACGGCAACGGCGGATTTCTCGGAAAGCTGGGTTACCGAAATGACCGTTGCGGGAGAAAGAGACTTCGCAATGAATTCGAGCGGATTCTCGCTCCACGGGATAATATCGATTTTCTCTCCGCCGAGTTCCTGTATAATAGCGTTGACGCGCGCGCCCTTATTGCCCACGCACGCGCCCACGGCGTCAATACGGGGGTCCTCCGAACGGATGGCCATCTTCGTCCTGCGGCCCGCTTCTCTGGAGATTGCCTTGATCGTGACTATACCCTGCTTGATTTCGGGGACTTCCTCTTCGAACAGACGGCGCACGAGCCCGGATGAGGAACGGGAGACAAGCACCTGCGCACTCTTCCCGCCGTTCTTCACGCGCTTGACAAAGACCTTGATCCTGTCGCCGGGAACATACTTTTCTCCGGGAACCTGATCCTGCGGGGGCATGACCCCCTCGATCTGTCCCTTTCCGAGCTCGATATAGACGTTTTTTGCCTCGACTTTCCGCACAAGACCGCTCATGAGTTCCCCTTCCTTGTCGGAAAACTCGGAGAGGGTGTTGTTGCGTTCCGTCTCGTGGATCTTCTGCAGAATGACCTGCTTTGCCGTCTGCGCGGCGATACGGGAAAAATCCTTGGGAACGAATTCCTCTTCAAGCACATCGCCGGCCTTGGCGTCGGGCCGCTTTTCAAGCGCGTCTTCAAGGAGCATTTCACCCTCGCCCGCCTCCTCCGCGTCCACCACAGTATGGATGAGGAAGAACCGTATGGAATTCTTTTCGGGGTCGATGCGCACGTCCACAATGCCCGTATCATCCTCGAACTGACGTTTATAGGCCGAAGCGAGCGCATCGGAAAGGGCCTTCAGAAACGCGCTCTCGCTAATGCCCTTTTCCCGCTCCAGATCGGCGAGCGCCTCAAAGAATTCCTTATAATCCTTGGTTGCCATAATCTAATCTCCTTATATTCAAAAACGGATTTTTTAAATTTCGATGAGAAGGCAGACTTTGGAGCACTTCTCTATCGGGAACGAGAGTTCCTCCTCTTCCCCGATCGTCACCGTCTTTCCGTCGAAGGCCTTCAGAACCCCTTCATAGTACTTCTTCCCGCCGATGGGCGTATAGAGGTGGACTTCCACCTTTTCGCCCAAATGGCGATCGAAATCCCTCTGCGATTTGAAAGGGCGGTCAAGCCCCGGCGAGGAGCAGTTGAGCGTATACGCCTCGCCGAAAGTCGGATCGAGTTCATCGAGCGGCCCGTCGATAAGACGGTGAAATTTTTCGCACCTGACAATGTCGAGCCCGCCTTCCGTATCGATATACACGGTAAGCGATCTGTCCCGCATATTCCATGCGGCGTCGACAATCTCCACGCCCGCTTCTTCCGCATAGGGCTGCAGAAATCCGACGACTTCACGGATTGGTTTTACCTTCATGTTACCCCCGAATAAAGAAATTTGAGAGCGGAAACCCGCTCTCAATCTCTTTTCATCGATTAAGTGCCTTTATTTTAGCACATTTTTCCCGTTTTTGCAAGTGTTTATCGAAAAAATTAAAGATCAAAATGAAAAATTTATATTACAGGGCGGCCGCGGGCGTTGCGCGGACGCATATTCCCCCGCGCGGACGGCGCTGCGGGGCAAGGTTTGCCCGCAAAAAATTCTCCCGGGATCATATCTCCTTCCTCTTTGCGAATTCGAGAAAGATTTTTGCCGTGACAAAGGCGTCGTCGTAGGCACGGTGATGGTTGAAGGTAAAACCGAATTTATCGGCAAGCGTTTCGAGTTTATGATTGGAGAGCATCGGCAAAAGTTCCTGCGCGAGGTTCAATGTATCGTGCAGGGGGTGCCCGAAGCGGTAATTTTCCTTCTCGCCGTAGTAGCGGATGAATTTAAAGTCAAAAAGAAATCCGTTATGGGCGACGAGCTCCGCCCCCGCGCAAAACTTATAGAAATCCGCGATGACATCGGATATCGGCGGCGCGCCGCTCAGCATATCGTCCGTAATGCCCGTAAGTTTTACGATTTCTTCGGGAAGTTTCACGGGACACGCGACAAAGCTCGAAAAGCGCTCCCCGATCTTGCCGTCCTTGATCTTGACGGCGCCCACCTCGATGATCCTGTCCATCCGTCCGCCGGCGGGATTCACGTTGAGGCCCGTCGTCTCCAAATCGACAACGACGAAATCCCGCTTTCTGAAGGACTCGGGCAAAATATCTTCCTCAAAGAGTTTCCCCTGCACCATATCGGCGATCGGAACAGGAAATACTGCCCTGTACTGCGCGGGAACGGGGCGGGAAGGAGGAGCTTGGGGAACAAACCCCTTGGGCTGCGTTCCGCGGTTCACCGCCTTTGCCCTGAAGGCGAGCGCACCGTTGTAAAGCTCGTTGTCACCCGTAAGGGCCACGCTGTCGCCGGCTTTCAGGCTCCGGATCTTTTCAAGCGTCGCCTTTTTCGTAAAATAGGAGGCGCGGAGAGACCCCGTGCCGTCTCCGATCGTGAACGAAAACCACGGCTTGCCGTTTTTCGTCTGCCGCTCGTCCATAAAGGTTATACTTCCGCAGACGGTGATATTCTGTGCCTCCCCCTTGAGGTCGGCTATGTAAATCGCCCTCTCCGGCTCCCCGCCGTCGATGGGTTCATAATTTTCAACGGGAAAGGTGCGCGGCGGCAGGATCTGTTCCGGCGGAGGGGGAACGGTCTTTTCGATCTCCCCGTTCTCTCTTTCCGCAAAGCGAAATTCTCCGTACCAACTGCCGCAAAAGGAACGTTCGAGTTCCTCGTGCAGGGCGTCAAGTACGCCGTCTGCGCAAAGGAGCGCCCTTTCGTTCTCGCCGACGGGAATAAAGAAACGGCCGCCGCTCCTGTCCGTGACGACCTCGATTTCCGCGGGGGATATGAATGCGGCAACGGCGGGAAAGCGTTTCTTCATATAGCCGGCGATCGCTTTCCTTACCCCCTCCTCTCCGGGAACGGATTTCATCAGTTTCACTTCCGCCGTATAGCCCGCAGGCGTATAACGGGACGCAACGGCCTTCGCAAACGAGACGTCATCCTGCGTGTATGTCATATCGGTGATGATGTGAAATGTCACGGTGCGGCCTTCCACGGTGATCTTGCAGAGGACCGCCCTCGCCAGATTTTCGCGCTCTCTTATGTCGCCCAAAAACTGTCTGCTTTTCATGAAAGTAAATCCTCGATCCGTGAAAAAAATTCCCTTTCCGCATCGGCAACGGGCACGCGCTCCGTGGCGCCGCCGCGGGAAAATATGACGCAGTACTCCTTGCCGCCCGCTATGCCGATATCGCATTCCCGCGCTTCTCCCGGGCCGTTGACGACGCACCCCATGACGGCAATTTTCAGCGGTTTTTTGACGCATTCAACCCGTTTTCTTACCCTGTCGGCAAGGCCCGTGCAATCGTACATACACCTGCCGCACGTCGGGCAGGAGATGACTTCGGCGAAGTTTTTCTCCAGTCCGCACGCGCGCAGAATGTCATGCGCGGCGGCGACTTCTTTGATCGGATCGTCGGAAAGAGATACGCGGATCGTATCGCCGATGCCCTTCATGAGAAGAGACCCTATGCCGACAGCGCTCTTGACGAGGGCAAGATTCCCGCCGCCCGCCTCGGTCACGCCCACATGGAGCGGATACTCCGTGCGCGAAGCGAGAAGTTCATATGCCTCCACGGTGAGCGGGACGTCGGAAGCTTTCACGGAAATGACAATGTCTTCCACGCCGCGGTCTTCGAAGACGGCGGCGCCGGACAGCGCGCTCTCGACAAGCGCCCTCGCACTGCGGCCGTACTTTTCATAGAAACGGGGCTCGATACTGCCCGTATTGGACCCGACGCGCACGGGAATATGATGCGCTTTCAGCGCGTCGGCAACGAGGGAAATTTCCCGCTCCCCTCCGATATTCCCCGGATTGACGCGGAGCTTATCCGCCCCGTTTTCCGCCGCGAGAACGGCGAGACGGGCGGAAAAATGAATGTCCGCGACGAGCGGAATGTGAATTTTATCCACGATAAGGCGAATGGCGCGCGCATCCTCTTCATCGAGCACGGCGACGCGGGCGATCTCGCACCCTGCCTTTTCCAAAGCCATAATTTGAGCGACGCTGTTTTCCACGTCGCTCGTCTTATATGTCGTCATGCTCTGCACCGAAACATGTCCCCCGCCGAGGAGAACGTTTCCGACAGATACCTGTTTTTTTGCCATAGATTATTTGTTCTCCGTTTCCTTTTTCTCCATCATGCTCTGAAGCTCTGCCATGAAAGAGGATATATCCTTGAAGGAGCGGTACACCGAAGCATAGCGGACATATGCCACTTCATCGAGTTTCTTCAATCCCTCCATGACCATTTCGCCGATCTGTTTTGAGCTGATCTCCTGTTCGAGGGAGTTATAGACCTGCTTTGCAATGTCGTTGACCAAAGCATCTATCTTTTCAAGAGAGACGGACGTCTTTTCGCACGCCTTGATAATGCCCTGCTTGATCTTGGTAACCTCAAAGGCCTGCCGTGTCCCGTCCGATTTGACGACGAGAATGGGAGAGACTTCGATGGTCTCATAGGTTGTGAACCGTCTGCCGCAGCCGACGCATTCCCTGCGGCGGCGTATGGACCTGTCATCGTCCGCCGAGCGGGAATCGATGACCTTGCTCTCTGTGCAGTTACAATACAGACAACGCATATTTGCCTCACTTTTTATGATTTTTGCTTTCCCGGACGGGCCGGCGGGCCTCAACCTTTGGATTACAACTTTTCCGCCTCTTCGATCCACAGGGCCGCAGAAGCATCGGACGGCATGCGCCAATCCGAACGCGGAGACAGGGAAACGGGCCCTACTTTCACGCCGTCGGGAAGACAGTTGCGCTTATATTGTTGGGAAAAGAAACGCTTATAAAAATTTACCAACCACTTTTTGAGGGTTGCGCGGTCGTATTTTCCTTCGAACGCGATTCCGGCGAGACAGAGCGTCTTCGACGGGCCATCCCCTCTCCGCAGCATATGATACAGATAAAAGTCCGTCAGCTCATAAGGGCCGACGACATCCTCCGTCTTTTGGACGATCTCCCCCCTTTCGTCGGCAGGAAGCAATTCGGGGGAAATTTCCGTCGAAAGGATACTCTTTAAGACGGCTTCCGCCCTGCCGCCCAAGATCTGCGCCTCTGTGAGGACAAGATGTTTGACAAGGGTTTTGGGAACGGAGGCATTCACGGCATACATCGACATGTGATCGCCGTTGTAAGTGCACCAACCGAGGGCAAGTTCCGAAAGATCGCCCGTGCCGGCGACAAGCCCCCCCGTCTCGTTGGCGAGGTCCATGAGCACCATTGTACGGTATCTCGCCTGCGCATTCTCGAAGGTAATGTCCGCATCTTTGGGATCGTGGCCGATGTCCCCGAAGTGGGAAAGCACTGTCACGCCGATATCGATTTCCCTTATATTTACGCCCAGCGTCTGCATAAGGGCGACGGCGTTGTTTTTCGTCTTTTCACTTGTGCCGAAACCGGGCATTGTAACGGCGAGGATGTCCCCGCGGGATTTCTTCAGGAGATCGAAGGCGCGGCAGACGACGAGAAGCGCAAGCGTACTGTCAAGCCCGCCCGATACGCCGATGACCGCCGTCTTTGCTCCCACGGTCCCGATCCGCTGCGCAAAGGCGTGCGCCTGCATGTTTAAAATAAGCTCCGCGCGCTCCTTCATTTCATTCTCGCCGTGCGGGACGAAGGGCGTCGGATCGACTTTGCGGAGCGTCAGATCTTTCTCCGTTACAAAGGAAGCGGAACTGAGGCGACAGGCGGCCCCTTCGGAAGAATCGCCGGACGAAGTGACAAAGGAAGTCGTCCGCCTGCGTAACGAAAGGAGATAGCCGACGTCGATTTCCGCCTCGCAAACGCCGCCCGAAAAAGGCTCGGTCTCCGCCAGAAGACTGCCGTTCTCGTATATCATGTTATTGCCCGCAAAGACCATATCCGACGTGCTCTCCCCCATCCCCGAACCGCAATAGATATAGGCGCAGATATTTTTGCGGGAATGCGAAGAGATGATCCCGTGGCGGCGTTCCCGCTTGCCGACAAGCTCGTTGGAAGCCGAAAGATTGACGATGACCGTTGCGCCGTGGCGGCAGTGCTCTATGGAAGGCGGCACGGCCGCCCACATGTCCTCACAGATCTCGCAGGCCACACTGACGCCGTGTTCCTCATCGGAAACAATGTTGCTCGCCGATATGACCGCCGTGCCGTTTTTCAGACGGACACACCCGTCAAGCCCCCTTCCGCCCGTAAAATGGCGCTGTTCGTAGAATTCCCCGTAATTCGGCAGATATGTCTTTGCAGTAAACGAGAGGACCTTTCCGTCCGAAACGGCGGCCGCGCAGTTGTAGATCTTATCCCCATAGGCAACGGGAAGACCGACATAGACGAGCATTTTCTTGCCCTTGGTGGCTCCGGCAACCTCATCGAGCGCGGAAAGGCACCCGTCAAGGAGCGTCTTTTGCAAAAACAGATCCCCGCAGGTGTAGCCTGATAGGGAAAGTTCGGGGAATACGAGAAGTTCCGTCCCCTTTTCCGCCTGCGCATTGATGATCTCAATGAGTTTTTTTGCATTATAGGCGGGATCGGCAACTTTTATGCCGGGACTTGCCGCGGCAACTTTCAAAAATTGATATTTCATGTTTTTATGGATTGGCCGGAATGAATGCGCGTAACCTTCCGTCACGCCGGAAGCGCGGCGGCTCCGTGAATAAATCCGTACCGCGTCATTCCTCTCCCGCGATGGAGTCGACGGGCGCGCCCTTGGCGGCGTCGCGTATCTTTTGCTCGATTTCGGCGGCAAGTTCGGGATTGTCCTTCAAAAACTGCCTCATCTTCTCCTTGCCGTTGGCAACTTTATTGTCGTTATAAATGAACCATGCGCCGCTCTTCCTGATCACTTCGTACTGTACGCCGAGGTCGATGATGCATCCCTCCTGCGAGATTCCCTCCCCGTACATAATATCGAATTCGGCCTGACGGAAGGGAGGAGCGAGCTTGTTCTTGACGATCTTCGCGCGCGTACGGTTGCCCGCCGCCCCGTCGCTGTCTTTCAGAATATCCGTCTTCCGTACGTCGATACGGATAGAGGCGTAGAATTTGAGCGCCTTTCCGCCCGGCGTCACCTCGGGATTGCCGAACATCACCCCCACCTTCTCGCGGAGCTGGTTGATGAATATGACGCACGTCTTGGACTTATTGACGATTGCGGTAAGTTTGCGGAGCGCCTGTGACATGAGACGGGCCTGAAGGCCGACGTGGCTCTCCCCCATATCCCCCTCGATCTCCGCCTTGGGCGTGAGCGCGGCGACGGAGTCAACGACGATAATATCCACAGCCGAGGAACGGACAAGCGCATCGACAATGTCAAGCGCCTGTTCTCCCGTATCGGGCTGGGAGACGTAGAGTTCATCGAGATTGACGCCCAAATGCTTTGCATAGACGGGGTCGAGGGCATGTTCGGCGTCGATAAAAGCCGCTATGCCGCCCCTCTTCTGTGCCTCTGCCACGCAATGCAGGGCAACGGTCGTCTTGCCCGAGGATTCGGGACCGTAAATTTCAACCATTCTGCCGCGGGGGATCCCGCCGATGCCGAGCGCGAGATCCAGCGAAAGGCAACCCGTGGGAATGACTTCAATGTCTGTGTTTGCGGCGTTTTCGCCGAGTTTCATGATCGCGCCCTTACCGTAACTTTTTTCGATTTGGGAAAGTACCGCTTCGAGCGCTTTGGCTTTTTCTTCGTTCATTGTCTATCTCCTTACCGTTTTTCCGGATTTATCTGACTTCGCAGAAGGCGAAAAAGAGCGCAAGCTGAATGGCGGTCTTCGTGATCTCCTCTCTGCTGCCCGAAAGTTGCGGGCGGTATACCCTTACATTCGCCTTGGTCCCGATCGCAATATAGCAAAGGCCCGCGGGACAGCCCTCTGCGGATGGTCCCGCATAACCCGTCGTGGCGATTGCGATGTCGCACTTGCCGTGGCGGATGAGCCCCGCCGCCATTTCGTAAGCCGTCTGGTCCGACACGGCCCCCTTTTGCTTCAACGTAAAAGCGGAAACGCCGAGACGTTCTTCCTTGGAGCCGTTATCGTAGGTATTGAGTCCCTCGTAAAAGACGGCGCTTGCCCCCGGAACGGAGACGATCGCCGCCCCCACGCCGCCGCCCGTAAAGCTTTCCGCAGTCGAAATGCGCATGCGGCGAAGTTTCAGAGCGTCGACAAGACGTTTTTCGATGCCCTCGTCCTCCATGGAATAAACGTAATAGCGGAGTCCGTCCGCAAGGACGCGCACGACTTCGTCTGCGAGCATCTTGGGAGTATTTTTATCGTATATGATCTCTATCCTGCCGTTGCCGAAGGAGACGGAGGCCCGGATGATGAGTTTTCCTTCTGCGGTTTCCCCGGCCTTTTTCACCGTTGTGCGCAGAAGATTCGCAGGAACGCCTACCGTGCGGATGCAAATGCGGCTGTATCTGTTCCCACGGCGGCTTTCTACGGCCGGGATTGTCTCGTTTTTGACGGTTTCCGCACCCTTTTCTCCCGCGGGGAGCACAAAGCACAGGCAATTGTTTGCCTCCAGATAAGAGCGCTCCGTAAATTCCCCGCCCGTTGCGGCACGGAGAGCCTCGCGCGCGGAGGCAAGAAGAGGTTCGTCGCAGATGAGAAACAGGAAGGAATGGTCCCCGGCAAGCCGCGCGATTGCAGACGTGACGGCCGACGGGGCATCGTAGGGCAAGATCTCCGTTTCATCGAGAAAGACCCCGCCTGCGAGAAGCGCATCCGTCACGGCCGTGAAATTCACCGACGAGAGCGAAGACTTGTTATTGACGAGAATGACCGCCGCGTTCATGACGGCTCCCTGTCCGAAAGGACCTGCCTGTTCTTCACGATGTAATTGACGCCCGAAATGACGGTAAGCAGCGTGCAGAGCCAAAAAAGGCCCATGCCGATATAGGCGAATACGGTACCCGCCGGTATATCGAGGAAAGAGGTGACGATGAGAAGTATGGCGATGGCCGCATCCTGCACCACCGTCTTGGCTTTTCCCACCATGTCTGCCGCGAGGACAAGTTTTTGCCCCGCCGCGATCATGCGGAATCCGCTGACGATGAGTTCGCGCGCGATAATGATCGCAACGCACACGCCCGCGATGATCGTCCCGCACCCCGCATAAGCAAACGGCCCGACCTCAAAGACATACGGCCGCGTAAGGAGCAAAATGAACGCCGCCGCATTCAGAACCTTGTCGGCGATGGGGTCGAGAAATTTGCCTAAATTCGTGACAAGCCCGCGGGAGCGGGCAATGTGCCCATCGAGAAAATCGGTGGACGCCGCGACGACAAAAATGATGCCCGCGATGATGTAGTTCCACTTTCTGCCCGGAAAGACGTCGAGGTAGAAAAAGAACACAAAGAGCGGGATCAGCAGGATCCTTGTCAGCGTGATTTTGTTGGGTAAATTCATGATTCAGCCTCGCTTTTTCCGTAAAGGTCGTATGTATCTGCGGAGGTGACGAGGACTTTATAACGCTTCCCCTCTTCCGCCTTCTCCGACGTGAAATACACGCTCCCGTCGATCTCGTACGCCTGAAAGTACGCCCTGCCGGCGAAACAGGACTTTTCATAATCCACACCGTCGCAGACGACTTCAATCCTCTTCCCGACATAGGTTTGCAATTTCTCTGCGGAAATCTCCGCCTGCTTTTGATAAAGTTCCCTCTTCCGCCGCATTTTGGTCTGATAGGGAATCTGCCCTTTCAGTTTATAGGCGGGCGTATCTTCCTCCCGCGAATAGGCGAAGAAACCGCAATTTTCAAAACGCGCCTCTTCCAAAAAGCGCAGAAGGGCCCCGTGTTCTTCCTCCGTCTCCGTGGGAAAGCCCGTAATAAACGTCGTACGGAGCGCAATTCCGGGGATTTCGCCTCTCAGTTTTTTGAAAAGCGCAAGATACTCCTCCCTGCTTCCCCGCCGCCCCATAAGCTTTAAAATTCTGTTCTCGCAGTGTTGGAGCGGAATATCGAGATACCTGACGATCTTCGGATTTTCTTTGATTTCGCGGATCAGAGCGTCGGTTATGGCTTCCGGATAGCAGTATAGCATGCGGATATGGCGGATATTGTCGAGACCGGAAAGTTTTTTCAGGAGTTCCGTGAGTTTATTCCCGCCCGTATCCTCGCCGTAACGCGTCGTATCCTGCGCCACGAGGACAAGCTCGTCCGTATCGCCCAAAGAAGCCGCCTCGCCGAGAAGTTCATCCATGGGATAGGAGACGTATTTTCCGCGGATTTTGGGGATGAGGCAGTAAGTACAGTGGTTAAAACATCCGTCGGCAATCTTTAAATATTTGAGATGCGGCAACGTGGAGACAAACCGCCCGGGCCGTGTGCCGTCGCCCGTGCCTACGGCATTGATGCGCTCCCCTTCCCTGTAGGACTTTTCAAGCGCGGGAAAGAGCTCCGAATAATCCTTCACGCCCAAAAAGACGTCGGCTTCCGTGAGCGCGGGAAAGAGTTCGCCGATGAATTTTTCGGGCATGCATCCCGTTACGACAATCTTTTCGAGCACGCCCTGCCGATAACGGTTCCCCTCGAGAACGGCGCCGATGGATTCCTCCCGCGCGCTGTTTAAGAATGCGCAGGTATTGACAATGAGGACTTGCGCCTTCGAGAGGTCATCCGTGACGGAACAGCCGTGGCGCACGATCTCGCCGAGCAGTCTTTCCCCGTCTACGCGGTTCTTATCACAACCCAAAGAAATCATGCCGAAAGTTTTTTTCAGCATCAGTCAAATCTCCCGAACCTGCTTTCATATTCTTCTTTCGTCAGTAGAACGGTACGCGCCTTGGAGCCTTCGAAGGCGGAAATAAAGCCCTGCGATTCCATCCACTCGATGATTTTTCCCGCATGGTTGTAGCCGATGCCGAGGCTCCTCTGAATGAGGGAAATGGAAGCCTGTCCGCGCTTTACGACAACGCCCAAAGCTTTGATATACGTCTCGTTGACGCCCTCGTCGCCGCCGCCTCCTCCGACGCCGTTCAGCCCGCCGCCCTCGGGTTTATCGATGGCCTCGGCGATCGAATCATCGTAATAACTCTCGTTGTTCTCACGGATAAATGTGATGACCCTCTGCCTCTCCGAAGCGCTGATGAAGGCCCCCTGCACCCTGCGCGGTTTGCCCGTGGTCTTGACGAGCATGTCGCCATGGCCGAGAAGTTTTTCCGCACCCGATTCGTCGAGCATGATACGGGAATTGAGGTCGGAGTCGACGGAAAGCGAGATGCGCGTGGGAAGATTGCTCTTGATGACGCCCGTAATGACGGTGGCATCGGGGCGCTGGGTCGCGAGCACGAGATGGATTCCCGCCGCCCTCGCTTTCTGCGCGAGACGCTGTATCTTTTCTTCCACCTCTTTCTTGGCTGTCATCATGAGATCGGAGAACTCATCGACAACGACGAGAATCTTGGGAAGGCGTTCCTCGTCCTCGGTAAGATTCTGGTTATATTCGTCGATCTTGGAGACTGCAACGCCGGAGCGGGTCTTTTCGTTAAAGAGCGTATATCTTCTCTCCATTTCCCCGACGGCCCAGTTAAGGGCGGCAACGGCTTTGGGCGCCGTGGTGATGATTTCATTGATCATGAGGTGCGGGATGCCCTCATAGAGCGTGAACTCAGACTGCTTGGGGTCGATGAGGATCAGCCGCAGCTCTTCGGGAGAGTATTTGAAGAGCATGGAGATCAGCATGGAATGCATGGCGATGGATTTTCCCGAACCTGTCATTCCGGCAACCAGAATGTGGGTCATGTCGGTAACGTTTCCGCACACCGCCCGCCCTTCGACATCCTGCCCGAGGGCGAAGAGAAGGGCTTCGGGGCTGTCTTTTTTAAACTCGTCGGATTCGAGAACGGATTTCAGCCCCACATTGGAGCGTTTATCGTTGGGAACTTCCACAGAAATGCCGCGCACCTCGGGGTTTGCGTACATGTTGACGCCCTTCACCTGCAGATAGACGGCAAGCTCTTCGTCATAGCGGGTGACGTTGTTGATCGTGCCGGTCTCCGGCATGGCGAGATCGTACCGCGTGACCGAGGCCCCCGCCTTCACCCCCGTGACATGCGTCTCGATCTTGTAACGGCGGAGCGTATCGAGAATAATCCCGGAATTCCTGCCGACTTCCTCGTTGGAGAGCGCAGGTTTATCTTCATATGTATTCAAAAGGCTGAGGTCGGGACGGCGGTATTTCTTCCAGACGTGCTTTTTCTTCTTGGGAACCTCTTTGCGCGGGGGCTCCGCAGGCTCGGGAGAAACAAACTCGCCTTCATCTTCGGCGGGCCCGTCGTCGAATATATTTGCCCTTGAATCCCGTATCCCGTCCCAAATACGGCTCGTTCCCGCTTCCTCCGCATCTTCGGGCTCTTCGGGAAGATTTATTTCCCCCCTTCTGTACGGTACTTCGGGCTCTCCGGAAGGATTTACGTCTCTCCTTGCGTACGGCACTTCGGGCTCTTCGGAAGGATTTATTTCTCTCCTTGCGTACGGCACTTCGGGCTCTCCGGAAGGATTTATGTCCCTCCTTCCGTACGGCACTTCGGGCTCTTCGGGAAGATTTATTTCTCCCCTTCTGTACGGCGCTTCGGGCTCTTCGGGAAGATTTATTTCCCCCCTTCTGTACGGCACTTCGGGCTCTCCGGAAGGATTTATTTCTCTCCTTCTGTACGGCGCTTCGGGCTCTTCGGAAGGATTTATTTCTCTCCTTCTGTACGGCACTTCGGGCTCTTCGGAAGGATTTATTTCTCTCCTTGCGTACGGCACT
>CAZTBU010000003.1:0-4922 GCA_964612545.1 uncultured Clostridia bacterium | reverse complement strand
TCGGGCTCTCCGGAAGGGTTTATGTCCCTCCTTCCGTACGGCACTTCGGGCTCCACGGAAGGGAATGGCTCCGCGGGCGGATCATAGGCTCCGGCAGGGCGTGCGGACTCCGCCGAAGATTCGGGAACGTCGGCGGGAATGTCGTTTTTATAAAAATCACCCCCCTTTTCTTCTACGATAGGCACATAATAAGAGGGCCTCTGCGGATAGTTGTCGCTCAACGGATAGGAATAACCGCTGTCGGCCGCCGCAGGCCTGTCCTCCGTGACGCGGCGCGGCATGGGAGAACGGACTTCCTCCCCCGCCGCATATGTCTCGGAATAGGGATCCCCTGCCGGGATAACACTGGAACGGCGGGGACGGGAATTAAAGCGGGAATCCTTATCGAAAATCAGATTATTTCTGTAATTATCTGCGGGGTCGCCGGTAAAGAGAATGGCACGGCCGCGCTCCCGTGCTTCGCTCCCCTGCCCATCGTACGGATACTCCCCCAAAGGCGGCGCATTGCGTGCAGGTTCCGCCCAAGGCGTTGCGGATGAAACGGAAGAAGAGGATCTTACCGCGGGAGACCGCGCGCCGTTATAATCCCCTTCTCTTGCATGGGAAGCGGACCTTTCGGGAGCGGGAATGTCGTCAAAACTCACGGGAGGACGCGCTCCTTCTCCCTCTCTCTTTTCCTTTCTCTTCTTCGCACCGGGGATAAGATAAGCTCTCAGAGGCGTGCGGAGCAGTAAAAAACAGAGAGCCGCGACAAGAAGAACCGCATAGATGGTATAGGCTCCCGCCGCCTGAAAGAGAAGACGCACGGGATAGCAGATGATGCCGAGAAGGACTCCCCCGCCCGTGCCTTCCGAAATATTTTCTCCCGCAACATGAAAACAATCCGAAAGATACCCCCCGAAGCTCTTTGCCTGCAATGTTGCGGGATCAATGAAGAAACGTTCCGCCGTTGCCGTATGCACAATGAGAAACACAACCGTTACAAGCAGAACCGTGCGCAACGCCAAACCCTTGGGAAGAAGTTTTTTCCCCGAAATCAAAATTACCGAGAAATAGATAAGGGCGGCAAGTAAAAAATATACGTAAAATCCGGCGCTCCCCACAAAGAACGCAGCGATCGCCTTGCCCACATCACCGAAGAGAAGCGGACCCGTTGCATTGATCAGTAAAAGCAATCCGCCGAACAGCAGGAATGTCATTCCGGCCGTCTCGCGGGTCGCGATCTTCGTCTTATTTTTTTCTTTTTTGTCCTCGTTGCCGCGGCCGACTCCGTTCACAGTTCCTCCCGCCGCTTCTCCGCAGACGGAAACGGGAGAAGCGCATATAATGTCAAAATACAGTATACCATTCTTTGGAAAATTTTTCAACGGTTTGGCGAACATTTTTTTTGATTTTCCCGAATTTCTTTCCGGGGAAAGGCCGGGAAACGCTTGCCGTCCCCCGATGGGGCGGGGGCTGCCGCGTCCAAACAAAAAAATCCCTCCCCGCCGTCTGCGGAGAGGGTCTTACCTCGCGGTTATACGGTTATCTGTTGGCCTCTGCGGGAGAAGACTGAATAAGCGTCGCGAAAATCTTGATGTCTCCCGAGCGGTATAGTTTATCGTTGATTTTTTCGCGGTCCGTTTCGCGGTCGGAAACGAGAGGCTCGGGCTCATAGGAAGATTCGTCCTTGCGGGCAACGCCGTACTTCTCCGCGATACGGTTGAGGAGCATCTTTGCCCTTCTGCACTTCAACCCCGAAGTCAGGCAGAGCATTGCGGGCGTTTCGGCAAATCGCGCTTTCTCGGACATATCCTTGATTTTCAAAGCGTCGTAATCGACTTCGTCGCGCGAAAGGGCGTAAGCAACGCAGAGTTTCTGCCCCTTGAAATAAATGACGCCGATCCTGTCGCGCCCTATACCGATACGCATCTGGCGGCGGCTCTGGCGCAACTTGATCTTCTTGAAGTGAGAGACTTCTTCCGCAAAATCGTTGTAAAAATTCCTCGTCTCTTCGTCTGCGAGCGTAAGCCTTGCCTGAAAGGAATAAGAGAAGGTAACCCTGTAAATCCTCTCGTCGTAAATATCGCCGACGCAACCCACAATTTCGCGCATGGCGGAAGACATTTCATAGGCATGCATAATCTTTCCGCGGCGGTCGTAACCCTCCGCGCCCGTTTCGCCTGCTCCGCCCGCAATCACGGCAATGCCTGCGCCGGCGGCAACTCCCGCCGCAATTGCCGCAACGTTTCCGTTTCCTTCCCCGTCCTCGGGTTCTTCCTCAAAATCTTCCGCGTCGGATTCCTCCGAATCTTCCTCCGCGGGTTCCTCCGAATCTTCCTCCGCGGGTTCTTCCGAATCTTCCTCCGCGGGTTCTTCCGCAACGGGTTCCTCTGCGGGCTCTTCCGCAACGGGCTCCTCTGCGGGCTCTTCCGCAACAGGTTCCTCTGCGGGCTCTTCCCCTGCTTCGAGGGAAGCCGCTTTATTCTTTTTGACCTGACCCACGGTCAAGACCGCCACACTTGCGCCGAGGACGGCGATCACAATCCCGCCGAGCACTAAAAAAGTTATAAACATTACGTCTCCTCCGTAAAACCACGTTATCGGTTACAGTATACAACATATTTTTCCGTTTTGCAATAGAATGAAAGAAAATACTTTGCCCTTTTTACAAAAATTTTTGCAAAATCTGCGCCTTATGCGATAATTTCGCCTTTTTCCGCGGGGCTCCTCCGCTCTCTCCGCGGAGGGGACGTCAGCTTACGATGTCGATGTATTCATCGAGGGTGACGTTCTTGTCGAACACCTTCGTCCCGTCGACGACGATAATGCGGTTACAGACGGTATTCATGAGCTCTTGGTCATGCGACGTCAAAAGCAGGCAGCCCTTGAAAGCGGTAAGGCCGTTGTTGAGGGAAGTAATGCTCTCCAGATCGAGGTGGTTGGTCGGTTCGTCCAGAACGAGAAAATTCCCCCCTTCGAGCATCATTTTAGCGAGCATGCACCGCACTTTTTCGCCGCCCGAAAGGACTTTGGCCTGCTTCATTGCCTCTTCGCCGGAAAAAAGCATTCTGCCCAGCCAACCGCGCAAATATTCTTCGTAGTGATCCTTTGAAAATTGCGACAGCCACTGCACGAGCGTCAGGTCGCATCCGTCGAAATATTCGCTGTTATCGAGCGGATAATAGGATGCGGAGATGGTTTTTCCCCACTTCACCGTGCCGCTGTCCGCTTTTTCCTTTCCCATCAGAATATCGTAAAACATCGTGACGGCCGTGGACTTATCGCACAGGATCCCGATCTTGTCACCCTTTTGCACGGTGAAACTCAGATTTTCAAAATATCCGGACTTGGTAAGGCCCTCTACTTCGAGAATGTCGTTTCCTATCTCCCGTTCATACTTGAAATCGATGTACGGATATTTGCGGAGCGAAGGCTTGAAATCGGAGATGGTCAGTTTTTCGAGTTCCTTCTTCCTCGACGTTGCCTGCCGCGATTTGCTTGCATTGGCGGCGAAACGGGCGATGAAATCGCGGAGCTCCGCCGCACGCTGTTCGGCCTTCTTGTTTTGGTCTCTCTGCTGGCGGGCCATGAGCTGGGAAGTCTGATACCAAAAATCGTAGTTGCCGAGAAAGAGATTGATCTGCCCGTAATCGACGTCGCAGATGTGCGTGCAGACCTTGTTTAAAAAGTGCCTGTTGTGGGATACGATGATGATGGTATTCTCAAAGTCAAGAAGGTAATTTTCAAGCCACCGCGTCGTCTTTAAGTCCAGATTGTTCGTGGGTTCGTCAAGAAGAAGTACGTCGGGATTCCCGAAAAGGGCCTGCGCGAGCAAAACTTTGACTTTTCGCTTCCCGTCCAGTTCCCCCATCGCCATGCCGTGGAATTCCGCGGGGATATCGAGTTCGTTCAGAAGCGTCTGCGCCTCGCTCTCGGCCTCCCAGCCGCCGAGTTCGGCAAACTCGCTCTCGAGCGCCGCCGCACGCTCCCCGTCCCCGTCGGTGAATTCGGTATGGGAGTAGAGTTCCTCCTTTTCGTCCATGATCTCCACAAGCCGCCTGTGGCCGAGCATGACGGTGCGGAGAACGGTTTCGCCGTCGTACTTATTCTGGTCCTGCGCGAGGACGGACATCCGCTCGTTTTTGCCGAGAACGACTTCGCCCTTGTTCGGTTCGAGCTCGCCCGAGAGAATTTTCAGAAAGGTGGATTTGCCCGCTCCGTTCGCGCCGATGATGCCGTAGCAGTTGCCCTTGGTAAATTTTAAATTGACGTCTTCGAAAAGTTTTTTGCTGCCGTATTGCAGGCTGACGCCGTTGACTTGTAACATTGCTTACCTCTCTGCGGTTATCCGTGAGATTATACCATATTTTCCCCCTTTTATCAAACGAAAAAGGGCGGATAGAAAGAAATTTCAAAAAATACTTGCCTTTCCCCTTGCCGTGTGCTATAATCATCTTGCCTGAACGGAAAGAGGGTTCTGACCGCAAAGGAGGAAATATCCATGAAGATTGCGCCGCATTTAACGGTCTGTTTCCTCTTGCCGCCGGGCCGGAGGTTTTTTTATGGAAGAAAATCGCATTGCCGTACTCTCCGTGATCGTGGAACAGCGGGAACAGGCCGCAGCTCTCAACCGCTATCTGTCCGAATACGGGGAATATATTATCGGCAGAATGGGGATACCCTACAGGGAAAAGAAAGTCTCCGTGTTGAGTGTGGTGCTCGACGCTCCCCCCTCCGCCGTAAATGCTCTGACGGGCAAGATCGGACAGCTCGGCGGCGTGAGTGCAAAAACGCTGTTCAGCAAATACTGAAGGGAAGTTTAGATTTCGCGCGATTAGTGATGGTTCGGCTACGCTCACCATGACGTGATTTGAAACGGCGGGCATTCTTTTTGTCACCCTGCCCCGCCCGCACGTTCTTTCGCTGACTAAGGGCGGCAC
>CAZTBU010000002.1:0-115289 GCA_964612545.1 uncultured Clostridia bacterium | reverse complement strand
TCGGCAAGCTACTTCGCCCTACGGGCTCGTGCCGCCCTTAGTCAGCGAAAGAACGGGCGGGCGGGGCAGGGTGACAAAAATAATTTGTCTATGAACAACGAATATTTTTCATTTGAACTTCAAAAAACAGACCCCGAAACGGGGGCGAGGGCGGGAGTGTTCCATACGCCCCACGGCGACATCGAGACGCCCGTCTACATGCCCGTCGGCACGCAGGCGACCGTCAAGGGCATGCTTCCGCGCGATCTCAAGGAAATCGGCTCGCAGATCATCCTTTCCAACACATATCATCTCTTCATGAGGCCGGGCGACGAAATTATCGCCCGCGCGGGCGGGTTGCACAAATTCATGAATTGGGACAGGCCGATTTTGACGGACAGCGGCGGATTTCAGGTCTTTTCGCTCGCAAAGCTCAACAGGATCACCGACGACGGCGTGACCTTTTCTTCCCATGTTGATGGGAGCTACCATACTTTTACGCCCGAACTTGCCATGCAAATACAGCACAATTTGGGCTCGGATATTATGATGGCCTTCGACCAGTGCAGTGAATACGGCTACACGCACGAACAGGCGGCTGCGGCGATGGAACGCACGTCGAAATGGCTGGAACGGTGCTATAAAGCCCACGATAAACCGGATCAGGCGCTTTTCCCCATCGTTCAGGGCAATTTTTATAGAGATTTAAGGGAAGAGAGCCTCAACCGCTGTCTTCCCTATGTCAGGCACGGCATTGCCATCGGGGGGCTCTCGGTGGGGGAGCCGAAACCGCTCATGTACGAACTTCTGGACTTTTTGCAACCCCGCCTTCCCATAGACGTGCCCCGCTATCTCATGGGCGTGGGATCGCCCGACTGCCTCGTCGAAGGCGTCCTCCGCGGCGTGGATATGTTCGACTGCGTCCTCGCGACCCGCGTTGCCCGCAACGGCACGGCGCTGACCTCAAGGGGGAAGATCGTCGTACGCAACGGAAAGTACAGGGATGATTTTACCCCGCTCGACCCCGATTGCAACTGTTACACCTGCAAAAATTATACCAAGGCGTACCTCCGCCATGTCGTTAACGTGGGGGAGATGATGGGCGGCATGCTTCTTTCCCTCCACAACATTGCCTATCTGCATTCGCTGATGCGGGGACTGCGGGAAGCGATCCTGCATGGGTATCTGAAAGAGTTCGTGAAGGACTTTTATGCCAAGCAAAACGAAAATCCGACATGATTTGTGCATGAAAATCCCGCAAACGGAAAAAAACAGGCCGAAATTGCTTGCCAAAATTTTCCGCAGATAGTATGATATAGAAAAAGGAGACAGGAATGGAATTTGGGAATTATGTAATTTCGGGTACCGGCATCGGAAATTGTTCGCTCGATAATACGATGGATGCCGAGCTGCTCGAAAGCGAAAGCGAAAGCAACGGCGGCGGCGACGGCCAGACCCAACAGAGCGGCGGCGGTTTCAACTGGGGCTTTACGATCGTCATTATTGCGCTTTTTGTCATTCTTATCGGTTGGTTTTTCCTCTCCGGCAGGAAGAATAAGGCCGGGGAAAAGGAATATACCGAATCCGTCGAAGCTATCCGCCCCGGCAATAAGGTGACGTCGCGCGGCGGCATCTGCGGCGTCGTCGTGGAAGTCTGCGACGACAACACCGTCATTCTCGAGACGGGAAGCGAAGCGTCGGGCAAATCCCGCGTCAAACTCATGAAGGAATGCATCTACGAGACGGACGCCAAGGGCCCTACGCAGATTGCGCGGGAGGAGGCCGAACTCCGCCGCAAGCAGGAAAAGGAGGCCAAGGAGGCCGCCAAGAAAGCAAAAAAGAACGGCGGCGAACCTCCCGCACCCGCAGGGGATCCTGCGGAGCCTGCGGAAAAACCCGAGGAAAAACCCGCGGAAGAGCCCGCGGAGCGGAATTCCGAAGACGGCGGAAAGGAAACGCAGGAATAAGCAAAATTTTCTCCGCATACCTTACGGTGTGCGGAGGTTTTTATGGATAAAGAATTTTTGCTCGATACGCTGAAGCAAATTTTGTTTGCGGTGATTTTCGGGACGGTATTTTCCCTGCTGTGCCTTGCGGTGGCGGCAATCTTCGTCAAAAACTTTTCTACGCCGCAGGCGGGGGTGACGGCCATCAACTGGAGCGTAAAGTGCGTGGCGGCCTTCCTCGCGGGAGCGCTCTTCATCCGCGGGGAACGTTCCCTTTTAAAGGGCGCGGGTGCAGGCGTCTTATTTGCGGTTCTGACGATGTTGCTCTTTGCCATCATCGGCGGCGGATTCCATGTGGACGGATTTTTTGTTCTCGAACTCGTGGTCTGCGCCATTCTGGGCGGCGCGGGAGGACTTCTCGGGGCGAAATTGCGGAAAGAGTGAAAAAACACTTGCAAATTTCTCCATATGGTTGTATAATGGTGGAAATTCGGGAAAGCGAGGAATTTCAATATGATCAAGACCATAGCCAAGCCCCGTGCAAAGAAAGTCACGGGCTGCGGGGAATGCAGAAGCACCTGCCAATCGGCCTGTAAGACGAGTTGCACCGTCGGGAACCAATCCTGTGAGCGGATCACGAAAGAGCAAAAGATCGATGAGCAGAAATAAGCATGCGCGAACAAGATGAAAGCGGCGCGTCGCGTCGCTTTTTTTCGGTTTTATGATCCACGTCTTTACATACCACGGCGATTATTACGTATACGACACGGGAAGCGGAAGCCTGCACGCCTGCGACGCGGGGACGGCGAAGTACCTTTCGGGGGAGCCCGTAGAACTTACCGGCGGGGAACTCGAAGATATTCTCGGCTTACAGGAAGCGGGGCTTTTGGGAGCGCCCGAAACACCGGTCCGCCCCGTCAAGCGCAAAGAGGTCAAGGCGCTCTGTCTCCATATCTGCCACGACTGCAACCTTCGCTGCAAATACTGTTTTGCGGACGAGGGCGCTTACCATGCCGCGCGCGAAATGATGTCCTTTGAAACGGCAAAGGCCGCCATCGACTTTCTTTTGAGGGAAAGCGGCGGGCGCGAGGTCCTCGAAGTTGACTTTTTCGGCGGCGAGCCCCTCATGAATCTCCCCGTCATCAAACAGACGGTGTATTACGCCAAGGCGGAGGCCGCAAAACTCGGCAAGCGCTTTCTGTTTACGACGACGACCAACGCCCTTCTTCTCGATGACGAGACCATACGGTTTTTCAATGAGGAGATGGAAAACGTCGTTTTGTCCCTTGACGGCAGGAAGGAAGTCAACGACGCCGTCAGAAAGACGGTCAACGGCAAGGGCAGTTTCGACGCCGTCATCGAAAAAATCAAAAAGTTTGTCCGCGCGCGCGGGGACAAGCATTACTATGTGCGCGGCACGTTCACGGCGAAGAACCTCGATTTTTCCAAGGACGTGCTCTTTTTGGCCGACCAAGGCTTCGGTTCCATCTCGGTAGAGCCCGTCGTCACGGACATTCCGGACCTTCGGATCGGGGAGGAACATCTGCCGCAGATCGAAAAGGAATACGAAGTCCTCTGCGACGAGTATATCAAGCGGGAAGAGGAGGGGAGAGGATTCAACTTTTTCCACTTCAACGTAGATCTCGAGGGCGGCCCCTGCCTTGAAAAGCGCGTCTCGGCATGCGGCGCGGGGAACGAGTATTTTTCCGTCGTCCCGTGCGGGGACATTTATCCCTGCCACCAGTTCGCGGGGGAAGAAAAGTGGAAGATGGGGAACGTCTTCGATGGCACGCTCGACCCCGCGATACGGGCGCAGTTTGCGCAAAGCTGCCTCTTTACGCGGAAGAAGTGCGGAGACTGTTTTGCGAAATTCATCTGTTCGGGCGGCTGCAGCGCGAACAACTACCATTTTAACGGAGACATCAACGAGCCGTACGAAATCACCTGCGCCATGATGAAAAAGCGCATAGAGTGCGCCATGCGCGTCCTTGCCATGCGCAAAATGAAAGAAATTTAGGCGAAATTTAAGAAAATACTTGCAATTCGGCTTGACGATACAGTGCATTTCCGATATAATGTTAAACAGTAGAATTTTCCGAGGATTTTCGGGCGGGCTGTGCCCGTGTTCCGGATAGGAGGAGGCAATGAGCAAAATTAAATCGGCAATCTGCCTGACGCTTATGACGTTGCTTATCGCCGGTCTGTGCTTTATATGTTTTGTTTCGTTCGGATTGCCGAACGGGATAGAGACCTATAATTCCATTCTCTCGATGACGGAGAAGGATGCAGACCTCGGTATGCAGTACGGCGGGGCAGATGACCAGAGCGGCAGATATCTGGGCGGCGGGTATTCCGCTGTCTATTATCCCGATGGCGTCATCTCCGCAGAGGCGTATGACACTGCCCTTCGGGGTATGGAAGAAGAAGATAAACGGGAATACGAGGAGCAGCACGAGAAAATCGGCAACCTCTACTTCGATACGGAGAAAATCAAGGTTACGGACGGACGGCCCGACGGCGACTTCGAAGACCAGTTCCTCAATGCCGTAAAGATCTTTACCGCCCGCTATGAGGCGTTGCATCTCGAGGACGTCCGCGTCAGCGTGTTTGACGGATATGCCGTCCGCGTGTTCGTTCCCCAAAAATATACGGCAGCTTTCGAACCCCTTTCTTATACGGGCGAGTTCACCGTGAAGTACGGCTCCGCTTCGGACAGCGCCGCGACGATCATGCCCGCCCGTGCGACGGAGAGTATCGGCGACTATATCAAGGGCGCGCATTCGAGGGCGGGCGCCGACGGGACGAACTACGTCGTCATCGACTTCACGAAGAAGGGCAGGGAGGCTCTCGCCAAAGCTTCGGAAGGCGCCGCGGATTCCTCCTCGACGGCTTTCTTTCAGGTAGGCGAGAAGTCCGCGCTGCAGCTTACGGTCAGCGAAAAGATCGATCAGGACAGCCTGTACATCTCCAACGAAAGTTTCACGGAAATCTCCGCGAAGTCCTCGGCCGTCCTTATCGACAGTGCGATCAACGGCATGCAGACGGAACTCACCTTCACGGCGGCGGATACAAACGCGTATCATGCTCTCTACGGCGAAAATGCGCTCATGTGGATGTACATCGTTTTCGGCATATTCTTCCTTGCGATGGTTGTGTTCTTCTTCGTCAGATACCATCTTCTGGGATTTGCGCATCTCTACACCTATCTTCTCTTCCTGTGCGGGACCGTGCTCTGCGTGTGGGCGATCCCGTTCCTGACGCTCAGCGTCGAAACGTTCACCGCCTTTATGCTGACGTCCTTGCTCCTCTGCGTGAGTAATGTCGTTGTATTTGAAAAGGCGAGGGCTGAATACGCTACGGGCAAGACGATGGCCTCTTCCGTCAAGGCGGGGTACTCAAAGAGCTTCTGGAATCTCTTTGACGTGCACATCGTGCTCGCCCTTGCGGGATTCTTTACGTTCTTCGTTGCATTGCCCCCCCTGAGTTCCTTTGCCTTTTTGTTCGGCCTCACAACGGTGTTCTCCGGGCTCGGCGCGCTTCTCATAAACCGCTTCAACTGGGCGATCCTCATGGCATATACTTCCAAAAAGGGCCCCTTCTGTAACTTCAAGAGGGAGGAAACCGAAAATGAATAAACGTAAAGCGTGGAAAATTCTGCCTGTTTGGCTTGCGGTTTCCGCGGTCATCATCATTGCGGGTATCATCCTGATGGCTCTCCTCGGCTTCAATACAGCGGCGGAAATGCCCGAAAATACCCATTTGGAAGTGGAGTATAACGTCGTCGTGATGAACGACGGGGAGATGCAGACAACCCTTAAAGAGTACTGCGAAGAAGTGTTCGGGAGCAATAACCTTACCGTTTGCGACATGCGTGAGGCGCAGGGAACGGGTGAAACGCAGGACAGAAACGCGTTCATCTTCTACTTCTCGGAAACGGTGCCGGAAGCAACGCAGAACGCCGTAAAGACGCAGCTTGAGGAGAAGATCTCGGAGAGCGGAACGCTTTCCGGCGATTATGTGGAGATCTATACCGCATGGCATACCGAAAAAGTCACGACGGGTGCAAGCTATATGTGGCGGGGCGCCGTCGCCGTCGGCATTGTTGCGGCTCTTATCTATCTCGGGATCCGCTTCGGCATCGGCTGTGCCCTTACGGGCCTCGCGCTCTCCGTGCACGGTTCGCTCTTTACGCTTGCCGTCCTTGCGATTGCGCGGATACCCGTGTATGCCACGGCACCCGTCTTTTACGCGGCGGCCGCCGCTTTCCTCTCCCTCGCGTTCTGGCTCATCTATTGCATAAAACTGCGGACGCTCGGGAAGGAATCGCAAACCCCCGTCGATGCGGAGACAGCCATGGAGACCGTTTACGGGAGCGCATGGAAGTGGATCGCCGTGCTTGCGGGTATTGCCGCGGCCGCGGTGATTCTGCTCGGGTTTTTGGCTACGGCGGGCGTCAGGGCGATGGTATTGCCTCTCCTCATTCCCGTTCTTGCGGCGGTATACCAGAGTCTCCTCTTGGGCCCCGCGCTCCATTTGCGCGTCAAGCGGGCATTCGATAAACTCTCGCGTGGCAAAAAATCAAAGTATGCCGGCAAGGTAAAGAAGGCCGATAACTAAGTTACAAGGCTTGCAGGCGGCGGGAGGCTCTCCCGCCGTTTTATATAATCAAACCGGAAATATCCGCGGCAGGGCATATCATGAAACGTCTTGTGAGGGAGTACGAATTCACGCCCGAACAACTGAATACCGTAAGAGAACTTGCAAAAAAGCTGTACCTGACCGAAACGACGGCTTCGCTTCTCTATGCCCGCGGCATGGACACGGAGGAGAAGATGCGCGCCTTTCTCTCGCCGGGGAAACGGCACTTTCTCTCGCCCTTTTTGATGCGGGGCATGGATGAGGCCGTAAAGCTTATCACGCAGGCAAGGGATGAGGGCTGGAACGTCGCAGTATTCGGCGATTACGATGCGGACGGCGTCGGGGCCTGTGCCATTCTTTCGCGCGCACTCAGGGCCTTCGGCATCGAGCCGTATCTCTATGTGCCCGAACGGATCGAGGGTTACGGACTCAGCGAGAAAGCCGTCGACCGTATCTTCGATGAATTTCTTCCCGATCTCATCATCACCGTCGACTGCGGCATCTCGAACGCCGAAGTTGTGGAGTACATCAAGGAGCAGGGCGCATATGTCATCGTCACCGATCACCACGAATTGCCCGAGCATCTCCCCGACTGCATCATCGTCAACCCCAAACTTCGTGACGACTATCCCTTCGACAATCTCTGCGGCGCGGGCGTGGCGTTTAAACTTGCGACGGCCCTGCTCGGCGAAAAGGCATATGCCTATCTGGACTTCGCGGCGCTGTCGACGGTTGCGGACAGTGTGCCGCTCCTCGGCGAAAACCGCGACATCGTGGCGGAGGGGTTAAAACTCATCCAAAAGAGTCCCCGCCCCGCCTTCGGGGCGCTTCTGCAGAAGCCTTCGGACGGTATCACGGCGCAGACTTTGGCCTTTACCCTTGCTCCCCGCATTAACTCGGCGGGCAGAATGGGGGATGCCCGTGCGGCGCTCCGCCTCTTCACGACGGAGGAGAAAGAAGAGATCGTGTCTCTGGCCGAAAAACTCAACCTGTACAACGCCGAGCGCCAGCGCTGTTGCGACGAACTGTACGCACAGGTCTCCGCCGCCGCGAGGGCGGAAGGAGCTTACGGAAATGTCATCATGCTCGCGGGGGAGAATTGGAACGCGGGCTTTGTGGGCATTGCCGCCGCCCGCGTCGCCGAGGAATTTTGCCGTCCCGCGCTTCTCTTTGTCAGGCACGGGGATATGTTGCGGGGCAGCGCAAGGAGCATCGACGCCGTCAATATCTTCGAGGCTTTGAAAGCGTGCTCGGAATACATCGAGGAATTCGGCGGGCACTCGCAGGCGGCGGGAATCAACGTCAAGGCCGAAAACTTCGAAAAGCTGAAGGCCGCTCTCGATGAATATATCGGCACGCATTATGCGCGGGAGGACTTCGAACCTACGCTTTTCTATTCGGTGACGGAGGACGATCCCAACCGCCTCGCCCATGAACTCGAGCGGCTGGAACCTTTCGGCATGGGCAACAAGCGGCCCCTCTTTGCCGTGGAGGCGGAAAAGGTGGACGCGAGCCCCGTGAAGGCAGATTCTCCGCATATTTCTTTCCCCCTCGGCGGCATGACGTTCATGGATTTCGGCGGCGCCAAAGATCTGAAACTTTTGCGGAGCGACGTAAAAAAGACCATTGTTTTTGAATATAATTTATCCGTCTTCCGCGGCAGAGAATATTTGAAGGGGTTTGTCCGCGCTGTCCTCGCCGACGGCATGAGCGGGAAAAGGGTGGAACTTGACGCGTTCGAGGAGCAACTCAAAACGATCGGGCCTCTTGCCGTGGGCGAGAGGTTGACGACGGAGGAGACGAATGCATTTCTCACCGGGAGGATCCGCAGCTGTGGCTACGGGCTTGCGGCGGTGTGCTCTTCGCGGGAAACGCTTGCAAGTTTCCCCGTACTCGAAGGGCTTCCCGTCGATGTGTTCCGCCTCTCCTCGCCGAATGTCGGCAACACCGTCCTTTACGCGCCCGAAGAGGGTTGCGACCTCTCTTCCTACCGCGACGTCGTTTTTCTGGATATGCCCGCGGGGAATCCCTGCAACACGGGGAAAGCAAAATGCTATTATAATACGGGGATCTGCGGCTACGAACGTCTCAAAAAGAGAGACGTCGGGCGCGAGGATCTTCTTGAAATCTTTGCTGCGGTCAGGAGAGCGAATCTCAAAGGCGGAACGCTCGCAGAGGCCGTTTCGGCCTGCCGCGGGCTCGGCTTCGGGGAGGATCAGTTGCTTTTTTCCCTCGCCGTGTTCGGGGAGCTCGGGCTTATCGTCCTGGAGGACGGCGTGATCCGCACCGTGCGGGGTGCAAAGAAGGATTTGAAGGATTCTTCCGTCTATAAAGCGGCTGTGCGCATGAAGGAGGAGTAATATGGAATCCATCCTCATGAAAATTTACGAATTTTACGGCGGGGAGGAGAGAGAAATGCTCCTCCACGCCTATGATTTTGCCGCAAACGCCCACAAAGACCAGAAGCGGGCCTCGGGCGAGCCCTACTTTATTCATCCCTGCGCCGTTGCGGAGATTCTGATCGATTTGGGCCTCGATGCGCCGACCATTGCGGCGGCCCTTCTCCATGACGTCATCGAAGATACGCCCGCCACGGAGGAGGACATCCGGCGGGAGTTCGGGGAGGAGGTCCTGACGCTTGTTTCGGGCGTCACGAAACTCGATAAGATCGTCTTTAAATCGCAGGAAGAGGAGGAGGCCGAGAACTTCCGCAAGATCTTCATTGCGATGGCGAAGGACATCCGCGTCATCATCATCAAACTTGCCGACCGCCTTCACAATATGCGCTCTTTGAACTTCCTCTCCAAGGAGCGGCAGCAAAAGATGGCGCAGGAAACGCTCGACATCTATGCGCCCATCGCGGGCCGCCTCGGCATCAGTCAGGTAAAGTGCGAGCTCGAGGACCTTTGCCTCAAATACCTTGACCCGGAAGCGTTTGAATTTCTCGTTGAGAATATTCACCAGAAACTTGAGGAACGCAACCGTTTCGTCGACTTTGTCGTCGAGGAGATCAACGCGATTTTGAAGGAATCGGAGATTTCGGGCGAGGTGTTCGGGCGGCCCAAGCATTTCTACTCCATCTATAAAAAGATGAAGACGAAAAACAAGACGCTCGATCAGATCTATGACCTGACGGCGGTACGCGTCATTGTCGGCACGGTGGACGAATGCTATGAAGTTATGGGCAAAATCCACATGAAGTGGAAGCCCGTGCCGGGGCGCATAAAAGATTATATCGCGACGCCCAAACCCAATATGTACCAGTCCCTTCACACGACGGTCGTCACCAACTTCGGCCAGCCGTTTGAGATCCAGATCCGCACGGAAGAAATGCACCGCACGGCCGAATACGGTATTGCGGCGCATTGGAAATACAAGGAAAACCGCGTTAACGTGACCTCGCTCGATCAGCGTATGTCGTGGATCCGCGAAATGATGGACCTGCAAGGCGGGTTCCGCGACTCCAAAGAGTTCATGAACAGCGTCAGGGAGGAGCTCTATTCAAATGAACTTCTCGTCTTTACCCCGCACAGTAAGGTCATTTCCCTGCCCGAGAATGCCACACCCGTTGACTTCGCTTATGCCATTCACTCCGAAGTCGGCAACCGCTGTACGGGGGCCAAGGTCAACGGCAAGATCGTGCCCCTCGATTCGGTGCTCGAGCTCGGCGACGTCGTGGAGATCATCACTTCCCCCGCGAGCAAAGGACCCTCGCGGGACTGGCTGAAATTTGTCAAGTCTCCCTCTGCAAAGGCGAAAATCAAGGCATTTTTCCGCAAGGCCATGCGGGAGGATAACATCAAACTCGGGCGCACGATGCTCGAAGACACGGCCAAGCGCAAGGGGTATCAGCTCAGCGACATCCTGACGGCGGAAAGTTTTAAAAAAGTTTCCGAAAAGTATTCCTTCGATACGCAGGACGAGATGTTTTCGGCAATCGGATACGGTGCCGTCTCGGTCAACCAAATCTTCTTTAAACTTGTTGATTATTTCAGGAAAGAGGCGCCCACGCCCACGTTGCAGCCCTTCAAAGAAAAAAATGCGAAGGGCATGGTCACGATCAAGGGCATGACGGGGCTTCTCGTCTCCTTTGCGGGCTGTTGCTCTCCCGTCCCGGGGGATGACATTGTGGGCTTTGTCTCGCGCGGGAGGGGCCTCGTCATTCACAGGCGGGACTGCCCGAACCTGAAAAATGCCGAGCCCGACCGCCTTCAGCCCGCCGAATGGACGGGGGACAGGGCGCAGGACGCGCGCTTCAAGGCGGGGCTCATTATCACGGCGGAGGAGCAGGGCGCGGCGCTTGCGGCGATCTCCTCTGTGCTTGCGGATATGAAACTCACGCTCACTTCCATCAACGGCCGCTATGACAAGAGCGGCGGCGCGATCGTGGAGATCACTGTATCTCTTCTCAGCAAACAGGACATCGAGGTTCTCATCAACCGTCTCTCGGCAAAGGATAAGATCGTAAGCGTAAGGAGAATGTCAAACTGAAAATTCCGGCGAATCTCTTCGTTCCGGATAAATCCGTCGGGGCGGCGGGCTTACGCGTTTTTTTGCCCTGAAGGACATTAAGGTTCCCGTGGGGTACCATAAAACAGTGTGAATATCAGATGATAACATGTACCGAAGCATGGCTTGTGCCCGAACTTATGGACGTCGTCCGTCTCTTCGAGGGCGCCGCCGCGCACGATATTTCGCAGGAAACGGCCTTAAACGGCACAACGTTTCAAAACAATATTCTCTTTGACGGGAAGAAATTTTCTTTTGCAGACGAAGAGGAATATTCTTCCGCGCCCGAAAAAAAGAGCCTTATAAAGCGCTTTGCAAAGCTTTCGCTCTATAAGGTACTTTCGGAATATTACAAAAAACAGCTTCCGTGGGGGTCATTGACGGGGATCAGGCCCACCCGCCTTGCCTATCGGGCGATCGAAAAGACGGGGGATTACCGCCCGCTTTTTGATAAACTTTGTGTCTCCGAAGAAAACACCGCCCTTGTCGGACGGGTCATGGATGGGCAGAAGGGCATATACGAAAAAAAGGAGGGCAATGTGGACCTCTTTGTCTCCCTCCCGTTCTGCCCCACAAAGTGCGTGTACTGCTCTTTCATTACCGCGCCCATCGCGCAGACAAAAAAATATATGCCTGCCTATCTCGGGGCCCTGAGCCGCGAAATTGCCGCCGCTAAGCCGCTGATCGGAAATTTGCGCTCCGTCTATGTCGGCGGGGGCACGCCCTTTGCCCTCGGGGCGGAGGAGCTGGAATCCGTCCTCAAAATGATCGCACCCCTTCGCGGGAATAACTGCGAATTCACGGTGGAGGCGGGGCGGCCCGACACATTCACCGAAGAAAAACTGCGGATATGCCGCGATTACGGGGTAACGCGTATCTGTATCAACGCCCAAAGTTTTTCGGACCGTACCCTCAAAGCCATTGGCAGGAAGCACACGGCGGCCGACGTCATGGCGGCCTTCGGGATGGCCGCCCCCTTCGGATTCGACATCAACTGCGACCTCATCGCCGGCCTCACGGGCGAGAGTTTCGGGGAGTTCCGCAACAGCGTCGACATGGCGGTTGCCCTCTCTCCCGCAAACATCACGGTTCACACCCTGTGCCTCAAAAAAGGTGCAAAACTGAAGGAGGAGACTGCCGCTTTGCCCGACGCGCTTCTCTCCGGCATGATTGCCTATTCACGGGAAAAATTGACGGCGGAAGGATATGAACCGTACTATCTGTACCGCCAGAAGTACATGGCGGGCGCGCACGAGAACGTGGGCTGGACGAAGGCGGGAAAGGCGTGCGTTTATAATGTGGATGTGATGGAGGAGATCTGCGATAACCTTGCCGCCGGCGCGAACGCGGTCTCGAAAAAATTGTTTTCGGAAGAGGGGCGTATCGAGCGGTACGGCTCCCCGAAGGACATTCCGTCCTATCTGGAAAAAACCGATAAGATCATTGAGGAAAAGAATAAGCTTTGGGGAGCGCCGCGCGGCTGAAATGCGCACGCCCGCAGCCTCTCCTCCCCGCGGCGGGACCGCGGAACGGCCGTTTTATGCCGCCCCGTGCCTGCCGGAGGGCCGCCTCATTCCGGACGGACGAAGGAAGGGTCACCCAAAATTGTTTTGAAATTCGAATATATCACAAACCCCGCCTTGGAATGGGGCGGTTTTTTTACGTACTTTACGGGGCAATAGTCCACGGGAATCTTCCCGCCGTGCGCACCGGAATAGAGGGCGCAGACGCTTGCGGCAAAGGCAAGGACCTCATCGTCCACGGGTTTTCCGTTTGTCTTGACGATGACATGGCAGGAATGGTATCTCTGCGCGTGCAGCCATATGTCTTCGGGCGCACTTTGGCGGAGAAGTGCATCGTTTTGCAGATTATTCCGCCCTGCATAGATCCGTATGCCGTTGCATTCATATGTGCGGAAGGAAATTTGCGGTTTGGCGGCTTTCTTCTTCTCTTTGGGAGCCGCCAAAAGGCCGGCGGAGAGCATTTCTTCTCCGATACTTACAAGGTCCGCCTCTTCTTTCGCGCTCTCCGTGAGCGCCAGAAGACTTTCAAGGTACAGAATTTCGTCCCGCAGTTCCCGTTCGCGGGGGCGCAGTATCTCTGAAGCACGCTTTTGTTTGCGATATTTTTTATAGTAGGCCTGTGCGTTTTCTGCGGGGGAAAGGCGCGGGTCGAGGGCAATCTCTTCCGTCTTTCCCGTGGCCCAGTTTTCGGCCTCGCAGGACTTCATTCCCCGCCCGAGGGTATAGATACGGGAGATGATAAGGTCTCCCTTCGTCTTGTTCTCTTCGGCGTCTTTGCATTCCGACTGTTTTTCGAGGTTCTGGCGGAGCTGTTTTTCCTGCTTCTTTTTGGCCGTTTGCAAGGCGGAAAGAAGTTTTCTCCTGAGTCCTTCAATGCGTTTTTCCGCGCGTTTTTGCCTGTAAAATTCCGATTGCGCTTCGGAAAGCGTCGGAAAAGGTATGCCCTCCGTGCCCCTTGCAACAAAGTCTGCGGGCTTGCCGCCCCGCTCGATAAGACGGGGGGAAATCTTGTCCGAAAAGATATAATCATGCACATATAGCGCGAAATCGCCGCCCTTGTATCCTTCGGCGATCATTTGCGCCGTGATGGGGGCGAGCCCGCGGACGTGTTTGAAGAGGAAGTCCGCCCTGTCTTCCTTACAGTTTTCGAAAAGCCTGCGCATCGCGGCAATGTCGGAAGGGTCCGTCTTGTCCTGCGCGGGGGGAAGAGTGTATTTCGCCCCCGCAAAGATCATTCGCTTCGCGTTCCCGTCGAGGGAGGCCGTCTTTAACGCTCCCAGAATGATGTTGTTTTCCGTCAGAATTATGTTGGAGTACTTGCCCATGATCTCGGCGGCGAGCACCCGTTCCGCCGTCTGAAATTCGCTGTGGCAGAGCAGGCGGAATAAGAGGACGCGTTCGAAGCCTGCCGTTTCCACGCCGAGAATCTCTGCGCCCTGCAGATATTTGCGCAAAAGCATGCAGAAAGGGGGAGCGGCGGCAGGATTTTCCCTGTTGTCCTCGCAAAAATAGGCCCCGCAGGCCGATGCATTTGCACTCAGAATGAGTTTAACCGTCCGTTTTCCCGTGTATATAATAAGGGAAAGTTCCTCCCTGTCGGGTTGGTTCACGCGGTTGATTTTCCCCCCGGCCAGCCCGTCATTGAGTTCCTTCGCGGCGAGGCGGAGGGTAAAGGCGTCTTGAGGCATATTTTGTCCCCCTGTTTCCGAGCCCTTCCATTATATCCCAAAAAAACAAAATTGTAAATAAAATCGCTTTTCTTTTGCCGTGTTTTATGGTAAAATGAAAAACAAACAACAGCTAAAATTCAGACAGGAGTTTATAAGATATGAATTACACAGTCACCCCCGCAGAAAAGAGTACAGTCAAGCTCCGGATCGTTTTCACGCCCGAGGAATGGGCCGAGGCGAACCAAAAAGCTTATCTCCGCAACAGAAAGAAGTACGCGGTAAACGGCTTTCGCAAGGGAAAGGCACCCAAGGCCGTGCTTGAAATGTATTACGGCAAGGGGCTTTTCTATGAAGACGCTCTGAATCTCCTCTACGATGAACATTATCCCTCCATTCTCGGGAAGGAAAAGGAGAACTTTACCGCCGTCGGCGAGCCCGAACTCGCCCTCGACGACGACTTTTCGGAGACCAACGTCGCCGTGATTGCCACCGTCCCCGTCTTACCCGAGGTCACCATCGGGCAATACAAGGGTATAAAAATTTCCAAGTATGAGTATACTGTTACGGACGCTGACGTGGAGAAGGATATCGAAAATACGCAGAGGCGCCTCGCAAAGGACGTCGACGTCACCGACCGTCCCGCGGAAACGGGAGACACCGTTAATATCGACTTTGTCGGCAAGAAGGACGGCATTGCCTTTGACGGCGGCACGGCGGAAGGTTACGACCTGACGCTCGGCTCGCACAGCTTCATCCCCGGATTCGAGGAGGGCGTCGCCGGCATGAAATGCGGCGAAGTCAAGGACATCGGCGTCACGTTCCCCGACGACTATCATGAGGAATCTTTAAAGGGGCAGCCCGCGGTGTTCACCGTGACGCTCCACAAGATCACGGGCAAGGAACTTCCCGCGCTCGATGATGAATTTGCAAAGAAACTCGGCTCGGACAGCGTCGATGCCTACAGGGCGAAGGTCAAAGAACGCCTCGAAAAGAACGCCGAAAGCCGCTCCCGCAACAAAACGGAGGATTCCATCCTGACCGAGATCGCCAAGACGGCGTCGGCGGAGATTCCGGACGCCCTCATCGACAGGCAGGAGGAAACGGACCTTCAGCGCATGGAGCAGAACATTATGTATGAGGGCATACGCCCCGAAGATTACTATCGGTATATCGGCACGACCCGCGAGGAATACAAGAAGCAGTTCGAAGAAGAGGCAAGGGAGAGGGTCATGCACCAACTCATCATCGAAAAACTTCTGAAGGAAGAGAACATCACCGCCTCCGAAGAGGAGATTTCCCAAAAAATCGCCGTGCAGGCGGCCTCCGTAGGCAAGGAACCCGCGGAGTATGAAAAGACCCTCGACCCGCGCCAGAGAGAATATATCGAGAACGACATCAAGGTCACAAAACTCTTTGATTTCCTGATTGCGAACAACGAAATGGTTCTCTGTACGGAAGAACCCAAGGCGGAATAAGGAGAAATTACCATGACGAACAATGTACTCATTCCCTATGTTGTAGAGCGCACTTCGGGCGGCGAGCGCAGTTACGATCTCTATTCCCGCCTCCTCGAGGACAGGATCGTTTTCCTCTCCGGCGAGATCGACGACGCGCTTGCGAACACCGTCGTCGCCCAGCTCATCTATCTCGAGGGCAGGGACCCCGGAAAGGACATATCCCTGTATATCAACAGTCCCGGCGGGTCCGTTTCGGCGGGCATGGCAATTTACGATACCATGAATTACATTAAATGCGATGTCTCCACCATCTGCATCGGCCTTGCGGCCTCGATGGGCGCATTTCTCCTTGCGGCGGGGCAGAAGGGCAAGAGATATGCCCTCCCCAACAGCGAGATCATGATCCATCAGCCCCTCGGCGGCGCACAGGGCCAGGCGAGCGATATTAAAATTCAGGCCGACCATATCCTGAAGATCAAAGAAAAGATGACCCGTATCCTTTCCGAAAACACGGGGAGAAGGTACGAGGATGTCGCCCGCGATACAGACAGGGATAATTACCTCACTGCCGAAGAGGCCATGCAGTACGGGCTTATCGACAGGGTGTATTTCAAGCGTTAAATTTATTCGGAGAACAGAATGGCAAAATATGAACAGCGCTGTTCCTTCTGCGGGAAGGAGAAGTCTAAAGTCAAAAAGCTCATCGCCGGCCCCGAGGGGATCTTTATCTGCGACGAATGCGTGGAAGTTTGCAGGGATATGCTCGAAAAGGCGCCCTCGTCCGCGCCTTCCGAAAAGATAGAGCTCAAAAAACCTTCGGAGATCAAAGAAGAGCTCGATAAATATATCATCGGGCAGGATAAAGCCAAAAGAGTCCTCTCCGTCGCGGTCTACAACCACTATAAGCGCATCAACGCGATGGCGGACGGCGCAAAGGCGGACGACGTCGAGATCGAAAAGAGCAATATTCTCCTTCTGGGCCCCACGGGAAGCGGCAAGACGCTTCTCGCGCGTACCCTTGCGAAGATTCTGAATGTGCCCTTTGCGACGGCGGACGCCACCACGCTCACCGAGGCGGGCTATGTCGGCGAGGATGTCGAAAATATTCTCTTAAAGCTCATTCAGAACGCGGATTACGACATTGAGAAGGCCCAGCGGGGCATTATTTATATCGACGAGATCGATAAGATCGCGCGCAAGGGCGAGAATGTTTCCATTACCCGCGATGTATCGGGCGAGGGCGTCCAGCAGGCCCTTCTCAAGATCATCGAGAGCACCGTCGCCAATGTTCCCCCGCAGGGCGGCAGAAAACATCCCCAACAGGATTGCATGCACATAGACACGACGAATATTCTCTTCATCTGCGGCGGCGCGTTTGTGGGCCTTGACAAGATCGTCTCCGCGAGAATGGACGATTCGGGCCTCGGATTCGGCGGAAAGGTCAAGCTGGCCGAAAACGAAGTGGACTATTCGCTTCTCGAGGACGTCAAACCGCAGGACCTTACGAAATTCGGGCTCATACCCGAGTTCGTCGGCCGCGTTCCCATTGTCGTCAGCCTGCAAGCGCTTGACGAGGATGCGCTCGTCAGTATTCTCACCAAGCCAAAGAATGCCATTATCAAGCAGTATCAGAAGCTTGTCGGGCTCGACGGCGTTAAACTCACGGTGGAAGAAGCGGCCGTACGGGAGATCGCAACGACGGCCATCCGCCTGAAAACGGGCGCGCGCGGCCTGCGGACCATTATAGAGAGCCTCATGATAGATGTGATGTTTGACATACCTTCGGAAGACAACGTGGAGGAAGTCATAATTACGCGCGACTGCGTGACGGAAGGGGCCAAACCGCGGCTCGTTTATAAGAAATCGGCATAGCATAAAAATTCCCGCAATCAGGCGGGAATTTTTATGTTTTTTTTTTGCTTTTTTCTTGACAAGGGCTTCCGAATATGCTATAGTATATATATACCACATAGGGGTATTATGGAGGACAATATGGAAGAAAAAGCATGCAATACCAAAGAACGCAAGAAGACCGTACGCTCGGAAGAGGAAAAAAAGAATATCATCAGCCGCGTCAACCGGATCGTGGGGCAGTTGAACGGCGTCAGGACCATGGTGGAGGATGACAGATATTGCGAAGATATTCTGGTCCAGCTCGCCGCCGTGGAGGCGTCCGCCAAGAGCCTTTCCGCCGTAGTCCTGAGAAACCACTTGCAGGGCTGCGTCGTGGAGGAGATCAAAAAGGGGAATACGGAAATTCTCGATGAAGTTATCGATCTCTTTAAAAGATATTCCTGAGGAGATTGCATGAGGAAGAAATATTCCGTCACCGGGATGAGTTGCTCGGCCTGCGCGGCAGGAATCGAACGCACGGTTAAAAAATTAAAAAACGTCACTTATTGTGCGGTTTCGCTCATGGGCGAAAGCATGGAAGTGGAGTTTGACGAAAAAACATTGGAAGAAACCGAGATCGAAGATGCGGTCAGGGGCCTCGGCTACGGCATTTTCGATTACGGCAAGACGCCCGAAAAAAAGAGGGAAATTCTGACGTTATTCGTCCGTTTTATCCTATCGCTCATCCTGCTGCTGCCCGTCATGTACCTTTCGATGGCGCACATGGCGGGGCTGCCCGCGCCGCACGGGTGGTGGAATCACGGCTTTCAGCTTGGGCTGACGGCTTTAATTCTGCTGATAAATTACAAATTTTTTGTCAGCGGTGTCCGAGCGGCAATAAAACTTATGCCGAATATGGATACCCTCGTTTCGCTTGGCGCGGGCGTCTCGTTCGTATACAGCGTCGTGCTTGCCTGCACCGATCCCTCGAACCACGCCCTTTACTTCGAATCGGCGGCGATGATCGTCACGCTCGTGACCCTCGGCAAATGGCTCGAAGACAGGTCGAAAAAGCGCACGGGACGGGAGATAGAAAAACTCCGCGATCTTGCGCCCGATACCGTCACGGTGGAACGGGGCGGTTCGGTGCAGACCGTGCCTCTTTCCGAAGTGGAGGAGGGCGACACCGTAATTGTGAAACAGGGCGAATCCATTCCCGTCGACGGGACGGTGGTCGGGGGGCATGCCTTTGTCGATAAATCCGCCGTCACGGGCGAGAGCCTTCCCGTAGAACTCTCCGGGGGACAAAAAGCGGTTTCCGCATGCATTGTCACGGACGGTTTTTTAAAGATATGTGCCGAAAAAGTCGGCGCAGACACCATGTTGATGAGCATTATCAGGATGGTGCGCGAGGCGGGCTCCACCAAGGCTCCCATTCAAAAGCTGGCCGATAAGATCTCCGCGGTCTTCGTGCCGTGCGTCATCGGAATTGCTCTTGTGACCTTCCTTGCGTGGTATTTTGCCACATGGGATTTGTCGGGCGCGGTGACCTACGGCGTGTCCGTGCTCGTCGTTTCCTGCCCCTGCGCCCTCGGCCTTGCTACGCCTGTAGCGGTAATGGCGGCGGCGGGCAGGGGCGCTTCGCTCGGCATTCTTTATAAAAATGCCGAGGCTCTCCAAAAGATGGCTACCGTAAATGAGATTTGGCTCGACAAGACGGCGACGCTCACCGAAGGAAGGCCGAAAGTGGTGTTCTTCGAGGCGTGCGGAACCGGTGAAGAGGAGGCGAAACACATTGCCTGTGCCCTCGAGAGCAAGCTGAACCACCCCCTCGCGCGTTGCATTGCAGAGTTCTGCGGCAGCGGATACGAGGCGGAAAACGTCACATATATCGCGGGGCAGGGTGCCGCCGGCACCGTGAACGGTAAGACGTATTTTCTCGGCAACGAGCGCATGATGCAAAGCAGGGGCATAGAATACGGAACGTTGCTTGCGGATTCCGGAAGACTTTCCGCGGAGGGAAAGACTGTTCTTTTCCTTGCCTCCGAAGGGAAAGTCCTCGCGCTCTTCGCCCTTGCGGATACCTTGAAAGAGGGGAGCCGCGAAGTTGTGGAAAGCCTCGTGAAAATGGGCTGTTTGCCCGTCATGCTGACGGGAGACAATGCGGCAGTCGCCTCGCACATTGCCCGTGAGGCGGGATTCCCGTCCCCGGACGCCTGCGTGTGCGCGGAGCTCCTTCCGGAAGATAAGCTCTCCCGCATCAGGGCGGCGAGAGAGAAAAACGAAAGGGCGAAAGCCGAAAGCGGGAAAGCAAGGCGGAAGAATGCCTATGTGGCGATGGTGGGGGACGGGATCAACGACGCACCCGCCCTGAAAGAAGCGGACGTCGGCATAGCGATGGGCAACGGCACGGATGTGGCCATCGAGAGTGCGGATGCCGTGCTGGTCAGCGGGGACCTGCGGGCTCTGCCCCGCGCGTTGGCCCTTTCCAAAAAGACGATGCGGATCATACGGCAGAACCTGTTTTGGGCGTTTTTCTATAACTGTATCGCCATACCGCTTGCGGCAGGCGTATTCGCGTGGGCAGGCGTCTCGCTGAATCCCATGATCTGTTCCGCCGCGATGAGCCTGAGTTCGCTGTTCGTCGTGGCGAATGCCCTGCGCCTCGTTCGGTTCGGGAGAAAAAACTCCGCGGCCGCTCCCAAAGAAGGGGGAGGCGGAACGGGAACCGCCCCCTGCCTTCCCGCTGCGGCGGGGACGGGAGAAAACATTTCCCCCTATCCGGAAGAAATCAATCAAAAAGGAGAAGTATCTATGAAAAAAACCATTCTTGTGGACGGCATGAAGTGCCGGAACTGCGAAAAGCATGTGGCGGAAGCGCTTAAGAAGGTGGACGGCGTAAAGAAGGCGGAGGTCAGCCTCGAAAACAAGACGGCCATCGTCGAGCTCAGACGGGAAGTCCCGGATGAAGTCCTTCTTGCCGCGGTCACCGACGCGGGCTACGAGCCAAAGGCGATTCTGTAAATTCGGCAAAATTTGACAAAAGACAAAAAAACTTTCACATATGTGCGCGTTTGCAAATGTTATTCTGTCATAAAAAGGAGGTATTTTTATGGCGGAAACATTGCTTCTCGACAGGCGCACAAAGGATATGGTGGAAGACTACGTTCCGGACGGGGAGATTCTCTCTTCCCTCGTACGTTTTTTCTCTATATTTGCGGACGGAACCCGCCTGAGGATATTATCGGCGCTTGCCATTTCCGAAATGTGCGTTACCGATATTTCGCGCGTGCTGAATATCAACCAGACGACGGTCTCGCACCAGCTGCGTTTTTTGAAGGACGCCGGACTCGTGAAGAGCGAGAGGCACGGCAAAATCATCTTTTACATGGCGGCGGGCGAGATCGTCAATGACATTCTCCTGAAAGGCGTAGAATTTTTGGGCGACTGAGAGGACCTGCCCGCAAGGGCGCGGGTCCCGTAACGGCAGGGGTAAACAAGGTCCCGGAAACGGCGTCCGCGCGGTTTGCGCGGACGCCGTTTTATCTATAGCGCGGGAAACGGAAAATTTTTCGGGCAAATCCTTGAAAAATTTTTCACACTTGTATATAATGGTATCATGGTTGGAAATATATTGCGGGAAAAACTCAAACTCCTGCCCGACTGTCCGGGGGTTTACGTCATGCTTGACGGCGACGGAACGGTGATTTACGTCGGTAAGGCACGGGTCCTGAAAAACCGCGTCCGCCAATACTTCCATTCTTCGGGGAAGCCGCCCAAGGTGCAGGCCATGGTAGACAGCATTGCCGACTTCTACTACATTGTCGCACCCACGGAGGCCGACGCGCTCGCGCTCGAAAACAACCTCATCAAGAAATATAAACCGAAATACAATATTCTTTTAAAGGATGACAAAACCTATCCCTACATCAAGGTCCATACGCGGGAGGAATACCCGCATATCTCCGTTACCCGCCGTATCAGGAAGGACGGCAGATATTTCGGTCCCTTTATGGGCGGCGTGAACTGCAAGGAAATTGTGGATATTGCCGCAAAGGTATATCATATCCGCACATGTGCCTCCGCCGTCAGGGAGAAACCCGCAAAGCCTTGCCTCAACTATCATCTGGGCCGCTGTCCCGCTCCCTGTGCGCATTTGTGCACAAAGGAAGAGTATGCGGAATGCGTCGGTAAAGTTCTTTCCTTCCTCTCGGGCAATTACGAGGAGGCGGAGGAGCTGCTGACGGAGAAAATGAAGGCGTTCGCAGAGGAAGAACAATTCGAACTCGCCCTCGATTATCGCAATAAGATCGCAATGCTCTCTGCGCTTAAGAAGCGGAGAATCACCGCTATGCCCAGGGATGTGGACGCGGATGTGTGGGCGATCGAGACCAACGGACTCTACACGGCGGTTTCTCTCCTCGTCACGCGGAAGGGGATCATGCAGGGAAGCCGCACCTTTCATTCCGACGCGGGCGCGGGGGAGCGCGGGGAGGCCCTTACGAGCTTCATTACCCAATTTTACTCCGCCCACGAAACGCCGCATGAAGTCATTCTGGAGGAGAGCGTTGACGATGAGGCGCTCGCGGCATTTTTGAAGGAAAAGGCGGGGCGGAACGTCGAACTTGTCCATCCCAAATCCGGCGTCAGGAAAGAGCTTTTAAGCATGGCGGCGGCGAATGCCGAAGACTATCTCGAAAAATCCGTATCTTCCATCGAACACAGGGACGACATGACGGTCCGCGCCTGCGAAAAACTCAAAGAGGTTTTGTCTCTGCGGCGCTATCCCAAGCGCATGGAGTGCTATGATATTTCCGACATCTCGGGCGTAGACAAGGTCGGCAGTATGGTCGTCTTTACCGACGGAGAGGCCGATAAGTACGAATACCGCCGCTTCCGAATCAAGACGGTGGAGGGGGCGAACGACTTTGCTTCCCTGCAGGAAGTTTTAAGGCGGCGGCTCTCCAAGCTCGGCACCGATGAGGAGGAGCGCTTTCCCCGCCCCCAACTCATCGTCATTGACGGCGGCAAAGGGCAACTTTCGGCGATCGAGGCCGTTTTCGGAGAGATGGGCATTACGGACATAGACCTTGTTGCCCTCGCGAAGCAGGAGGAAGAGGTGTTTACGCCGTTCTGCGAAGAGAGCATCAGGATAGACAAACACGATTACGCGCTGAAAATGCTCCAGCGTATCCGTGACGAGGCACACCGCTTTGCCGTTTCCTATTTCCGCAACATTCATTCCAGACGCAATCTCGCCTCCGTTCTGGAGGAGATAGACGGCGTGGGGAAGAAAAAGCGGCTCGCCCTCATGGAGAAGTTCGGCACGATCGGCAGAATCATGCACGCCTCCGCCAAGGAACTTGCCGAAGCGGACGGGATCGGCGAGGAGCTTGCGGGCCGTATCAAAACTTATTTTGAAAATCTATGAAATATAAACTTTTTTTATCGGACTTTGACGGGACGCTTGTCCGCGGCGACGGCACGGTGTCCGAAGCCAACAGGAAGGCCATTGAAATTTACAGAAGAGCGGGCGGGATTTTCGCTGTCGTTACGGGCAGAATGATGTCGTCCATTTTGCCGCGGCTCAAGGAAATCGGGCTCGAAGACGGGCTTGCCGTTGCCTATCAGGGTGCGATGATTGCCGATGTGCGCACGGGCAGGATTTTAAAAAACGGCAAATTTACGGCGGAACAAGCTTTGAAATGTATCCGCTATTTTGAAAAGTGCGGATACCATATCCATGTTTATACGGGGGATGACTTCTATTCCAACATGGATGACGAATATCTCCGCATCTACGAGGAAATTTGCCGCGTAAAAGGAAAAATCATGCCGCACCTTTCGGACATGGTGGCCGAAAAATCCGTCGGCGTCGTCAAAGTTTTGGCCATTGTGGAGCCCGCCGTGCGCGACAGGGTCAAAGCGGAGACCGAAGCGGCGCTCGGCGGGGAATTCTTCGTCACCTGTTCTTCGGCATTCCTCGTGGAAGTCATGCCGAAAGGGCAGAATAAGGCGGGAGCCGTGGAGTTTCTCTCGGAGTACTACCGCCTTCCGAAGGAGGAAATCGCCGCCATAGGGGATCAGCTGAACGATCTCCCCATGATCGGGGCGGCGGGCGGGAAATTCGCCGTGGCAAATGCGGAGAAGGAACTGAAGGAAAAAGCAACGGTTGTTGCCTCCTGCGAGGAGGACGGCGTCGCCGAGGCGCTTTTGAAATACGCGTTGGGGGATTAAATCATGGATGAAATCTGGTTGCCGCACGAGACGGTCATGCTCGATAAATTCGCATCCGACTTAAACCTCGAGGTCCTGTATGCGGGGCGGGGCATCCTTTCATTTACAAACATCAGCGTGGACAGGCCGGGGCTGCGGCTTGCGGGTTTCTTCAGCATGTTCGATTCGGAACGTATTTTGCTCATCGGACAGGCGGAACATGAATACATGCGCTCCTTTTCGCCAAAGGAGAGGCAGGAACGGATAGGAAAGCTCTTCGAATGCGGGCAGATTCCCTGCGTGGTGTTTGCCCGCGATCTTCCCGTTCCGCCGGAGATGATGGAATTTGCGCGCCGCACGGGAACGCCCGTTTTCCGCACGGGCAAGATGACGACGGTCATCATGGCGCAACTCTACGGCTATCTTTCCAAACTTCTCGCTCCCAAGACCACGATGCACGGGGTCCTCATGGATGTGTTCGGCGTGGGAATCATGCTGACGGGGGAGAGCGGCGTCGGGAAGAGCGAGACGGCCGTGGAACTCATCAAGCGGGGGCACCGCCTTGTCGCGGACGATTCCGTTCTGCTCAAAAACATAGAAAACAAACTCGTCGGCACCGCGCCCGAACAGATCCGCTACTTCATGGAACTGCGCGGGATCGGCATTATCAACGTCAAGAATATGTACGGTTCGGGATCCGTCCTCGGCGAGAAGGAGCTCGAGCTCGTGATGGAACTCGAACACTGGAAGCAGGGCAAGGAGTACGACCGCATCGGCGGCGAGGGCGGCTATGCGGAGATTCTCGGGATCAAGGTGCCCGAAATCGTCATTCCCGTCTCCCCCGGACGGAACCTCGCCATTCTCATCGAAGTTGCGGCGCGCAACTACCGCCTCAAGAGCATGGGCTACGACGCGGCGCAAGAACTTATTCATCGGACGATCGGAAGATGAAAACCGAAATTTTAGCCCCGGCGGGGGACGAACAGACGGCATATGCGGCATTGAATGCGGGTGCGGACGCAATTTACCTCGGCCTCAAGAAATTTTCCGCCCGCGGGGGAGCCGAAAATTTCGGCGGAGACGCTCTCTCCCGCGTTATCCGCTTTTCGCATCTTTTGGGAGCGAAGGTGTATGTGACCCTCAATACGCTCGTGAAGGACGGCGAGACGGCCGATTTTTTTGCTGCGGTGAAAGATGTATGGGAAAAGGGCGCCGATGCAATCCTGATGCAGGACATCTTTCTCGGCAAGCTCATCAAAGCGAAATATCCCGGAATCATACTGCACCTTTCCACGCAGGGCGGGTGTTGCAACGTCTATGGGGCGGAGGTTGCGAGGGACTACGGATTTTCGCGCGTCGTGCTTGCGCGGGAAACGCCGCTCGCCGAAATCGAAAAAATTTCGAAGATGATCGAAACGGAGGCCTTTGTGCAGGGCGCGCTGTGTACCTGCTTTTCGGGGCAGTGCTACATGAGTTCCTTTGCGGGGAACAACAGCGGCAACCGCGGCAAATGCAAACAGCCGTGCAGAAAACTCTATTCTATCGACAGGGAGGGGTATGAAAAGCCCGCTTATGCGCTTTCCCTTTCCGATCTGTGCGTAGGCGGGAAGGTGGGAGAGCTCCTGGATGCGGGCGTCGTTTCTTTCAAGATCGAGGGCCGTATGCGCCGCCCCGCTTACTGCGCCGCCGCCGTGAGATATGTAAAAGAATGCGTGGAAGGCAAAGCCGGGCAGGGAACCCTTTCCGACCTCAAACGCGCCTATAACCGCGGAAATTACACCGCAGGCCTCGCCTTCGGGCAAGACGGGACGCTTCTCTCGCGCAACGTGCAGGGGCATATCGGCGAGGAAATCGGCAAGGTCACGCTTGTAAACGGAAGGCCCTTCTGCGCAAGCGGCTTCTTCCCGCGGAAGGGGGACGGATTTAAAATTTTGCGCGGCGGAAAAGAGATTGCGGGCGCGGGTTTTGCCCAAGCGGGGAAGGGCGGCTTTTTCCTGAGCTCGCGCGTCCGCCTGAAAACCGGCGACGCCGTCTGTGTGACGACCGATACGGCCTCGTCTGCCCGCGTTCTCTCGGGCGCGAAAAAGAGGGAAATCACGTTACATATGCGGTTTTTCGCGGGAGAAACGCCGAAAATTTCCTGCGGGGAATTTGATTTTTCGGGCAAAACTCCTCTGGAGGCGGCCGGGAATTTTCCGCTCACCGCAAAGGAGGCCGCAGATTGCTTTCAAAAGACGGACGGCCTGCCGCTTTCCCCGGAAATTATTCTGGAGACGGACGGCGTTTTTCTTCCGAAGGCGGCGCTCAACGCCCTTCGGCGGGACTTCTATGCGGCTCTCTGCATGTATCTCGATCCGCCCAAAAAGTTGGACGCGGCAGTGTTCGAAGAGCCCGCCCTTCCGCCTTTCGGGATGCAAAAATGCGCACTTATAGCGCAGGACGCGGGGAATGCGGACATCAACATCGTGAAGCCGTACGATTATTCCGCGCTTCCGGCAGGCGGCGGAAACGTCTTTCTCTATCTTCCGCCCTTCTTCACGGGCGAGGACGAGAAACTCGTTGCGCCCTGCCTCGGGAATTTCGGGGGGATCTACTGTGATGGATATTACGGCATTGCGCTCGCAAAAAAATACGGGGTCAGACTCTTTGCGGGTACGGGCTTCAACCTGACCAACCGCTTTGCCGTCGACGGGGTAAAGCGGGCAGGTGCGGCATACTTTGCCCTCTCCAAAGAGATCTCGGCGGACGAACAGAAAAAGCTGTCTGCCGAGGGAGCGTTTGCGCTTACGAAGGGGGCAATCAAGGTGATGGATCTCTGTTATTGTCCCTTCGGGAAGACGTGCGGTACGTGCGACCGCCGTGAAATTTATACGTTGACGGATGAGGAAGGCAGGCGGTTTCCGTTGCGGCGGTACAGGCTCGGCGGTTGCCGCTTCGAGGTCTTCAACTGCGCTCCGCTCGACTGTGAAGGCGGGGCAAACCCGCTCCGTGATGAAACCGTAAAGGTTGAAGGCGCGCCCACACGCGGGCATGCGCAGAGGAGTATGGTATGACGAAACACGCCGTGCGGCTGGAACTCGACAAAATTTTATCTTCTGCCGCGGGCTGCGCGGCCCTTGCGGAGAGCAGGGAGGCTGTTTTGTCCCTCTCTCCCGCCGAAGACCCCGGGGAGGCCGACCGAAGGCTGGATATGACGGCTGAGGCCACGGTTCTCCTCTATGAACTCGGTGCGGGCAGGCCCGCCGTGTTTTCTCCCGTCGGCGACAGCCTCGAAAGGGCGGCGAAGGGCGCGACACTCTCGAACGCCGAACTTCTGAACGCCGCGCGTTTGCTGTATTCGGCGCGGGTATGTTATACCTCCGTCCATGCGTTCTCCGATCCGCGCGTCGGGGGAATGAAGGCTTTGACCGGACGGCTCGTCTTCGATGAAAATCTGGAACGGGACATCGGAAAAAAAATTCTCAACGAGAATGAAATTGCAGACACGGCGAGTGAAAAGCTGTATTCCATCCGCAGAGAGATCAAGAGTCTGGGCGAGCGGATCCGCACGCGGCTCGGTGCCTATCTCACGGGCGGCGAGCGCAAGTATCTGCAGGACGGCATCGTCACGGTGCGCGGCGACAGATACGTCATTCCCGTGAAGGCCGAATACAGGCGCTTTATCCGCGGTTTTGTGCATGACCGCTCCCAGAGCGGAGCCACCGTGTTCGTCGAGCCCGAAGAGGTCCTCGAAATGAACAACGAGCTGACGGACCTCTTTCTGGACGAAAAGGAGGAGACGGAGCGGATCCTGAAGGAACTTTCCCGCGGGATCGGGGACATGCGCAGCCGTCTCGAAACGGATATAGGGATTCTTGCCGAGGTCGATCTTTACTATGCGCTTGCCGAATACGGATATAAAATCGGCGGTATCCGCCCCAAACTCAACGCAAAAGGCCTCATTGAAATTCTCGGGGGCCGTCATCCCCTTCTCGACAGGAAAAAGGCCGTGCCCGTCTCCGTCGGCTTGGGCGAAGAGTACGATTTTCTCCTCATCAGCGGCGCAAACACGGGCGGCAAAACGGTTACGCTGAAGATGTGCGGCCTTTTCTGCCTTATGGCCGCCTGCGGTCTTTTTGTGCCTGCGGCCGAAGGGACGAAACTTGCCGTCTTTTCGGGCATATATTGCGACCTCGGCGACAGCCAGTCCATCGAGGAAAATCTCTCGACGTTTTCCTCCCATATCGTCAATATCTGCGAAATCCTGAAGGAGGCGGGGGAGAATTCCCTTGTGCTCATCGACGAACCGGGCGGCGGCACCGACCCCGAAGAGGGGCAGGCCCTTGCGTGCGCCGTGCTTTCCGCCCTCGCGAAAAAGGGGTGCCGCGGGATCATTACAACGCACTATTCCGCGCTTAAAGAATTCGCATATGAACAGGAGCGCATGGAGAACGGCTGTATGGAGTTCGACGCGGAGGATTACCGTCCGCTGTACCGTCTCAGAATCGGCGCCCCCGGTTCCTCGAATGCCCTTGCGATCTGTAAGAAACTCGGCCTGCCCGAGGAAACGCTGGAGGAAGCGAGAGGATATTTATCGGCGGGCGCCCGCTCCTTTGAACGGACGCTCCGTGCTGCCGAGGAGAGCGGGATCCGCGCGGAGGAAGCGAGGCGGGAAGCCGAAAAGTCAAAAGCCGAATGGAATACCCGTCTCCGTTCGCTCGAACGGGAAGAGGAAAAATTCAGGAAAGAGAAGGAGAAATTTCTCTGTTCCGCCAAAGCCGAGGCGCGGCGGATCGTGGCGGAGAGGACGGCGCAGGCGGAGGAGCTTCTCTCGGAGATCGAGGAGATTTTTCAAAAGGAAACGCTTACGGAGAGCGATATTATACGTGCCCGCACGCTCAAAAACAAGATGGGCGCGGAACCCCCGGAAGAGGAGGAAAAAGTGCGCCTGCTGCCCGTCGGGAAGGACGTTTTGAAACCGGGTGAGACGGTTTTTGTGGGCACCATGTCGGCGGAAGGTGTTGTCATTTCTCTCAAAAAGGACAAAAATACCGCCGAAGTGCAGGTGGGGAATCTGAGGGTTACAAGCAAGATAAGCGATCTCTTTTATCCCTCCGTAACCGCTGCGCCCAAGGAAAAAAAGGTGCAAGTCGTGAAGAACCTCGTATCCCGCGGCGCGGCATCGCGCGAGTGCAATCTGATCGGCATGACTGCGGCGGAGGCGGAGATCGAGGTGGAGAATTTCCTCGACGCGGCGCTCGTTGCGGGATTATCGGAGGTGCGCATCGTGCACGGCATGGGAACGGGCAAGGTCCGCGCCGCCGTGCAGGGGATTCTGAAAAAGCATCCGCATGTGGAAAGTTTCCGCCCCGGCAAGTACGGGGAAGGCGAGAGCGGGGTGACGGTCGTCACGCTGAAATAAACGGCGACGGAGGGTGCGTTAGCCGCAAACCTTAAGCCCGAAGGTCATAATTTCACCGTTTTCCCAATAGAATACGTTTGATAATTGTATTCATTTGAGGTATACTGTGAAAAAGCGGTCACGCGCCGTTGCGGCGCTTACGAATCTTGCGCTTGCCCTCATCGTCGTTGCCCTCGGAGCGGTATGTTTTCTGCCCGCCGTTTCCCCCGCATCCGAAATCGATTCCCGCGTTCATTACCGCGGGACGAGCGAAGACGGCGTTTCGCTTATGTTCAACGTCTATTGGGGCACGGAAGAAGTCTGCCGTATCCTTGACATTCTCGACGAATACGGCGCGAAGGCGACCTTTTTTCTCGGGGGCAGCTGGGCAGACGATAACGTGGCCTGCGTCAGGGAGATTGCAAAGCGCGGGCAGGAAATCGGCTCGCACGGATATTTCCATAAGGAGCACGACAAACTTTCCCTGCAGGAAAATTTGGACGAAATACGGACGAGCGCGGAGTTTTTGACGCTTGCCTCCGGAAGGGACATCGCCCTCTTTGCGCCGCCGTCGGGAGCGTACAATGCGGATACCCTGACTGCCGCGGAGAGCCTCGGCCTCAAGACGGTGATGTGGTCGAAGGACACGATCGATTGGCGGGATAAGGACGAGGAGTTGTGCTATTCCCGCGCGACGAAGGATACGAAGGGCGGGGACCTGATCCTGATGCACCCCATGGAACACACGGTAAAGGTTTTGCCGCGCATTCTGGCTTATTACAGGGATCACGGCCTCCGCGCGATTGCGGTGGGAGAAAATCTCGGCCAATAAAAAAACAAGAGAGGTTAATATGGTAGAAAGCAGAACATTGCAAAACGGCCTTAGGATCGTTGTCAAGCGCATGGAGGGGCTTCTCTCCGTCACGATGGGAATTCTGGTCGGCACGGGTGCGGCGTATGAAACGGACGCCGAAGACGGTATTTCCCACTTCATCGAGCACATGCAGTTCAAGGGCACCCCGACGCGCACCGCGTTTGAAATTTCGGATGCCTTCGATGCTCTCGGCTCGCAGGTCAACGCCTTCACGGGAAAGGATATGACTTGTTTTTATTGTAAATCCACGTCGGAACACGCCGGAAAGAGTTTCGAACTCCTCGCGGACCTCTTTCTCAACGCCTCTTTCCCCGAGGAGGAGATGGAGCGGGAAAAGGGCGTCGTCGTCGAGGAAATCAACATGGACGAGGATTCGCCGGAAGACCTTTGCCTCGACCTTCTCTCCCGCGCCTACTTCGGCAAAGAAAATTACGGCCGCAATATTCTGGGCTCCGCGGAAAACGTGAAAAGCTTCACGCGCGAGCAAATGTTTGCCTACAAACAGGAGCTCTACTGTCCCGAGAATATCGTCGTCTCCTTTGCGGGGAACATCGGGATCGAGGAGGCCGTTTCCCTTACCGGGACTTTCTTCGGCGGAATGAAGGGGACGGGATTCAGGCAGAGACCCAAAAAAATTTCTCTGTGTACGGACAAACTTTTCAAGCGGAAACCCATCGAACAGGCGCATTTTGCCTTCGGCTTTCCTTCCGTCCCGCGCAGCGATGCGGGTTTTCCCGCAGTGCAGGTCATGAACGTCATTCTGGGCGGCGGGATGAGCTCCCGCCTCTTCAAGAAGGTGCGTGAGGAAATGGGGCTCGCCTATTCGGTCTATTCTTATACTTCGAACTATGCGGAGACGGGCCTGATGACGGTCTATGCGGGCGTCAATCCCAAGAAGGCGGCAAAGGCCGCGGAAGCCGTGCTCGGCGTGTTGAAAGAATTCAGGCGGGGAGATCTTTCGGAGGAGGAGTTTTCCCGCGGTAAGGAGCAGCTTCTTTCAAGCACCGTATTTTCGCAGGAGAACACCTCTGCGCAAATGCTCCTGTATGGCAAGGAAATGCTCTATAAGGGGCAAATTTATGATTTCGAGAAGCGCATGGCCGAGCTTTCCGCGCTGAGAAGGGAAGATATTTTCGCCGCCGTTGAAAAAAGCTTCGACTTCGAAAAGGCCGCATCCGCCACGGTGGGCAATCTCGAAGAGGGCATTATGCCGTGAAAACGGGGCACGCTACGGGCTTTGCGCCCGTGTTCGACGGACGGAGCAGGGTTTTGATTCTGGGAAGTTTTCCCTCCGTGAAGAGCAGGGAAACCGCTTTTTACTACGGCAATCCGCAGAACAAATTTTGGAAAACGGTGTGCGGAATTTTCGGCGAAGAGGTCCCGGAGGATACCGCGGGCAAGCGGGATTTCCTTCTTCGCCGCCGCATCGCCCTGTGGGACGTCGTTGAAAGCTGTGACATTGCGGGCTCTTCCGATGCGTCGATCGGGAACGCGGTTTTCGCCGATGTGCCTTCCGTTTTGCTTGCCGCGCCCGTCGGGAAGATACTATGCAACGGCGCCAAGGCGTTCGGTCTTTTCGCGGAGAACTTTCCGCAGTACATAGACATGGCGGAAAAATTGCCATCGACGTCTCCCGCCAATCCGCGTTTTTCCGCAGAGGCGTGGGAAAGAGCGCTTGCGCCCTTCCGCGATTAGCGCGTGGCCGCATGAAAATTTGCGGAGAGTATTGACAAAGCGCGGCATTTACGGTAAAATAAAACAAAAGCAGAATCTGATAGGAGGAAACAGTATGTTTGAACAGGTTTGCAAGATGCTCGCGGAGCAGTTGGGGATCGACGCTTCCGCCATCAAGCCCGAGTCGGAAGTCGTCAAAGATTTGGGGGCCGATTCCCTCGATGTCGTGGAACTTCTGATGACCCTTGAGGACGAATACGGCATCACCCTTCCCGAGGAAGACGTCGAAAATGTCAAGACGGTGCAGGATATTGTCGACATGATGGATAAAATCAAAAAATGAGACATATGCCGTGATTTTTCCGAAATGGCGCGGCGTAGCGGACGGGAAGATCCCGCGGCCGCGCGCCTGAAAACGCCGTTGTTTTTTCGCAATTCCGCGGGCTTCCGTCATATATTATATCATGTTATATTCCTCGGTTTTGGGTATCATCGGAAAAACTCCGACGGTGGAACTTTCACGCATGAAAAAACGCCTCGGCTTCGGGGCGGATGTGTTCGCAAAACTTGAGATGTTTTCCCCTACGGGCTCCGTCAAAGACCGTATCGCCCTCTCCATGATCGAAGACGCGGAGAGGACGGGCAGGCTCCGCCGCGGCGGCGTCATCATCGAGCCGACGAGCGGGAACACAGGGATAGGCCTTGCCGCCGTAGGGGCGGTAAAGGGATACAGGGTCATTGCCGTCATGCCGGAATCGATGTCCGCCGAGCGCAGAAAACTCATTCGGGCCTACGGCGCAGAGCTCGAACTTACGCCTGCCGGTCTCGGCATGCAGGGAGCCGTTGCCCGCGCGGAGGAACTCGCCGCGGAGTACAAAAACAGCTTCATCCCTTCGCAATTCACCAATCCCGCCAACCCGATGACGCATTATATGACGACGGCAGGCGAACTTTGGGCCGACATGGAGGGAAAAATCGACGCGTTCGTCGCCGGCGTGGGGACGGGGGGCACGCTGACGGGCGTGGGAAAATTCCTGAAAGAAAAGAATCCCTCCGTGCATATCGTCGCGGTGGAGCCCATGTCTTCCCCCGTACTCTCGAAGGGGGAGCGGGGAAGCCATAAAATTCAGGGCATCGGCGCGGGTTTTGTGCCGAAGACGCTCGACACGGCCGTCTACGACGAGATTGCCGCCGTCCCGGACGCGGAGGCTTTTGAGACGGCCCGCATGTTGGCCGTAACGGAGGGGCTTTTCTGCGGAATTTCGTCGGGAGCGGCGCTCGCCGCCGCGCTTGCGCTTGCCGCGCGCGATGAATTTTCCGCCCGCCGCATCGCCGTCCTTCTTCCCGATAACGGCCTCCGCTATTTATCGACGGAACTTACTGACAATATGGATTGATACAAAGAATGCGGCGCGCATGCCGCAATATAAGGCCCGCGGCTTTCGCCGCGGGCCTTATAAAATCCGGAGAGTCGGGCGGCTGCGGCCGTTCCCGCTTCCGCCCTTAGGGATAGCCCGATTGTACTACCTCCTCCCGCAAAAATCAACCTACTCTTTCCGCGTTTCCTTCTATTGCGTAAAATATTTCGGTAGAGTCGGAAAATCTTACTCTACTGAGAGTAGAATTGTTGACAAGTAGCATATTTTAAGCTATAATGGGGATATGGAAGAACAGGATTTTCTTGCAGTCACCATAGGAAAAAATATTACCCGCCTGAGAAAACTTTCCGGCATGACGCAGCTCGAACTTGCCGAAAAGCTCAATTATTCCGATAAATCCATCTCGAAGTGGGAACAGGGCAACGGGATCCCGGACGTGCGGATCCTCGTGCAGCTTGCGGAGCTCTTCAACGTCAGCGTAGACGATCTCGTGCGCGAACATAAGGAAAAACCCGTCGTTCCGAAGCGTGAGAGGCGGCTCCGCCGTTTAATCATCACGTTTCTCTCCGTCGGCATCGTTTGGCTCGCTGCGGTGGCGTGCTTTGTGCTTATCGGAATCGTCTGGAACGCGCAGGGCGAGTGGAAGGGCGGCGCATGGCTTGCCTTCGCATATGCCGTGCCGGTGAGCGCGATCGTCGTCACCGTCTTTTCGGGCATCTGGCGGTGGAAATGGACGCGGGCCATTGCCGTCTCCGTGCTTATATGGACACTTCTTGCGTGCATCTATCTGACTCTTTGGATATGCGGCGTCAGCGAAGGTATGTGGCTTATTTTTCTCGTCGGCGTGCCGCTGCAGGTTCTGGCGCTTATCTATTTCGTGTGGCGCAAAAAAGTGCGCCTGAAGGAGGAATCATGAGAGAGATCGCCGTGCCCGCTCCGGCTGAAAAAAAAGAGAAAATTCAAAGAAGTTTACGGAGAAAATGCTCGGTATGCAATGTATTTTTCTACATTTTTCTCGCCCTTTCCGTGGCGGGATTTTTAGGTGCAATCGTCTCCGTTATCGTGTTCGAATTCAGCGAAAGCATGTCCGATATGCTTCTCTATATCCTTCTCGGTGCATTTTTCGCCGCCGGGGCGCTGTTTGGCGGGCTCGCATATCTTTTTTCCCGCCTTCTGACGGAAACCGCCGCTATGCAGCTTGATTTTTCGGAACGGTGCGATTCGGAAAAGAGTTTCTACGTGGGCGAGGGGACGCTTGCGACCTTCGGGGACGGCGCCGTTCTCCTCCACGGAGACAAAGGGGACACAAAAAATATCCGCATTCCCTATGAAGACATCAGGTTGTTTTCGGTCTGTACGCGCACGGCTCCCAAGGAAAAAGGGGAGTGGAGCGTCGTCATGGAACTTCCGTCCCGTTATCTTGCCAAGAACGGCAAGGCGGATAAAGACGAAAAGGTCCTCGTGCAGACGGACGCAAAGGAGCGGCTCAATAGGGTGATAGCGGAAGAGGGGCTTTCCCTCCTCGGCGAGGAGAGGAAAATCCGCAAACATCAAAAATTTGTGCCGAAAACGAAGTTTTATGTTCCCGTTCCGGACAAGCGCCGTCGGGCACTCCTCATGTCAATCCTCGGCTTTCTCGTGGCGGCGGCGGGTATTCCCGCGGCGATTTGGTGGAACGTCACGGCAGGGAGCTTCCTCTCCGTTATCGGCCTCTTTCTTGGCATGCGGTGCCTCGCTTCTTTTCTCGGCGCAAAGAGCGTTTTTTCGGTGTACGGGGAGGGGATTTTCTGGAAGGAAGCGGGCGGACAACGCATTTTTCTGAAGTGGGAAGAAATCGAATCGGTTTCCCGCGATACGGTCAACGATACCCCCGTCCTGAAAGTGCAATGCATTTACGGCGACTATCATCTGCCCGATATTGCGGGCGTATACGAGTATCTCGGAGAGTTCCGTCCCGAAAAGTGCGGGGCGAAAGACGGGAGAAACGGAAATTCATAGCGTGTAACGCCATCCGAAGGGAATCGCTCCGAAAGAGGCAAAACAGGTCAAGATTATGCTCTGTACAAAGTGCGGGAAAAATCAAGCGCAGGCGTATACCCTGCGGACGCAGGAAGGGGAGAAAACGGTATATCTGTGCCCCGGTTGCTACCGTCGGCTTTACGGTAAAGAAGACGTTCGTCCCGAAACAGACGACCGCCGCGTGTGTCCCTCGTGCGGGGCGACGCTCGCGGAGTTCCGCAAGACGGGACTTCTCGGCTGCGCCGACTGTTATTCCGTTTTCCGCGAAGATCTCATTCCCACCGTGCAGTTCATTCAGGGGAGGCTTCGCCATACGGGCAAGGATCCCGACCGCGCTCTCGACGAAGAACGGCGGGAGCTCGAGGATGAACTCAGGGACGCGCAGAGATCGGGCGACAGATTTATGGAACAGCGGATCCGTTACCGTCTTTCCGTCATTCAAAGACTCAGCGGAGGGGAAGAATGAACATCTCTTACGAGAGCGTGGCGGTATCTTCGCGCATCCGCCTTGCAAGAAATTTCAAGGACTGTCCCTTTCCCGACAGGCTGCTTTTGAGTCCGCATGCGCGGGAACGGGCCAGCGAAATCGTCCGCACCATCAACGCCGAGCTGAACGCGCTCGAGGAATTCGATCTCTACGACGTCGGCACGCTCACCGAAGAGCGGGCGGCCTATCTCGTCGAGCGCAACCTCATCTCGCGCGACCTTGTCCGCCACAGCGACATTTCTGCCGCGCTCATCACCCCCGACGAGAGCATTTCCGTCATGATCAACGAGGAAGACCACATCCGCGAACAGTATTTCACCCGCGGCTATGACCTAAGGAAGGCCTATGAACGCATAACGGGCATCGACGACGTCATTTCCGAATCCATTCCCTTCGCTTTCGACAGGGAGTTCGGGTATCTTACGGCCTGCCCCACAAACCTGGGCACGGGCATGCGGGCCTCCGTCATGATGTTTTTGCCTGCGGTTTCGCGGCGGGGGCAGATGAAACGCATTGTCCCCGAGCTCAACCGCCTTGGCCTTACCGTGCGCGGCGCGTCGGGCGAGGGCAGCGGGGCGGAGGGCGACCTCTTCCAGATTTCGAATGAGGTGACGCTCGGCTTTTCGGAGACGGAAATTTTGTCCGCGGTAGAGAAAGCGGTGAAACTCATCGTGCAGTTCGAACTGCGCGAACGGGAGAACATGAAAGCGGAGGAAGGCAATGCCCTGCGCGACCGCGTCCTGCGCGCGTACGGGATTCTGGCGAATTGCTGTCTCCTCGGCATGAAAGAGTTCATGGAACTTACGGCCGATTTCAAGCTTGGCATTCTGTTCGGATATTTAAGCACGGACAGGACGGAAGAAGAAATTTTGGCGGAGCTTGACGACCATATCGTTGCGATGCGCCCCGCGAACATCAACCATCTCAACGGCCGCACCCTCTCGGAGGACGAGCGTTCCGCTTACCGCGCCGAACAGACGAACAAAGCCATGCGCAGGATGGAGATCGTTGTATAAAAGGAGTTTGTTTTGGATAACAAATTTTATTCGGATCATTTGAAACAGGTCGAGCAGCAGGCGGATAAAATCGCCCGGTACTATAAGACCAACTATATCGGCAGCGAACATTTGATCCTTGCCATGCTCGAAGTTCCCGAAAGCACGGCAGGGCGGCTTTTGACCGCGTCGGGGGTGGAGTACACGGTCTACCGCGACCTCTTCCGCCACGCCATTTCGCACGAAGCGACGACCGAGTTCGGCTACACGCCCCGCACGAAGATTATGTTTAACAATGCCAGAGATTACGCCCACAAGGACGGCAATTTCGACGCGCTGATAGGCACGGAGCACCTTCTTCTCGCCGTCCTGAACAAAGAGGAAAGCATTGCCGTTGCCATTCTCTCGCGCATGCGCATCGATTTGCCTCTCCTTATTCAGCGGACGGAGTCCTTCATCGGCGGCGCGGCTTATGCGCCCGGGACGGCGCCTGCGGAGGGCGGGGAGCATGAAACCAAGCGCACCGGTTACCGCCACGTTCCCATCGTGGACGAAAAGCTCCTGCCCTACGGCGTGGATCTCACCATGAAGGCGCGCGAGGGAAAGCTCGATCCCGTCATCGGCCGCCGCAAGGAGATTGAGAAAGTCATCCAGATCTTATCGAGACGGACGAAAAACAACCCCGTTCTCATCGGTGAACCGGGCGTCGGGAAGAGCGCCGTCGTCGAGGGCCTTGCGCAGGCCGTTGCGAACGGTGAAGTCCCCGACTTACTGAGTGATAAGATTGTGTTTTCTCTGAATTTAACGGGACTTCTCGCGGGTACGCGCTACCGCGGCGACTTTGAAGAAAGGCTGAAAAACATTGTCGATACCATCATGGCGGACAAGAACATCATCCTCTTTATCGATGAGATCCACACCATTGTGGGGGCGGGCAGTTCCTCGGACGGGACGATGGACGCTTCCAATATCCTCAAGCCCATGCTCGCACGCGGGGAACTCCAGACGATCGGCGCAACGACCGTCGAGGAGTACCGTTATATCGAAAAAGACCCCGCCCTTGAACGCCGTTTCACTCCCGTCATGGTTGACCAGCCCTCCGTCGAAGACACGATCATCATTCTCCGCGGCGTGCGCGACAAGTACGAGGCGCATCACAATGTCATCATCACCGAGGAGGCCATCGAAGCGGCGGCAAAGCTTTCGGACCGTTACATAACAGATAGGTTTTTGCCCGATAAGGCCATCGACCTCATAGATGAAGCGGCCTCCCGCGCCCGTCTCAACGCCTATAACGGTCCCGCGGAGTTGCATGAGGCGGAAGACAGGCTTGTGCGGCTTACTTCCGACAGGGAAAAGGCGAGGAAATGGGGGGACGAGAACGAGGCGGAGCTCGCGCGCGAAGTGAGGGAGCTGACGGAAAAGGTCAACACCATGCGCCGCGAGTGGCGTATGGCGAAGAGCCGCGCAAACATCAGGATCGGCGCGGAGGAGATCGCGGAAATCGTTTCGGACCGCTCGGGCGTGCCCCTCTCGAAGCTGAACGAAAAGGAGAGTGAGCGCCTTTTGCACCTCGAAGAGGAACTTCACCGCCGTATCGTCGGGCAAGACGAGGCCGTCTCGGCCGTTGCAAAGGCCATCCGCAGGGCGAGGGCGGGCCTCAAGGACCCCGGCCGTCCCATCGGCTCTTTCATCTTCGTGGGGCCGACGGGCGTCGGCAAGACCGACCTGTGCAAGGCCCTCGCGGAGAGCATGTTCGGCGACGAATCGATGATGATTCGCCTCGATATGTCCGAATACATGGATAAGAGTTCGGTCTCCAAACTCATCGGCGCGGCCCCGGGTTACGTCGGATACGACGAAGGCGAGGGCTATCTGACGGGAAAGGTGCGAAAAAAACCCTATTCCGTCGTCCTCTTCGACGAAGTGGAGAAGGCCCACCCCGACATCTTCAATCTTCTCCTGCAGATTCTTGACGACGGGCGGCTTACCGACAGCAGAGGGCGTACCGTCAATTTCAAAAACACCGTCATTATTCTGACGTCGAATGTCGGCGCACATGCCGTGAAGGAGACCTCCCTGGGCTTTGGCGCGGAGGACGAAAAGGGCGCATACGAGAACATGCGCAAAGATATCGACGAGGCGCTCAAAAAACAGTTCCGTCCCGAATTTTTGAACAGGCTCGACGACGTCATTATCTTCCACAAGCTGACCAAGGAAAATGCCTCCGTCATCTGCGATAAACTCCTCGCGGGGCTCAATAAGCGGCTCGAGGGGCAAAAGATACGCCTCACGGTGACGGCGGCGGCCAAGGATCTCATCGTCGAGAGGGGGTATTCCGACGAGTACGGCGCCCGTCCCCTGAAGCGCACGGTGCAGAAATTGGTGGAGGACGGCCTTTCGGAGGAGCTCTTAAAGGGTGAACTCCACGCAGGCAATGTGACGGCGGACGTACAGGACGGCAAACTCTGCTTTTACAACGAATAACTTGACTTTTTCGTAAGGCAGGAATACAATAAAGGAAAAAACTTACAGATAGGTAATTTTATGTCATTCAGAACACACAATTGCAACGAACTCCGCGCCTCCGACGAAGGAAAAAAAGTCAGGATTGCGGGCTGGCTCGACAGCAAACGCGACAAGGGCGGCCTTCTTTTTGCCGTCATCCGCGATTTTTACGGCACGACGCAGGTCGTGGCGGAGAGTGAGCCGTGCCTTTCCCTGCTCCGCGATATTCCCACGGAATCCACCGTCTCCGTCGAGGGGACCGTGGTCCTTCGCTCTTCTCCCAATGAAAAGATTCCGACGGGCCTCATCGAGATCGTCCCGGAAAAAGTGGAAGTCCTCGGCAGGCGTCTGACGCCCACGCTTCCCTTTGAAATTTCCCGTTCGGCGGAAGCGGGGGAGGACATCCGCCTTCGCTACCGCTTTCTCGACCTGAGGAATCCCGCCGTGCGCGACAAGATCGTGCTCCGTTCGCACATCATCGAAGATTTGAGAAAACTCATGGCGGAGCAGGGTTTTACGGAGATCTCCACGCCCATTCTTACAAGCTCTTCCCCCGAAGGCGCGCGGGACTACATTGTTCCCAGCCGTCTCTATCCCGGGGAGTTCTATGCGCTCCCTCAGGCCCCCCAGCAATATAAGCAGTTGTTGATGTGCTCGGGCTTCGATAAATATTTCCAGATTGCGCCCTGTTTCCGCGATGAGGACGCCCGTGCCGACCGTTCTCCCGGGGAGTTCTATCAGCTCGATATCGAGATGGCCTTTGCGGGGCAGGAAGAGGTTTTTGCCGTGCTCGAAAACGTCCTTCCGCCCGTGTTCGCGAAGTATTCCGGGTGGGAGGCAGATAAGCCCCCTTTCCGCCGCATTCCCTACCTTACCGCGCTCGAAGATTACGGTACGGATAAGCCCGACCTCCGCAACCCGCTCCTCGTCAGGGACGTCACGGAACTCGTTGCGGGCTGCGGTTTCGGCCCGTTGATGCAAAAGCATGTCAAGGCGATCTGCGTGACGGGCGTAAACGTCGCGCGGAAGTGGATAGATAAGACCGCCGCGGACTTCGGGATAAAGACCGAAGGCGGCACGATGTATTGGTTCAAGCTCGACGAAAACGGCGCTCCCGCGGGCGGGATCGCAAAGTTCGTTGCGGAGAATATCGGCGCGTGGAAGAGCGCGTTCGGGGTCACGAAGAACGCTTTTTTTGCCCTTGTCGGGGAAGACAAGCTGCAAACCGCGCAAAAGCGCGCGGGTATCCTGCGGACCATGCTCGGCACGGGGCTCGATCTGCTCGAAAAGAACGTCTACCGCTTCTGTTGGATCGTCGACTTCCCGATGTATGAGATCGGAGAGGAGAGCGGGCGGCTCGAATTCTGCCATAATCCGTTTTCCATGCCGCAGGGCGGAATGAATGCCTTTGCGCAGGACCCCTTGAAAATCCTCGCCTACCAGTACGACATCGTCTGTAACGGCGTGGAACTTTCGTCGGGAGCCGTCAGGAACCATGATCCCGGGATCATGCTGAAGGCTTTCTCCCTCGTGGGGATCGGAAAAGAGGAGGTCGTGAAGAAGTTTCCCGCACTCTACAACGCTTTCGAATACGGCGCGCCGCCGCATGCGGGCGTCGCTCCGGGGATAGACAGAATGGTCATGCTCATAGCAGATACGACGAACATCCGCGAAGTCATTGCGTTCCCGATGAACGCCAAAGCCCGGGATCTGATGATGAATGCGCCTTCGCCCGTGGAGCAAAAACAGCTCGACGAAGCGAACATCGCCGTAAAGCCCCGAAAATGATACCGATATTATAAAAAAACAGCCCCCTCAGAGCCGAGGGGGCTGTTCGTATTGCGTTATTGTTGTTTGCTTCTGTACCTTTTGAGGTAGTTGAAGAGCTTATCGCGAAGATTCGCAGACATTTCATAGAGGCCGTAGCGGATCCACACTTTGTCGAAAAATTCCCTGTTGTCCCCGCCGATATGGTAGACGGGAAGATCCCCGTATTTGCCCGACTTGCAGGCAATGAACAGATCGCCGAATTCATTCTTCTCTTCGGGCGTAAGTTCGTTGATGAAGGGATCGTAGACGTACTGCATCGAGGGATCGGTGTAGACGTTGATGGGACGGAATGTGGGCGCGGGCGGCGTGTAGGGCGCGGCGGCAGGAATGCTTTCCTCTTCCGTCCCCGCCGCTTCCGTGCCTTTTTCCGCAAACATAAGCATTTCACGCTCGAACGCGCTCATCTCTTTTTCGGGAACGGATATTTCCTCCGCGGCCACGGCGGAGGTCTCTTCTTCGGTAACGCATTCGCCGCAGGCCTCTTCCGCGCAGCCGGTTTCCGTCTCTTCCGGGAGGATGATTTCCGCCTCTTCCGCAGGTTCGCTCTCCGTCTCTTCCTCTTGTTCTTCGGGGTTCTCCTCTTCTGCGGCGTCCGTGTCGTCCTCTTCGTCTTCAATGCAGAGGGATTCTTCGTCCTCTTCCTCCTCTTCCTCCTCTTCGGCCAAACGCCTCGCTTTGCGTTGGACCGCAAGTATGAGGCAGGAGAAGAGCAAAGAGCCGAGGGAGGCAAAGATCAGGACAATGGAGGGAAGAAGAGAGCTGTCCCGGAAAAATTGCAGGCTCCAGTTCTTACCGAGGCCGCTGCCCGCAACGCAGAGCAGAAGGACGGCGGCAAGCTGCACGGAGGAAAACACGGTAATCAGCTTTCCCCTGTTCTTCCGCAGGAATCCGAGCACGGAGACGACGAGCATGGCGATGATGGCGGCGACCGTAACGAGGACAACGGAATTATAGACGGGGTTCGCAGAGAACGTCTCGAGAAGGGAGAAGTGCGATTCCGTAAAGGACCCGGGGAAGAAGAGCGCAAAGCAGGAAACAACGGAGAAGAGATAGATCCCCGCGCCGAAGAATCCCGCCTTCCCGTATTCGAGGACGGCAAACACCGTCATGAAGGCGAAAAGCAGAAGCGTAATGACGGCGACGGGCATATCGACGGCCTCTGCGCTGAATGCAGGCAGTTTCAGACTGTTTACACAGATCGCCCACATGAATGAGAGAGTATATGTGAGAAGGGAAACGGTCCCGGAAACCGCGGCGGCGCTTTTTGCCCGCCGTGCCGAGACGAGGGATACGATCAGCGTCACGGCCGAGATAAGAACGGTTACGAGAAGCAGGAGAGCCGCAAGCACGGCAAATATATCCGGTGCCGTCAAAGGAGCGGAGAAAATCCCCTGCATGCGCGTGAGAAAGAATCCGAGAAGGGAATTGTTCAGCCCCGAATTCCCGTGGTAATAGGAAGGGGTAAGCCAGGGGATATATTTTCCGAGTAACCCCAAAAAGAGGCCGCCTGCCGTAAGCAGGAAGAAAATAACCGAAAAGGCGCGGTATTTCCCCGCTTTTACGGGCGGCTTTGCGTTGCCGCCGTCCTCATCGGGTTTCCCGCCGGAGCCGTAAGTTTCTTCTTCCTCTTCCGCCATGAAATCTTTTTCGCCGTTTACGGGTTCGGGGATAGGGTTCGTTTCATCTATATCCATATCTTCAATCTCTTTTTTTACCATACAAGTACTCCTTTTTTTCCTTGCCGTGTACCATTATAACATGGAATTTTGCGGCTGTCAACTACAAACTCTGTTCTTTCGCGCAAATCCGTCAATAGTTTGCTGCCCGCGGCGCATTTTCATAACGGGCAAACGGCTTGCGTTTTCTTTTTCCCTATGCTATAATGCTTTTGAAAACATATTCGGAAGGGAAGAAGATGGAAGAAGGTCCGGGCGGTCTTGAAAATATTCTTGCGGATATCGGCGAACAGACGGGCGTGCGCGCCCGTTCCGCGCCACAGGGCGGGGACGAGACGGCCTTTACGGTGCTCTGGAACGGCGGCACGGTAACGCTCTACCTTGCGGGAAACGGGGAGGTTGCGGAGCGCGAAGCAAAGCTCATACGCTATCTTCTCGCAAATTCCTCCTGTTCCCCGGCGCGGGGCGGCAAGGTGAAGCTGGATTCCGTCCTTCTCGGCGAAGCCGGCAGGATACAGGCTTTCCGTTACCTCGCGGAGCACAATTTGAAGGACGGCCCGTGTTTTGCGGCGCAGGTCATTCCGGACAGGCGCGGGAAGGACGCGCTCGAACATATCGGGAGCTGTCTCGACGGGGGCGATGCCGCCGTCTTTACGGAGGGAGGCCGCATCGGCGTTGTGAAATTTTCGGGGGACGGACAGCCGCCCTTCGAATTCGGGCAATTCCTGAACCGTTCGCTCTATGAAGAAGCGGGCATCCGCGCAAAAGTCGGCGTCGGGTGCGAGGTTTCTACCTTTGCGGAGCTGTCTCTCTCTTACGCGCAGGCCGTTTCCGCCCTGCGCATGTCCGAAATGCTCGGCGACAGGGGCGAGGTGCATTCCTACAGCGAATATCTTCTCGTGGGCGTCCTTTCGGCACTTCCGAGGGAGAGTATCCGCAAAACTCTGAAGGAATTCCGCATCGGGGGCACGGAGGAGGTTTTTTGCGACGGGGAACTTATCCTGACGGCGGAGACGTTCTTTGAAAAGGATCTGAATCTTTCCGAAACGAGCCGCGCGCTTTTCGTCCACCGCAACACTCTTTTATACCGGCTCGATAAAATCGAACGCCTGACCGGGCTGGATATAAGGAAATTTTCGGATGCGGTCACCTTCCGCGTCATCGCAGTCCTGCTGAAGTTGGTAAAGGAGTAAAAAAAGGAGCTATCATGTCTGAATTTCAAAAAAACGGCGATACCATGTCCGATTCTCTTGCGGAGGAGCAGGCCCTTCCTCCGTCGGAAAAAGGGACATCCGTACCTGCGGGAAAGGGGGCGGCGTCCGGGGGTGGGCGCGGGAAAGCGTTCCGCTGCGTCGGCGCGATTCTCTTTGCGCTTATCTTTCTCCTCGCGGGGATCATGGCGGGGTGGTTCATCGGCGTGAATTCGGTGGACGAGAGGGCAAGGAACCTCGCGTGGCTTTTGGAGCGCGTGGCGGACAACTATTATAAGGAAGTGGACGACGAAGAACTTTACGACCGCGTATTCAGCGCCCTCGAGCTCGACCGGTTCTGCACCTACTACAATGTGGACGAGTATGACCGCGTTGTCAGCGAGAGCCATGGCGACAACGAGGGATACGGCGTCAGCGTGACGTATGAGGGGGACGCCGTACGCCTCTACCGCACCATATACAATTCCCCTGCGGAGAAAGCGGGGCTTGAAGCGGGCATGTATATCTACCGTTTTGGCCCCGATGCGGAGAACCTGACGCAGGCGACGAGCTCAAACTTCATTTCCGAGTTCTCCTCCATGCCGTCCGCCACGCTGGAGGCGGGATTCGGCGAAGGGGAAAAGGCACTCTATAACTTGTCCCGCGCGGCATATTCCGCGGCCTATTGCGAATATTGCGACAGCGAGGCGGATTTCCGTTTCCGCGGCGGGGAGGAGACGGTGCTTGAGAACGTGGGAGAGGGTATCTCCGTGCTCGGCGCAAATACCGCTTATATCCGCCTGGCCCAATTCGAGGGAAACGCCGCGCGCGAGTTCGGAGAGTGCCTTAAAATGATGAAGAGCCGCGGCAGGACGGACCTCGTGCTCGATCTGCGTCTGGACGGCGGCGGCTACCTCTCTGCGCTCTGCGGGATCGCCTCGCATCTGCTGAAAAACGCCGAAGGGAAGAGTCCGCTCGTGGCCACGGCGCGCTACCGCAACGGAAGAGAGGAAGTATTCAATGCTTCGGGGAACGATTACGGCGATTATTTCACCCCGTCGTCCCGCATCCGCGTGCTCGCCGACGAGAACACCGCTTCCGCCTCCGAAGCGCTCATCGGCGCAATGCTCTGCTACGGCACGATTTCCGCAGGCGACGTCTATCTGCGCGTCAGTACGCTGAACGGGGAGAAAGTTGCCAAAACATACGGCAAGGGCGTCATGCAGAGCACCTATACGGCTCCCGACGGAAGGGCGCTCCGCCTGACGGTCGCGCAGATTTTTTGGCCGGACGGAGAAACCTGCATTCACGACGTCGGAATCCGCGCGGAGGGCGGCAATGCGGTCGAGGCGGATCTCTTTGCTTCGGCGGAGGACTTCATCGGGGCTTTAAACCGAAAAACGCTTTAAATATTCTTCAATGACATAGGTATTGCCGGCCTCTTCACGGGGCCGGTTTTCCTTTGGTTCTTCGGGCGGTTGCGCGGTATCCCCGGGCGGTTCCGTTATTCCGTCCTTTTTCTGCGTATTCAGAAGAGTAGCGATGAGATCCTTATTTTCGCGGTAAAAGCGGAGAAGACTCTGTATCGTATCCCTTGATTGTTCATCTGAGTTCATCATAAGCAAGACGAGGAGGAGCATGGTTTCCATACCGCCATTGTATGCGGTGCACAAGAGAAAGGTGAAGAGGCATAGGATGGGTGAGAGGTGACTATGAAAGATTTTGCAAGCTACGACGACGAACTTAAGAAGGAGGCGGAGAAAGCCGTCGGTTCCCTGCAGGGAAAGAGCGATGCCGACATCATCCGCGAGATTTATGCGAAGGCCGAAGCGGGAAAGCGCGCAGGTACGCTGACGAACGAACAAATCGATGCCTTTTACGAACGGTTTTCGCAGATTCTCGATTCTTCCCACAAGAGAAAGCTCAAAAAGTTGGTGGAAAAACTCAAAAGCATCGAATAAAGTTCAGGGGAGAGCGCGCAGGGCGTGCAGGAGCGCACAGGCCTCGCGCATGCCCTGAAAGACGGAGAAGGATGCCCGCACCAGTCCGTCGGGGGACGTGCCGAGAGCTTCATGCGCAAGCGGCGCACAGTGGAGACCGCCGCGCACCGCAATGTCGAATTTTTCCGAAAGCGCGGCGGCGACTTCCTCCGACGGCATTGATTTGTGGCGGAAGGAGAAAACCCCGCAAGCGTTCGGCTGCGAAAATATCTCATAGGACGGGAGCTCCCCGACGGCCTCCGTAAGCGCCTCGGTCAGCGCATATGTCTCGGTTTTTTTTGTTGACTTCACGATGAGGAGACCCTCGAAAAGGGAGCAGATTGCAGGGTACGGAAGGGTTCCGCTCTCGAGGCGGTCGGGGTAGAAAGACGGCTGTGTCAGGTTCATGCTTTCACTGCCCGTTCCCCCGAAGAGCAGCGGGCGGGGGTTCACCCGTTCCGAAAAGAGCAACGCACCGATCTGCAGGGCGTGAAGCCCTTTGTGCCCTGCGAGCGAAAGCATGTCGATGCCCGTTTCCTTCATGGAGATGGGGATATGCCCCGCGCCCTGCGCCCCGTCGACGAGGAGCAGGACGTGTTCGGGGAGAAGACTTCTCAGCGCCTTCAGATCGCAGGAAGTCCCCGTGACATTCGAGGCTGAGGTCACGCAAACGAGCTTCGTCTTATGTTTTACGCACGCGGCAACGGTTCCGGGCTCCAGAATGCCGTCCTTAAGGGGCGCTATATCGTAAGTGATGACGCCCTTTTCCGCAAGGTATTGCAGGGGACGCAGGACGGAATTATGTTCGAGCGCCGTCGCCACAACGTGGTCTCCCTCTTCCAGAACGCCCGAAATGGCGATATTGAGCGCCTCGGTACAGCTCTTTGTAAACACGCAACGCTCGTAGCCGTAGCCGTCAAAGACATCCGAGAGAAGATTCCTGCATTCGAGAACGTGTTCGGCCGCGGCGACGGAAAGGCGGTGGCCGCTCCGCCCGGGGTTGGCGCATATCTTCATGGCGGCATTCACGGCGTTGCGCACGGAATGGGGCTTGAATCCCTCCGTGGCGGCATTATCGAGATAAATCATGGCAATGTCTCCCGAAAAAAAGATACCTTATTATACGAAGGTGGGTCTGAAATCATGACGATTGTTGCAGTTTTTAAGTCCCGCGCGCAGGCGCTCGATTGCATTTCCGCACTGAGAGGGGAAGGGATCCCCGCCCAGCCCATCTCCAATCCGCCTGAGGCGAGAGTCGGGTGCGGCATTTCGGCGCGCTTCGAGGAAAATTTTTTGGCCCGCGCCCGCCGTGTCATTGCGAGGAAGGGCTATTCCTCCTTCGCGGGCTATATGAAAAAGACGGGGGAACATTACGTCTATCTGTAAAAGGAGAGAGACTTCCGCACCGTAAACAGACGCTTGAAACACTTGCAATAAAGCCCCTGCCATGCTACAATAGGCGCATGAATGAAATTCTTACGGAGCTTGCGCGGCTCTACCCGGATGCCGGCCCCGCCCTGCACTTCCGAAGCCCCTACGAATTGCTTGTGGCCGTCATTCTTTCCGCGCAATGCACGGACGAGCGGGTCAATAAAGTGACGGCGGAACTCTTTAAAGTGTATGACAGCCCTCAAAAAATGACGGAACTTTCGCAGGATGAGCTCGAACGGTATATTTACTCCTGCGGTTTTTACCGCAATAAGGCGGCGCACATTCTCTCCGCCTCGCGCGACATTCTGGAGAAGTTCGGCGGAAAAGTTCCCGAAAATCCCGAAGACCTTCGCTCGCTTGCGGGCGTTGGGAGAAAAACGGCCAACGTGGTCTACTCCGTCGCCTTCGGCGGGGACGCTATCGCCGTCGACACGCACGTTTTCCGCGTTGCCAACCGCACGGGCCTTGCCGTCGGCAAGACGCCCGCGGAGGTGGAGGAGGGCTTAATGCGGGCCATTCCCAAGGACCTTTGGTCGAAGGCCCACCATTACCTGATTTTTCACGGGCGCAAAGTTTGCCATTCGCAACGGCCCGATTGCGCGCATTGCACGCTCGGGGAATGGTGCAATTACTATCAAAATCCAAAGTAAAAATATCGGCGGGAACATTATAAAAATCAACTCCTTCGTCCATAACGGATGCAAGGAGGTTTTTTTATGACCAATCTTACGGCCAAGGATTTGGATGTTCTGACGCAAATTCTTACGGGAGAGGAAATGGCGTGCAAAAAGGCGAGGATTTACGCCAACACGCTGACGGACACTGCACTCGCTCAGACGATGGAGGAGATTGCATCCGCCCACGCGCAGAGATTTTCGGCACTCTGTAAAATTTTGGGAGGCAAACAATGAAGAACAGCAAACAGGATACCACGCTCTGCGAACAAGACGCCCTTCAGGACCTTCTCGATTGCGAAAAACTTCTCATGGGCTACTATGCCGACGCCCTTCTCGAGGGCAGTTGCAAACCCTTCCGCAAGGAAATTCTGAAGAATTACACGCAAAATGCAGACACGCAGTTTCAGGTTTTTGAACAGATGTTGTCACGCGGATACTATGAGGTTCAGCCCGCCGCGAAGATGCTTATCGATCAGAACGCCGAAAAGTTTTCCAAAGTGCAGAAGCAGATCGCCGCGGTATAATTTTCGGGTTTTTCCGCAAACTGATGGCATGGCAAAGAAAAAGAGATATGCGCACAATCCGCACTATTGTATGATCCGTCCCGACGCGAAGGACGACGGCGACGACATTGTCCCCACGGGGCAAAGCTGAAAAAAACGCTCATCCGAGCGTTTTTTTTATGTGGCGGCCATAAAACTTTCCGCAGGTGGAAATTTTCGGGCCTTTTTCATACAATGGGATATGGACCGAAAAATATCCGCATTGTTCGACCTCGATCACACGTTGGCTAAAGAGTATTTGAAAAGTTTTGTCTATCCGTGGGAGGCGCTCGGCGGTATCGCGGCGTTCATAAAGACGCTTGCCCCTTCTCTCGGCGGTAATTTTTTTGAAATTCAAGAGGGGGTTTTCGTGCATGGTACCGCAAAAATTGCTCCGACGGCGGCAATAAATGCTCCCTGCATCATCTGCGCAAATGCGGAGGTGCGCCACTGTGCATATATCCGCGGAAGCGTTATCATCGGGGAAAACTGTGTTGTGGGAAATTCCACGGAACTTAAAAACTGCATTCTTTTCGACGGCGTTCAGGTTCCGCATTTCAATTATGCGGGAGACAGCATTCTGGGCCACCGTGCGCATTTGGGCGCGGGCGTCATCTGTGCGAATGTGCGGCTCGACAAGGAAGAAGTCATCATCCGCGGCGGGGAGAACATTCCGACGGGCAGAAAAAAAGCCGGTGCGTTTGTAGGGGACTTTGCGGAGATCGGCTGCAACACCGTTCTCGCACCCGGCGCCGTGGTGGCCCGCGGAGAAAAAATTCTGCCGCTTACCTTCCGCCGCGGGGGAATGGATCCGCAATAAAATATTGTGCCGGACCGGGCTGCGGGGTCTTATCGGAACGCGCGGGAGCGCGGCAAAGGGCTTCGGCCCTTTTTATTTTATGAAAAACTTTATTTTTTCAGAAAAAACCGTTGACACGCCTGTCATATCGTGATATGATAATGTCATAACTTTTCATGACAGAATCACGGTTTTGTCATGGAGCAAAGATACTCTGACGAAGTTCGAAGTGAGGGATTTATGTCTGAAGAAGTAAAAGAAGAAGTAAAATCCGATATGCCCGAAGAGGCAGAAGAAGTAAGATCCGGTGTGCCCGAAGAGGCAGAAGAAGTAAAATCGGGGAAGAACGGGAAGAAAAAAAAGGAAAAAAAGAAAAAGAAGTTCGGGCCCGCCAAGATAACCGTTTGCGTCATTTCCGCGGTGGCGGTTGTGGCGATTGCCACATGGGCGTGCGTCGCCTTTCTGAGGCCGCAGAAGAGAAACAACGTCTCCGAAGATTACGGCTCTGCCGTTTGCGAGGTAAGAGCGGGTGAAAAATTCGATCCCGCCGCCTTTGTTCCCCTCAAAGAGAGAGACGATGAGGGGGCCGCCTCGGACAGGAGCGGCACTTACGATGGGGTGGATGTCTTTGCCCGTATCAACTGGACGTTCCGGCAGCAGCGGAATTGGTATTCCGAGATGCACAGTTTGGTGAATACCGTCGGGAAGCAGGAAGTAGAGACTTACAAGCGTTATTCGGACGGCATTCTCATCTCCTCCGATATTACAACGAACGATATGATCAACATCAACGTCGCCCGCGAATATTGTTATGTGGGCGACAGGGTCATTTGGCGGAACAGCAACGAGGGGAAAGAAAGTTGGGACGGCATAAATACCGTATTTCCCGACGGCGATCCTGCCGGCAACATGAATATCGGCGGAAAGGACGGTTTCAGGCAGAAGAACGGTTTGCCTGCGACGGAACTCTCCAACTACGTTATTCTCACTTCCACCGTCGAGAGCGCCGAACTTGAGCAGAGCGAAAATGCCGCCCTCGCCGGAGGTGAAAAACAATACACCGTCACCTATCATCTGAAAACCGGGACGGATGTGTCTTCCGCGGACGAGGTCACGGGCGCGACTGCCTACTACGGCAACTACATGGTCTTTACGAGCGGGATCGATGCGCCCCCTTCCTTCAAATATATTACCCTGAGTTATACGTTCACGGAAGATTGGCTGCCCGTTTCCTGCGTGATTGACGAATCGTATACCGCGACGATGCATACGCTTTCCTCTTCCTGCACATCTCACGCCGTCATAGAATATTCCTATGACGTGGAGGGGATCGGAGAGGCGGTCGAAGAGATCTACCGGGGTTACTATAAGCAGTATGCGGACCGCCCCGCGACGGGTGAAAGCGAGGAAAAGCCGCTCACGGCATTAGACTGCCTTGCGGAGGCATTCGGTCCCGTTTTGAACGGCCGGTCCTCTCTCGGTCTCACACTGGACGCAGGGGGGAAGGAGCTTAAAGGCTCCGTCTATCTCGACCTCGGGAACGCGCTCGCGGGGGACGCAAGCGCCATCGATGTGCGCCTGAACCTCGGGGACGTTCTCGGCCTCTGGGTACGGGACGGCACAGCCTATGTAAAATACAGAGGCATCAAACTTTCGATGACGCTCGATAAACTCACGGAGCTTATTTCGGCGGCCAACCCGTCGGGCGGGAATACCGATGCGGAAGCGCTTCTTTCGGGCCTTTTGGACGGGGAATTCACTCTTGACGGCCCGGGGGCAGATCTGAACTCTTCCCTTTCCCTTGGGAGCACGGAGATAAAAATAGGATTCCATTTCCTGATCGGCGAAAACAGAAACGTTTCTTTGGACTATGCGGAGGCGCATTTTACCGTCGGCGGAACGGAAATTTCCCTTACCGCCGCCTTCGGTGCGGAAGGTCCCGCACCGCTTGCCGAAGAGGAGAAGACACAGTTTGCCGACATAAGCTTCGTTGCCGATTTCGCGAAGCAATGCATGGAGGCGCAGGGCATTGCTTTTGCCGGCCTTACCCTTTCTTACAACGGCCGGGAGATTGCCTTCTATCTCGAGGATGCGGGTATTTCATGGGAAGAAGGTATCCGTTTCTGCGGCAAAGTGAAGATCGCCGCATTCGGCGCAATGCACACGATCCAAATCGAAGCGGATACGAAAGAGCGCGCTGTCCGTCTTGCCTATGGCAATATCGGGGCGGAAATTTTCTTCGATGACTTTGCGGAGATCGGGAACGCCTTCGGCGCGGTCAAAGATAAGATTTTGAACTATATCTATGATATTTCGGAGAAGACGCCGTCGGAGCCGGAGGGGGAAACCGCTTCCGCGCTCGCGCTCGCGGAAGGCGGGGAGGCGCTTTTCGGCCTTGCGGACGCGCTTCGGAATTTTGTCGGCGGCTTCACGGACGAAAACGGCGCCTTCGACGTTGGGAAGATTCTCGGCGGGCTCGTGATCGAAAAATGCGAAGACGGCCTTTTGCGCCTTTCCTGCAACGGGATCGAAGTAAAGGTCTCAGAGGGCGAAAACGGATTTATTCTCAGGTTTTCGCTTGTGCTCCCGGCGGAAGAAGGCGGGGAGACGAAAAAAATCGAACTCGGCGGGGAAATTACGCTTTCTGCCTCTGAAGTTTCCGCAACCATGCCGGAAGGCGTAAACTATCTTGACAAGCAAAATTTCATCAACCTCATCGGCTACTTCGGCTCCGCCGTTTCGCTCTTGGAAAAGACCGACATCTCGCTTGATTTCAACGGCACCGTCACTTCCTCGGAAGAAAAATACGCCGCCTCGGAAGGCGTCAAATATCAAATAGACGCAAGCATGGAAACGCACCGCGGCGAAAACAATTTTTTCCACCTCGACGTCGACGGGAAAAACTTTTGGATCGACAGCGGCGTGTACGCGCACGCTTCCGTCAATATCGCTGCGCAGAATGCGGCCGATAACAGCTTATATATCGATCTCTTCATGCTCGACGGTGCGCCGTCCGAAGAGGGCTCCCTCACGGAAAGTGCCGTGAAGGACGGAATGCCCGACTTCTACGTTACAATTTCGCAAATCGCCCCCTTGGATCCGGAGAGTGCCGAGGGATACGATCCCATCCGCCTGTATGTGCCTTCGAAAGAGATCATGCCCGTTCTCTCGGCCGCTTTGCCGCTTCTCGGCGTAGACGCGGAGATCCTGAACGACTATATGGTTTCGAAGTGGCTTTCGGTTGATAGCGTGGAGCAGTTCAAGGCGTTAGGCGGGCTCGTCCGGCCCCTTCTTCAAGGCCTTTTCGGCGGCGGAGACGATACGGGCGACGCCGAAGAGTTTGACCCCGGCAAGTATATCAGGGAGCTTTCGATGGAAGCGGAAACGCTCCGTATCGTATTGAATTCCGAAAATCTCTATGGGATAAACGGCCTCGGGGACGTCACCGCAGAGCTGAAAAAAGGCAAGGATAGCGCGGACGGAGCGGGCAACACCGTCTTCGGGGATTTCACCGGACTCGATCTTAAAAATATCTACGACAAGACGGGCACACTCAACACCACGCTCGAAGGAACCATTGCATATAATGCGGTCAATGCGGCCGTCCCCGCGGCCGAATACCATAACATTTCGGGCGTGGCTGAATTGCTCGGGGCGCTCGCCAAGAGTGCGACGCATGCCGATACCGCCGAAGGCGGGGACGTCCTTTCGGGAGAGGAGGCGCCCCACACCTATGTGCTGAATGAAAGCTTCTATATCGAAGGCTCGGTCACGGCGTTGGCGAATGTGCCGCTGATAGGCAACATAAATATCGAGTTCGATTCGATTGCGATTTCCGTGACGATCGATGAAAACGGGGATCCCGGCTTCAATATCCGTTTGCATTATAAGGGGGCGAAGAGTAGTGGGTTTTTCTCGATGGTCCTAATCAACGGAGATTGTACCGTCGATATTACGATAAAGAACGATATGGTTTACATAAAACGGTCACAGGAAACGCATTATGTCCAAGGCAAGGAACAAACGTACGATGAGCCCGATGTGCTCTACCGTGCGATGCCGCTCGAAAACTTTATGGATGACTTGCCCGGGCAACTCGGATTTATCCTCAACCTCGGCGATTTCATCACCGGCATGATCGGCAGTATGGGCAAAAACGGGGAAGGGACGGACGCGGCTCCGTCCGAAAAGAAGATTTCGGATTTCGGCACGGCGCTGGACTACTCCTTCACCGAAAAGGAGGGAGAAGGATATACATGGGATCTCAGACTCAACGGAGAGTCCTTCTCTGACGGAATTCTCGGGAATCTGCATGTAATCGTCTCCGCGGATAAAGACGGATATATCCGCAAGATCGAACTTCCCGAGAGCGATCCGACGGTTATCAAACTCTCCGCGAGCGGTCTCACACTCGAGCTGGATCTCTCTGCGGCGTTTTATTGGCGCAACCCCGGCGGGGTTATGGAAGAGGGCGTGACCGTGCAGACGGAAGATGTTTCCGAAGAGGCGGGCAACGCGGAAAACGGCATGGTTTCCACGGGTAATGACGGACACGATGCCGATACGCTCTGCAGCGAGTTTGTTTATCCCTCTCTTCCCGGCGGCGTGAAGGATATGGAAACGGTAAATGCAGGCGAAGCGGTGCGCGGCGTGCTTTATGCCATGCGCCCGCGTGCGGAGTAAAATAAAAATATCGCACATATGTTGCAAAAAAGGCGCCCGAAAGGCGCCTTTTTCATTGTATTTTTCCGAAAGAAGAAACGGTCAGAAGCACTGTTCTTTTCTCTTTTTTTTGCAGTTTTCCATGTCGCCGCAACCGTAGCAAAGCTCGTTCCGGCAGGCCTTTCCGTCGCGGAGGTCTGCAAGATTTTTTACCGTCGTCTCGGCAATGTTCGAAAGCGCTTCCTGCGTCAGAAAGGCCTGATGGGAGGTTACGATGACATTCGGCATCGTAAGCAGACGCGCAAGAATGTCATCCTCGACGATGTGACCGGAATAGTCCTCGAAGAAAAGTTCCGATTCCTCCTCGTAAACGTCGAGGCATGCCGCGCCGATGATGCGTTGTTTGATACCCTCGAGGAGCGCTTCCGAGTCGATAAGCGCCCCGCGCGATGTGTTCAGAATGATGACGCCCTTTTTGAGTTTCGGCAGCGTATTGCGGTTGATGAGGTGGTAGGTATCCTCGAAGAGGGGAAGGTGGAGGGAGATGACGTCGCTGTTTTTAAAGATTTCGTCGAGGGAGACATAGGAAAAACCGGCGTCCTGCCGCGGAAATTTGTCATAGGCGAGGATGTTCATGCCGAACCCTTTGCAGATGTCGATGAAAACGGAGCCGATTTTGCCCGTGCCGATGACGCCGACCGTCTTTCCGTGGAGATCGAACCCCGTCAAACCGTTGAGCGAGAAGTTGAATTCCCGCGTCCTGTTATATGCCTTGTGAATGCGGCGCACGGACGTCAAAAGCATTGCCATCGTGTGTTCGGCAACGGCATAGGGAGAATAGGCGGGGACGCGGACGACGTGGATCTTCCCGAAACAGCGCTTGAGGTCAACGTTGTTGTAGCCCGCACAGCGGAGGGCGATGAACTTCACGCCGAGGCCGTACAGCTTATCTATGACGGGCGCGGAAGCGGTATCGTTGACAAAGATGCATACACCGTCGAAGCCATGGGCGAGCTCCGCGGTGTCGGGATTGAGTTTTGTCTCGTAAAATTTAAAAGAGATGCCGTTTTCTTTTCCGTACCGTTCGAAGGCGGGGATGTCGTAGTCCTTTGTGTCGAAAAATGCAATGTTCATGGGGTTAGTTTGCTCCTTCCGAAAGGTTTCGATTCCGAAAAGTCCGCAAGTGCGTTTTTTGAATGTTATTCGATTGCCTTCAGCGATTCATTCATATCTATTTTTCGGATTTTCGGCCGCAATAGCAGCGTTACAATGCCCGTAAAGAGCAGGGACAACGCCGCCGCCGCGATCCACACAAACCAATGGATGCCCGCAACGGATCCGAACTCGAGAAGATTGAAAATAAAGAGGCACAGAAGGCATCCGAACGGCAGTCCCACGGCGATCCCGATCGCGCTCGTGATGTAAACTTCCCGGTAGATGTAAAGGTCTACCTCGTGCGTCTGGTAGCCGAGCACCATCAGCGTCGCGAGTTCGCGGTTCCGCTCGGAAATATTGATGTTCGTCAGCGTATAAATGACCACGGCATTGAGCAACGCCGCAAAGATCAGCACGATGACGGCGACGCCGATTATCGCCGTTGTGCCGATGTCCTGAAAGAGACAGCAGTCCAAAATGGCAAGCCCCGCGAGAACAAGCCCCGTCGAGGCCATAACGGCCACAACGGTCATCGCAAACCGCATACGGAAGCGCAAAACATTGCGAAGCGTGGACTTGTATTTGAAGGAAAGACGGTTCCAAAGCAGGGGGATGTGCTCCAGAATGACCTTTTTCCCCGCCTTGGGGGTGCGGGGGCGGAGAAGCACTGCGGGATTCTCCCTTGTCTTATGCATGCCCGCCGCAAACGTCGCGGCGAGGGTGGAGATCATGATCACGGCCGCCGACAAAAGGAAAAATATGGGTGCGGGCCGCGCCGAGTAGGCCGGAAGCGCGTAACACCAATCGAAGTTAATGTAAATGATGTACGAGAGCCCTTCTCCCGCAAAATAGGCGCCTATGCCCCCGATAAGCGTTCCCGCAAGCGCGAAGAGAAGATATTTGCTCAGTATCATGAACGGGGAATAGCCAAGCGTCTGCATGCAGGCAATCTGCGCCCGCTCCTCTTCGAGAAGGCGCGTCATCGTGGAGAGCACGACGAGAAGGGTCACGAGGAGAAAGACGACCATAAGCACATAGCCGATGGCGTTGATCTTTTCCGCATATGCGTTGAAGGAAGAAAACGAATAATTCTCTTTCAGAGTCAGGACGGCGGCGTCGCCGAACCGCCCTTCGATTTCCGCCTTTTCGGCGTTTACTTTTTCCATGTAGCCGCCCGAAAAAAGCGTATCTTCAAGCCACGGAATCTTTATATATATGTCGTTTTTCGGCAAAACGGCGGTGAGCGGCGCGCAGTTGAAAATATAGACGATGTGCGAGAGTTCCTCCCCCCCGAATTGCATGCTGACGTCCCGCATCTCGGTGAAGTGAAGGGGATTCGTGAGGGTGCCCGTAAAGACGAAATCGTAATGTAAGGAAAACAATCCGCCCGGATTCACCGTCATCGTGAGGCGGTCCGACGCAAAGGCAGACAGTTGCTTCGTCTCCCTTTCCGTAAAGGCGGAAAATTCAAAATTGCCTTCCGGCTTTACTCCGTTGCTTTCCACGGCGGGCTTATTGATCTGAAGCGAAGCGGGCCCTTCTTCCGAAAAGACGTAAAAGCGGGTTATGCCGTCATCCAGACCTTCGAGGGGAAGGGAATTTTCCGTTTCGCCGCTTTTGATCTCAAGCGAGGTTGCCGCGAGCACGTTCTCCGCCCCGTAGCGCTCACGGAAGTATGCTATGTCTTCGTCCGAAAAGCCCTTTTGCGACGTGCTTTTGACGATGAGATCGCTTGTGTTCGTCTCACGGTAGTATCCGTCGAGGGAGAAGGCCATCTTTTCGGTGGACATACCGATGCCCGCGGTAAATCCGACGCTGACGAGCACCATCAGAATAATGGAGACAAGCCGCGTCAAATGCCGCCTGAACATCTTTAAAAAAGTTTTGAGATATGTCTTCATTTCACCACTCTATTTCATCGACGGGAACGGGAGAGGAAATGGTGCGGACTTCCTCGATGCGCCCGCTCCTGATACGGATGACTTTATCCGCCATCTGCGCGATTGCCGCGTTGTGTGTCACGACAACGACGGGTTTTTTCTGCTTTTTGGAGGTTTCATAGAGAAGTTTTAAGATTTTTTTGCCTGTTTCGTAGTCAAGCGCGCCCGTCGGCTCGTCACAGAGGAGGAGCTTGGGGTTTTTGGCGATTGCCCGCGCGATGGAGACGCGCTGCTGTTCCCCTCCGGAGAGTTGGGCGGGAAAGTTCATGAGGCGGTCGCCGAGGCCCACCTCCGTCAGGACCGTTGCGGGGTCGAAAGCGTTCTTGCAGATTTCGGTCGCGATCTCCACATTTTCAAGCGCAGTCAGATTCGGCATGAGATTATAAAATTGAAATACAAAACCTACGTCAAAGCGGCGGTATTCGGTGAGGCCTTTGCGGGAAAGCGCGGTAACTTCTTTGCCGTCGAGTACGATTTTCCCGCTCGTCGCCGTGTCCATGCCGCCGAGAAGATTCAAAAGGGTTGTTTTACCCGCACCGCTCGAGCCGAGCACGACGGCAAATTCGCCGTCTTCGAGCGAAAAGGAGGCCCCGTTGAGGGCATTCACCGTGATACTCCCCGTGCGGTATTCCTTGCTGACGTTTTCAAGTTCCAGATAGCTCATGTTTGCTCCGTATCCGTTTTTATTATAACACGAATCTTGTGCGGGTGAAACATTTTCGCCGTCACAATTTTCTGTTACATCTCTGAGATTTTCGTGAAAAAAGGCTTTGCGCACAGAGGAAAAAAATTTTACGGATTTTTTTTTCGCCAAGTAAAGCGGTTTGCCATTTGTAAGTATTTTTCCAAATCTGCTACAATGAAAAAAACGAATGAAAAGAGGTGGAAAATGAAGTACGGAGAATGGCTTACGGTTTGGCTCGAGGACTATGTCCGCCCCGTGGAAAAGGAGAGAACTTACAACAACTACAGAGACATCATACGTCTGCGGCTTCAGCCCAATTTCGGAGAGACCGAGATCAACGCACTCGATGTTTCGGAAATTCAACGCTATATTACGGGGTTGTCCGTGAACGGCAATCTGCGCACGGGAAAGCCGCTCGCGGCGAACAGCATACGGCTTATCTTCAGCGTGTTCCGCAATTCTCTCCGCCGCGCATGCAATCTCGGCTATGCGGAGAAATACATCGGGGACAAACTGGAACTTCCCAAGGCGCCTCCGGAAGAGGTGGTCTGTTTTACGGAGGCGGAACAAAACCGTATCGAAGAGGAGATCGGGAAGATGCTTGAAAAGCGGGCGAACCGCCATAAACTCAACGGCATCGTCATCTGCCTGCATACGGGTCTCAGGATAGGGGAACTTCTTGCCCTCGGATGGAAGGACATTGATTTTGATAACGCGCTCATGACGGTTTCCAAAACCTGCCGCGACGGGAAGGACGAAAACGGAAATTACAAAAAGATTATCGACAGTCCGAAGACATATTCCTCGCGGCGGGTCATTCCCATTCCGAGCGGGCTTCTTGCTTTGCTTACCGGGATGAAGAAGGAGAGCAAGAGTACTTTTGTCATCTCCGATAAGGACGGGAACACGGTAAAAGTGCGTTCCTTCCAACGGAGCTTCGAGCTCCTGTTGAAGCGGCTGGGGATTCCGCACAAGAAGTTTCATGCCCTCCGCCATACCTTTGCGACGCGGGCGAACGAGCGGGCGATGGACGACAAGACGCTTTCCGAAGTGCTCGGGCACAAATCGCCCGTCATCACGCTGAAATTGTACGTACACTCCCTTCTCGAGCACAAGCGCAAGATGATGGAGCAGGTGAACGATTAAAAAGCCGCAAAAAAAGGGCCGCCGCGAAATTCCGCGGCGGCCCTTTTTTTGCGGCAAACTCCCGTGAAACGGAACCGCTTATTTTCCGCGGAGGCGCCGTGAGCCGCCCTTCCCATACAAAAAAGCCGCCTATTAAGATATTAGGCGGCTTTTTGTGGTGTCATTATACTATGCCAAAGCATGAATGTCAATAGTTTTTTGAAAAAAACCCGAAAATTTTTCAAAAAAGCGTTCGGTATTCACATATTTTGGCCCTTTTTTCTGCGGTTTTGTACGCCTATTATCTTATTGGGTGAACAAAATACAACAAAATATTACATTTCAGGCACCACAAAATCAAGCGGAACAGCGGTTTCCGCACGTTTTGTGTTTTATTTGGAACCGAGGTAAACTAGTTTACCAAAAAATATAAGGAGGAATTTATGAAGAAAAAAAGTTTGGGTTGCGTCGGTTTAGCGCTCATACTTGCACTCGGATGTTTCGCGGGGTGCGGCGGAAAGACCGAAACGCCCCCCGATGATTCACCCGGCAATCCCGGAACCCCGCCGGCGGCGAATTATACGGTCACTTTCGACGTCGGGGAAGAGGCGCGCGCGGGAGGTGTCAAGACGCCTGCCCCGCAGACGATCAAGAGCGGCAGCACGGCGGTCAAGCCGACGCTCGAGTATGAAGAGACCAGCACATGGTGGAAGGACTATACGCTTGTCTCTTGGAACAACGGCGGCGCGGAGTGGATGTTCGCGACCGATAAAGTGACCGCGGACGTGACGCTCACGGCTTCGTGGCGGTCCAACTCCACGGAAGACGTTGCCGAAAAGTACGAAGAGGCCCTGAATTGGGGAGAAGCGCGCCATCTGTACGTTCACTATCTGCGTGCATCGCACGACAGTAAGGAAAACGGCATCACAAATACGGCTTACGAGGCGGAGACGCACTCCTACGACGAACCCATAGAATCTTCCGTCTACGGAGACTGGGGACTTTGGGTTTGGGAATTCAATCCCGTCCCGAGCGAGGGAAGGACCTTCTACCCCATGAAGATCGACGAGAGCGGTGCGGTGTACGACATTTATCTCGACGGCGAATGGAGTGACGGCGGCTGGGACAGCGCGACGCGTACCCACAAGAACAGCACGGTCACCTACAAGACGACGAACTATATCGGCGTCCAACTCTTCTCCGAGGAGAGCCGCAAATACGGCACGGGCTTTTGGGTGAACGACAGCGGCGACATCACCTTCCCTCTCGACAAAGCAAAGCGCGAGAAGGGAGACTATCATTGGTTCATCCGCCAGAACGAGGGCCAGAGCGGTACCCCCAAATACGAATCTTATGTTATCTTCGACCCGTATGAAGGGTTGGAGCCCGGTTCCGCGATTTCCACATACGACGTTGTGTCCAATCAGGGCAACACGGACGTCTATGCGCAACAGGACGTCGCGGAGGGCTGGGACGAAGACTACGTCGGCTACCAGATCTTCATGGCCTCCTTCGCGGACAGCGACGGCGACGGCATGGGAGACATTCAGGGCATCATTTCCAAACTTGACTATCTGGAAGAGCTCGGGGTGGACGTCCTTTGGCTGACGCCTTTCCAGCAATCCAACAGCTATCACGGCTACGACATTCAGGACTACTTTACGGTAGATCCCCGTTTCGGCACGCTTGCGGATTACCGCGAACTTCTCACGAAGGCGCACGGAAGGGGGATGAAGGTTTTGTTGGATTTCGTTCTCAACCATACTTCCACGAGCAACCCGTGGTTTATCAAATCCTCGAAGCTCGAGAAAGAGACGGTGAAGATGCCCGACGGAAGTTACAGGACAATCGACTACCGCAATTTCTACACATGGCAGAACGAGGACTACGTGAATTCGCTCTCGGGGCTCGAGAGAAACCAATGGTATAAAGACAGCAACGGCTATTATTTCTACTCGTCCTTCGGTTCATCGATGCCCGAGCTCAATTTCGACTATCAGGCGACCCGCGACGCGATTTTGGACGTTGCGCTGTATTGGATGAGTTTCGGCCTCGACGGATTCCGTCTCGACGCGGTGAAGCACATCTACATGCAGAACGAGAATCCGAACCATTCCGACTATATCATCAAGGATATCTCGGACGGGTCCTTCGTCGGCTCCACGGCGGGCGATTATTCCTATGACGTGAATAAGGACGTTCACTTCCTCTTGGAGTTCAACGCAAAACTCAAGGCAAGTTATCCTTCGGCGCTCCTTCTCGGCGAAAATCTCGACGGCGACCCCATTCACCTCGCGCAACTCTATCCGGGACTCGACAGTGAATTCAACTTCAACTGGTATTACGATACGACGGGCGCGCTCGGCTCCATCGCGCGGCCCGGTATGGTGACGTCGGCGAATGCGTCGGAGCCGACAACCGACTACGGCCGCGATCACCTCATCATGCAGTACAACAGCAAGATCATGAACCAATACACCGCGGCGCAGTTCGATTTCTCGCTCTACCGCGACGATTATATCGACGGTATCTTCACGTCCAACCACGATGTTCAGCGCGCGCGGGAGAGGCTCCTCGCCTATTGGAACGAGAACGGGACCAAGCCCGACTGGGCGGAAGGCAAGGCGGCAACGGAAGAGGAAGCCGAACTCTCGGGGAAACTCCTCAAGATCTATCTCGGCATGAGTCTTTTGATGCCCGGGATCACATGGATCTATCAGGGCGACGAGATCGGCATGTTCGGCTCCAAGACCGCCAATCCAACGGAAGAAGGTACGGGCCATGAGGACAGATGGCTCCGCCAGCCCATGAAGTGGACGAATGACGAAGTCCCCGAAAAAGGGAAGCAATTCGGCATCGGGGACGGGAAAGAGGGCACCTGCTCTTATTCCATCGGCTTCAACAACTACAACATGGTCTGGGATTCCAACAACAAAAACAACGACTATGTTCCCGGTCTGGAGCAGCAAAAGGATGCGAAAGGTTCGATCTACGAGACGGTGAAGGGTCTTATCGGGCTCCGCAAAAGTTCGCCCGCTTTCCGTTCGGGCAAGTTTACCAACCGTACGCTTTCCTATTCGTCCCCTCAGTCAGAAGGTGGCTCCTGGAGAGGCTCGATGGTCATCTGTTACGACATTTCTTACGGTGATGACGTCTACCGCATCTTCGTCAACGCTTCGCAGAGTGAACAGCTCATCGGCAATTTCGTGCTGAGTAAAGCGCAGACTGCGGCGCAGAACGGAACGGCCACGGGCCTCGAAGTCCCCACAGGCGAACCCGTATTTACGACGGGCGGAAAGATTTCGGCGGATAAAAAGATCCCCGCGCTCACCCTTGCCGTCTATAAAATCAAATAAGGAGGAGAAACATGAAAAAGATTTTATCAATCGCAATGGCAACGATCGTCACGGCAGCGGCGGCATCTGCGGCAGGCATTGCGGCAACCGTTTCGTCGGCCTCCGCGGCGGAAGAGTCCGCGGCCGTCTACCTCGTCCCGGGGGAAGGGAACTTGCTCGAAGGCGCCGAAGAAGCAGACGCGGCGGCCCTCAACATAGAAGGCAAAGTCTATAAGGCGGGGGCGGCGGGGACCGAACTTCCCACACCCACGACGGAGCGGAAGGACGAAGACGGCAATGCTTTCGTTTTTCAGGGTTGGTGGTACATCGAGGACGCCTCGGTAACCTATACGAAGACCGTTCCCGACGTCGCCGTGACGACCTACCTCTACACCGATTTCCGCGCGCCGCTTTCCCAACATAGGGATCCCGCTCCCCCCAAGGAGAATCCGTCCGTTGCGCTCGGCAATCACATGCACATCATCCACACGGATACGGGCGAGGAAGAGGATGTGTTGCTCCGCGTTTCGGGCACCGACTTTGCCACGGCGGAGCAGGCGCGGTACGGCCATGCCGTGCAGTGGTTCAACGAATATTTCGAGCTCCGCCCGGGCGACCGGGTTCAGTTCTGGCTTGCGGGCCTTAATCTGGAAACGCCCCAATGCATGCCCCTCACGGTCTGGAACGGTTCGGGCTTCTATAAAGCGGGCTATGAGTTTGCGGTCAGCGGGTCCAATAAGACGGCGGACTATCTCGAACCCTTCAATAATGTCGCGGGCAATCCCACAGATTCGGCCTTCAAGTTCGTAGACGAGCCCACTTTCTCCTATAAGGGAAAGCAGGCCCAACACTTCCGCATCTATATCAAGATGTTCGACAGCGGCTCATGGCTCAATATCTATCTCGAGAAAAAGTAAAAAAAATAAGGAGGAAATTATATGAAAAAGAGAACAAAAACTTTGCTGGCATTGACCGCGGCGCTCAGTGCGTCCGTCATGTTCGGCGCGCTCGCGGCCTGCGGCGACGGTAACGGCGGCGGCAACACGGCGCACACGCACGTCGATGCGGATCAGGACGGCTACTGCGACGAATGCCACGAACAAATCGGCGGCAACGGCGGCCCCCAAAATCCGTCGTCCGGGACGTTTGACGTCTCCTTCGAGACGAACGGCGGCAGCGGGATCCCCACGCAGGCCGTGGAAAAGGGCGGCAAGGCAACGCGCCCCGGCGAGCCCAAGCGCTTCGGCTACGTTTTCGGCGGCTGGTATACCGACGATTCCTTCCAGAAGGAGTTTAACTTCGACGAAGAGATCACGGCAGACACCACCGTCTGGGCGAAGTGGACGGACGCAGAGGCGACGGCGGAGAGCTATTTCGATTTTGCGGACACCGAGGGCGGCGTAAGCATTTCCGTCAAGACGGGGCAGGTCCTTCCCGCAGACACCGTGCTTCCCGCCGAATACAACAACAAGGCGGTCGTGGAGATCGCGGAGAGGGCCTTCGAAGGGCAGGCGCAGATCTCGGGCGTGAAAATTCCCGCAAGCGTCAAAAAGATCGGCACGCAGGCTTTCCGCAATTGCGAAAAGCTCGAATACGTGACGGGGGCGGAGAACGTCGAGGAAATCGGCGCGAACGCTTTCTTCGGTTCCGTATGGGATCTCGGACTTCCCGTCGGCGAGGTCTACCTCGGCAAAACGCTCTATAAGTATGCGGGCTCCCTCTACGACGATACGGTGATCACCGTGAAAGAGGGCACCGCCGGCATTGCGGCAGGCGCCTTTGCGGACATGGAAAAACTCGTCGGCATCGTCCTTCCCGAGGGGCTCAAAAACATCGGTTCCTACGCCCTCGGCGGCAGCGGAAAAGGCACGGGCCTTACGTCCGTCGTGCTTCCCGATTCCGTGGAATATGTTGCGGAAAACGCCTTCCGTAACGACGGGAAGCTGGAAGAAATCACGATCGGCAAGTCCCTGAAAGAGATCGGCCAATACGCCTTCGCCGGCACGGCGATCGGGAAGGTCGTATTCAACGCGACGGACGCCACCCTTTCCGTTGCTCCCTTCGCGGGGCTCGAAAACAGGGCGGAGCTCGTCATCGGCGACGAGCTCGCGGAAATTCCCGTCAACCTCACGAAGGAGTGGCCCGGGCTCGAGAAGGTCACTTTGGGCGCGAAGATCACCGAACTCTCCGAGAACATGTTCAAGGGTGCGTCGGGGCTCAGGGAAATCGTTCTGCCCGAGACGATCACTTCGATCGGGAACTCTGCGCTCGAGGGCACGGGCATTACGGAACTCACCATTCCCGCGTCCGTCACGTCCATCGGCGCGAAGGCCTTTGCGCAATGCCTTTCCCTCGGCAAAGTTTACTATAACGCCAAAGACGCGCAGGGCACTTCCGAGGCGGGCCATCCCTTCGAGGGCTGTAAGGTGCTCGACACCGTGGAATTCGGCCCTCAGGTCGAGAAGATTCCCGCATATCTCTTCATGGATTGCCCGCTCGTCTCGCTCTCCCTCGGCAGAGGCGTTACCGAGATCGGCGAAAAGGCGTTTGTGGGTACCACCCTCGCCGAGCTCGATCTGAGAAACGTGAAGACCGTCGGCGCGCAGGCATTCTACCAAGTTCCGCTCGGGAATATCAATCTCCGCAAGGTGGAGAAGATCGGCGCGCAGGCCTTTTCCGGCATGCAATGCTTCGAACTTATCATTCCCGAATCCGTAACCGAGATCGGTGTAAAAGCGTTTTCGGATACCATGACGCTGAACCGCGTCGTCTATAACGCGGTCAATGCCGTGCAGGTTCTGACCGAGGAAAATCCGGCGTACGACCGTATGTTTTCCGGCGTTAGCTATCTCGATACCGTGATTATCGGGCAAGACGTCCGTAACATTCCCGATTACTTCATGTACAACAACACGAAGATCACCTCTATCGCTTTTCCCACCTTCATGAGCGGGAAGGGTGCCGCGGTGAACGTCGGCGACTATGCCTTCTACGGTTGCAAGGCGCTTGAAACCGTCACCAACAGTGACAACATTGCCAGGACGGGCGCGGCCGCCTTCGACGAAACCCCTTGGGTGGACAGCTACGCGGCGTCGAGCACGGACGAATTCGTGAAGATCGGCTCCACGCTCCACCGTTGGAAGCCCAAGAACATGCCCGCATACACGCCCGACGGCATTCCCGAAGATAAGCAGTTGACCATCGAGATCCCCGACGATGTGACGAGAATCAGCGACAATTGCTTCACGGAAGCCATTTCGGATTGGCTCTCGCCGTGGTCTAAGGTATTCAGTGCATGGGACCAAAAATCCATGAAGGAGGCGAAGGACTTCCCTTATGAAGGGCTGCAAGTCCCCATCAAGGCAGTTACATTCAAAGAGGGCAGCCGGCTCGAAAGCATCGGAAAATATGCCTTCCGCGGATTCGGCCTCCTCAAATCCATCAAACTTCCCGAAACGGTGAAAGAAATCGGCGAATACGCATTCTATCAGTGTCTCAGGCTCGAGAGCGTGGACTTCGGCGAAAATCCTTCGCTCGAATCGATCGGTGCGGCTGCGTTCAAGAACTGCATCTCGCTCCGCAATCTTCAGCTTCCCGAAACGTTGAAGTCCCTCGGCGTAAGCTCCCTGTACGGCGTGGGCGGCAAGATCGTCATTCCCGAGTCCTGCACGGACATTGACGTAGGCGTCTTTGCACCCAATACGACTATTGGTAGTCAACCCGATAGATATGATGGCGGCTACAACTACGGCATATTCGCCAATCTCGAAGAGCTCGAGATCAAGGCGCCCATCGAGAAGGTCCCCAATGGCCTTTGCGCTTTCCAGACGAATCTTACGAAGGTCACCCTGCCCGATACCGTCACCGAGATCGGCAATTACGCCTTCAACACCACGGGCATTATTTCCATCGACCTCTCCCATGTGACGAAGATCGGCCAATATGCTTTCATGTGGCGCAATGGCGGCGGAAGTCCGCTAGATAACAACAGCCTTCAGAATGTCACCTTCAATCCCGACGTCGAGACCATCGGACAGGGCGCGTTCAACTATTGCAAAGCGCTCGAGGGCGACTTTGTGTTCAACAAGCTTACGAATCTCCAGACGGAAACCTTCCAATATTGCGGTAAGATCAATTCGCTGACTTTCAAGGAACTCGGCAGTTTGGGAACGCGTTCAGTCGGATACTGTACGGGCCTTACGGCGCTCGACCTCGGCCCCAAGCTCACGTCGATCACAGGGGCTTTCAACGGAAACTACACGAATCTCAAAGTTTTGCACCTTCCCGCAACGCTCGTCGATATCTCGAGCGCCCTCTTCAGTACGGCAAACCAGGGTCCCTTATTCCTGTATCTGGACGGGAAAGTCGAGCCCGCAAGCATTCCCGCAAAGTGCTTCGACGGAGTCACGTACATTGTTGCCGCGAATGACCTCTACGATTCATACATAGCGGAAGGTTCCAAGTGGGCGGCCTATAGCAGTAAATTCATCAAAGAGGCCGACGTCAGGGAGTCGGACGGCTACTACTTCGTCAGTGACGCGTATGTGAAATACTATAGCGGAGACCGCGAGAACGTCGTCCTTCCCGCCTCGGTCGATAACATTACTTCCATACTCGACATTTTCGGCACGGCCGAAGCCTATGCGGCATGCAAGAACTTCTCCCTCGCGGAGGGGCACACCAACCTCAAATTCGCAGACGGCGCGTTGCTCTCTCAGGACGGCACGATCCTCTACGCTTACTTCGGCGGCGAAAATACGTCTGTTCTCAACACGGTTACCAAAATCGCGGACTATGCCTTCTGCGGCAAACTCACGGATACGGATACCTTTGCAAAGATCAACTCCGCCCTTACGGCCGTGGAGGAAATCGGCCAATATGCCTTCAAGGATTGCACGGGAATTACCGATATTTCCGCGTTCCTGTCTAAGAAGATCGGAGGTTATGCGTTCTCCGGCGTTTCGGTGGAAAGCCTTACGCTTACCGCCGAAAATACGGCAGCCATGACCGGGTATCCGCTCCGCGAACTGATTGTTACGAACCTCAAATTGGAAAACGGCGTGGATGCCAGTGGCGGTAAAACGTCGCCTCAGATCGGCACAATTACGGCGGTCAACGTCGAAATCCATACCGAGAAATTCAGCCAAAGCATCATCTCGGCGGTGGCTACCAAATCCGTTGTTTTCGGTTCCGAAGTGAAGACGTATCCCGCCAGGTTGCTCTCCAGCTTCGCTAAAGGTCCATACGTCGAATTTATCACCTTCGAGGGAACGGCGGATGGTATGACAATCGCCAAAAGCACTTTCGCCGCCACGGCCCTTCCGAACCTGATCGCGGTCTTTGTCCCCGAAGGACAGGATGAAGCTTTTAAGCAGATCGAGAACCTCTCCGACGTCGCGGATAAGGTTTGTGTCAAGAATTTGGATGACGGGCAGTGGATCGTCGGCGGAGGAAAGATCCTGCGCTACGAAGGAGACTACACAACGGTGGAAATTCCCAAGGAAGTCACCGCGATGGACAACATTTTCGATATCTTCGGAACTCCCGAAAATCTTTTGAAGTGCACCTCTCTCACCGTAAACGAAGCGAATACGGCGTTCAAAATCTCCGATACCGAAGACGGCAATATGCTTATGACCGAAGACGGCAGCGTTCTCTACTATTACATGGGTGAGAAGACCGAGCTCAATCTCAAGTGCGCCGTGCGTGCGGGCGCCTTTACGGGCAAAGACGATTTGACGTTTACGGTTGAGGTTCCCGCAACCATCACGGAAATCGACAGCATTCTCGACATTTTCGGCCAGCTCGAATATTTCGCGCGCTGCACAAGCCTCACCCTTGCGGCGGAGAACAGCGGGCTTAAGCTCGAAAACAATTTGCTCACCAACACGGATGGCACCGAAGTTTACTACTACATGGGTAAGGAAAAGGAACTTTCCCTTCCCAATGCGACCAAGATCGGCGCGTACGCCTTCTATAGGAGTGCATCGCTCGAAAAGCTGACCCTCGGAACGGGCGTCACCGAAATCGGCGACGGGGCGTTTGTCCGCTGCGCGTATAACTTCACGCTTGTTCTGAACACGGTTAATGTTCCCGTGTTCGGCGAGAATGTGTTCGGCAAGTACAGCATCGAATTCTTGGGCAGCATTCAGGTTCCTTCGGAAAGCGTGGCAAGTTACCAGGACAATTCGAAATTGAAAGCTTATACGAGCCTTATTGCAGGAATTCCGGCCGAAGAATAATTCCAATGATTTTATCCTCACGTGCCAACCCTGTCCTTGAAAGAAGGGGGCAGGGTAAGGCAGTGAGGCAGGCGTGGGGCGGCGGGGAGAGCGCCCGTAGGCGCTCTTCCCGGCGGCCTTTCTTATGCCTTCCGCAATGGGGGGCAGAGCGAAAAAAGGGAAAAGTAAAAGGGAAAGAAAAAGAAGAAAAAGGAGGAAGGGAAAAGATGAAACAAGGAATCAGGCTAGCGGCAAGTGCGCTGACGGCGTGCATGGTAAGCGTAGTAATGTGTGGCTGCGGAGGTGCAGCGGCGGGAAGCGGCAGCGGAGAAGTAGTAGTATGGGGTGGAGCTGAGGACCAGACGCTATTAAAAGAGATAGTGGCGGAATTCAAGGCAAAGAACAGCGACGTGGGCGAGACGATCAGGGTAGAGGTTCAGGATGCATGGGACGCGCAGAGCGTGGTATCGAAGGATCCGGAGGCAGCAGCGGACGTAATTCTGATACCGCACGATCAGGTAGGGCTGATGGCGAAGGCGGGGCTGTTATCGGAGATCCGGGACGGTACGTCGGCGAGGTTTGCGAGTGACATCCGGGCGAACAACGATGCGGCGACGGTGCAGCAAGCGACGTATGAAGGAAAGCTGTACGGATTTCCGCTGACGATGGATACATATATCGAGTATTACACGACGGGAATATTCCGTGAAGAGCTGGAGGGAAGTTTTCTGTCGAGCGTGGATGCGATGTTGGGTGCGGAAATGCCGAACATCCCGGGGAGCAAAGAGCGTGCCACGGCGTTCGGGTTTAACATCGGTGACGGATTTTACTTCAACATGGGTTTTTTTGCGATGGGCTGCACGTTATTCGGGGAAGAAGGGAATGACGTAAACGCGTGCAACTGGAACAATGAAGAAGGGATGAAGTACATGCGGTATGCGGCGATGAATTTCCGTCAGAGCGGCGGGAAATTCAAGTCGGACGATGCGAAGAATCTGGCGACGGCGGTATTGAACAACCGGTTGGGGGCGTGCATATCCGGGGGCTGGGAGATGCAGGACACGTTCAAGGGAGCGGAGAATATCAGATACAGGACGTTGCCGTCAATAGAGATAGAAGGGAAAGAATATAAGTTGAAGGCGTTTTCGAACAGCAAGCAGTATGTGATCAACAGCAGGTCGGAGCACAAGGGGACGGCGTCGCGTTTGGCGGCGTATATCACGAGTGAAGCGAACCAGTTGCGTTATGCGGCGGAGCGAGGATATTATCCGTCGAACAAGGCGGCGCAGGGGAACGAGGCGGTAGCGGGGGATCCGTTTTTCAAGGTAATACGGGAGCAGCTGGACCAGTCAGTGCCCGTGCCCGTGATACCGGAGATATCGCGGTACTGGGAAGCGGCGAAGAAGGTAGGATCGTCGATATACAACGGCGCGTTGGGCAGCGGGGAGGCGGAATTGCAGGCGGCGATAGACGAACTTGTGGAGACGGTACGGAACGGGACGCTGTGAGAGAGCGCATAGTGGCGGAGAGGAAGAGAAACGGGCATGAAGAAACCAACGATCCATGATGTAGCGGCGGTAGCGGGAGTATCGGCGACGACGGTGTCGTTTATACTGAACGGGAAAGAGGGGAAATACAGCAAAGAGACGTTGGGGAAGGTACTGCACGCGATGAACGTGCTGGGGTATCATCCGTCGCGGCTTGCGCAGTGTTTTGCGAAGGGAAAGAGCAACAGCATCATACTTTTGGCAGACAAGCATGAGACGGTACTGCAGCAGGCGGAGAGTTTCCGGTTGGTGCGGATGCTGTCGAAAGGGCTGGAGAAAGAGAAGCTGAATCTGGTGATCCGGACGTATCTGGAAGCGGTGCGGATAGACACGGCGGACGCAATCATCTGTGCGGGGACGGAGGAAGAGACGTTCCGGAAGATCGCGGCGGAGAATTTTGTGCCTTTAATGGCGGTAGACTCGCGGATCCATGATGAGCTGTTTTTTCAGGTAATGCAGGATTTCGGGAAAGTGATGGCGGCAGGGCGAGCGCGGTCCGGCGGAGACTTTTCGGTAGTTTTGGTGGACATGTACAGTGAGAGTTGCAAAGAGGAGATTCGGAAGGAGTGCGGGGCGGTAACGTTTATATCGGGGCACGGGCTGGAGGGAGTGCCGGAGGGAAACATAGTGACGGTAAACGAGAGTCTGATGAAGCTACCGGAGTTGGGAGAGCGGGAAAAGCTGTTGGTGCCGGCGGTGACGGAGGCGCGGATAGAGGCGATAATGGACTGCTATAAAAAAGCGACGGAGAAGACGGAAGTAGAGACGCACGTAGTGCGGATATGAAGAGAGAGTGAGAGAGAAAGAGTAAGGAAGGGTGGAAGGGATGAACAAATATGCGGTGATCCATAAACCGGACAGCGAATACGCGTACCCCGTGGGGGAGAACAGATTGCGGTTGGTATTGAAGGCGGGGCGCGGGGAGCGGCTGAAGGAAGTTGGGATATTATGGAACAATAAATACGATTTTGGGAAGGAACGGAAGTACGAGCGAATGCGGCGGCTGTGCCGGGACGGGATGTATGATTATTATGTAGGTGAAGTGGAGAGTGCAGACGTACGGTTTGCGTATATATTTCTATTGACGATGGCGGACGGGCGGGAATACTACTATTCCGAGGAAGGGGTGACGGAGGAATATGATTACAAGCACGGGTATTACACGTTTTTCCAATACGCCTATATCAACCGGGGAGACATAGTAAAGGAACCGGGCTGGGTAAAGGGCGCGGTGGTATACGAGATATTTCCGGACCGGTACAGGCGGGGCGACAGCGGGAAAGACAGCAGGTATATCACGCAGGAGTGGGGTGCGCTTCCCGAGGCGGACAGTTATGCGGGGGGGTGACCTGAAGGGAATCACGGAGGAGCTGGATCATATAGCGGAGATGGGGTTTACGGGTTTATATCTGACGCCTGTATTCAAGTCTCCGAGCAACCATAAATACAATGTGACGGAATATGAGAGAGTAGACCCGATGTTCGGTACGAACGAAGATTTAAAGGCGCTGATTGCCGGCGCGCATGCGCGTGGGATGCGTGTGATACTGGACGCGGTGTTCAACCATTGTGACGAGAGCCATGCGTATTTCCGTGATGTAAAGGCGAAGGGGCGTGCGAGCAAATATTATAATTGGTTTATCGTGCACGGAGAGACGGCAAAGGAGTGGAGCGGGGGGTGCAATTACGAGGTATTTGCGGACTGCACATATATGCCGAAGTGGAATACAAGCGAAGTGGCGGTGCGGGAGTATCTGACGGGGATAGCGCTGAAGTATCTGTCATGGGGAGTAGACGGGTTGCGGCTGGACGTAGCGGACGAATTATCGCACGGATTTTTGCGTGAGCTGCGGCGGGCGGTGAAGAAGGAATATCCGGAAGCGCTGCTGATCGGCGAAGTATGGCATGAAAACGGGATGTATTTGGGCGGAGGTGAGTTAGACGGGGTGATGAACTATAAAATGCAGAAGGTATACAGGGACTATTTTGGGCGGGGGGAGCTGAGTGCTGAGGGAGCGGCGGAGCAGGTGAACCGGATCGTGATGAAGAACCGCATGCAGACGAACGGGATGATGCTAAATTTTTTAGACAATCATGATACACCGCGGTTTATGCGTGAAAGCGGGGAGAGTGTGGAGCGGATGCGAGCGGCGCTGATAGCGCTGTATTTTACGGCGGGCATGCCGTGTGTGATGTACGGGACGGAGCAGGGGGTGACGGGAGACGGTGACCCTGATTGCAGGCGGACGTACGATTGGGAGAAAGAGGCGGAGGAAGGAGAATTTTTGAAGGATCTGGCAAAGATGCGTGCGGCGCTGCCCGCGGGAGATTTTTATGCAAGGACGGAAGGCGGGGTATTGGTATTGGAGCGTGAGGGCGGAGAAGAGTGCGCGCGGGCATATTTCGGCAAGTGCGGAATGCAAGGCGAGAAGATATACGGATATAAAAACATAACGGTAACGAAGGAGCGGAAATGGACAAAAAAAGACTGACGGAAAGGCTGAGAGGGATAGAGACGGGAGGAAAGAGTGCGCGGGAGATATACACGGAAATATCGGCGGCGTGCATGGCGGAGATGGCGGAAGAGGAAGTGGGAGAGAGCGGCAAGGCGGCGCATTATTTTTCCGTGGAATACCTGATGGGGCGGATGTTCTATAACAATCTGCAGGCATTGGGCGTATTGGAAGAGGCGAAGGAAATATTTGCGGCGAAGGGGATAGACCTGAACATATTCGAGGAAGTGGAGGATGCGGCGCTTGGCAACGGTGGGCTCGGGCGGCTTGCGGCATGTTATCTGGACAGTGCGGCGAACCTCGGCTATGCGCTGGACGGGTTCGGGATAAGATACAAGTACGGATTATTCCGGCAGCGGATAGTGGACGGGGAACAGCGGGAAGAGGCGGACGACTGGCAGAAGGAGTGGGGAGACCCGTGGTCCGTGCGGCGTGAGGACGAGAAGATCGAAGTACGGTTTGCGGACATGAGTGTGACGGCGGTGCCCTATGACATGCCGGTATACGGGAAGAGGACGAATAAATTGCGTCTGTATCAGGCGGAAGGCACGGCGGAAGCGGAGAAGATCTCGGAGTATCTGTATCCGGCGGATGACAGCGAAGAAGGGAAGCTGCTGAGGATACGGCAGGAGTATTTTTTCTCGGCGGCGGCAGTGGGACAGCTGGTGCGAGGGTATGTATTGCAACACGGAGCGCGGTTCGAACATTTTCCGGAGTATCATGTTTTCCAGCTGAACGATACGCACGCGGTGTTTGCGGTGGCGGAGTTTTTGCGGCTATTGACAACGGAGTACAAACTCAGCTTTGCGGAGGGAGTGGAGATAGCGAAGCGCACCTTCAACTATACGAACCACACGATACTGCCGGAGGCGCTGGAGAGCTGGGATACGAGCCTTGTGGGGAAGATACTGCCCGGAGTGGCGCAGATTCTGACGCGGCTGCACATATATTCCCGGCTGGAATGGAAACGGAAGGGGTATACGGCGGAGGAGATAGGCGAGATGTCGCTGATCAGGGACGGGAAATTTGCGATGGCGAATGTAGCGGTGTACATATCGGGCAAGGTAAACGGTGTAGCGGAAATACATACGGAAATACTGAAAGGGCGGCTGTTCAAAGCGGCGTACCGCCGCGATCCGGGGAAGTTTCTCAATGTGACGAACGGTGTGACACAGCGGAGATGGCTGATGCTGTGCAACGGAGAGCTGGCGGGCTTTTACGATGCAAAGCTCGGCACGCGCTGGCGGACGGATTTAAGCGCAATAGAAGAGATAGATTGTACGGACAGCGCAAACCTTGCGGCATTCGGAGCGATAAAGGCGGAAAAGAAGAAACAGCTGGCGGCATATATGGAAAAGCGGGAGGGTGTAAGGCTGCTGCCGGGGGCCATATACATAGCGCAGGTGAAGCGGTTGCATGAATACAAACGCCAGCTGATGACGGCGCTGGCGGTCATGAGGATATATTACGATTTGAAGGCGGGGCGGCTGCCCGGGTTCACGCCCGAGGTATTCATATTCGGCGCGAAAGCTGCGGGGAGCTATAGGCGTGCAAAGGAAATCATAAAGTTCATCAACGACGTTGCGGCCCTTGTGAATTCGGATAGAGAGGTAAACGGCAAGCTGCAGGTGGTGTTTGCGGAGAACTACGACGTAAGCTATGCGGAGAAGATTGTTGCGGGGAGCGACGTAAGCCTGCAGGTTTCCACGGCGGGATTCGAGGCGAGCGGGACGGGGAACATGAAGCTGATGATGAACGGAGCGGTGACGGTGGGGACGCCGGACGGCGCGAACATCGAGATAGCGGAGAGAGCGGGCAAGGAGAACAACTATATTTTCGGGGCGACGGTGGAGGAGATAGGCGCCCTCGGGGGCAGGTACGATCCCGTAAAGTTTGCGGAAGAACACCCGCGGGTGAAGGAAGTGACGGATACGCTCGCCGGGGGGACGTTTGCCGACGGGACGGGCGCACCCGAAGATCTGCACAGATCCCTGTTCACGCAGACCTATAACCGCGCAGACCACTACTATGTGCTCTATGATCTGTTGCCGCTTACGGAGACGCTTCTGAAGGTGAACGCGGACTATAAAGACAGGGAACTGTTTACGGGCAAACAGCTGAAAAACGCCACCCATGCCGCATTTTTCTCCTCGGACAGGGCAGTCACGGAGTATGCGGAAAAAATCTGGAAAATATAGCGGGCGCAATCCGCCCGCCATGCGCCGCCCCGTTCCGCGGTGCCTGCGGCACAAAAAAATTACGGTATCAAGGAGGAAAACATGGAAAAAGAAAAGGATTACACGGCGGGATTTTTCGGGAGATTATGGGCCGCCGTATCCTCGTGGTTTATCGGCGCGGGGCAGGCGGCCGTGCAATTCTTCAAAAACCTGCCGCATAAAATCCTGACGCTTGCGGAAGGCGCCGGGCGCGGGATTAAAAACTTTGTCCTCGGCTTCGTCCATGGCAACGTTTGGGAAAAACTTTCCTATGTGTTCATGGGCGCGGGGAATATCGGCGCGGGACAGTACGCCAAGGGCGCGATATTCTTCCTGACGGAGGCGGCGTTTATCGTCTTTATGGTGTTTACGGGCGGAAGCGCGTTTGTGGGCTTCTTCACCCTCGGCACAACGCCGCAATCGGGCGGGGAGCAGACGGACGAGTGGGGCAATCCCATCATCACGCAGGGGGATAATTCCCTCCTGATGCTCCTCTTCGGCGTGTGTACCATCCTGATTATCGCCGCATTCGTTTGCGTCTATTTCGCTTCGGTGAAATCGGCAAGGAATGCATGGGCAATCAAACGTGCGGGCGGCAAACCGCAGTCCTTCCGGCGGGATGTCTTTGACCTCTTCGACAAAAAACTTTACCGCACCATGCTCTTTGTGCCCGTCCTCTCCGTGCTCGCTTTCACCGTCATTCCGCTCATCTATATGATCCTCATGGCGTTTACAAACTATGACAGCGAACATCTCCCTCCCGCTTCACTCTTCGACTGGATCGGATTCCGGATGTTCGGACAGGTGTTTTCCAGCGCGAAAATCTCGGGCACTTTCTTCCCCATCCTCGGCTGGACGCTCGTTTGGGCATTCTTCGCCACCGTTTCCTGTTACTTTTGCGGCATCCTCCTCGCGCTCCTCATCAATAAAAAGGGCGTCATAGGCAAACCCGTCTTCAGAACCGTCTTCGTCCTCACCATCGCCATCCCGCAGTTCATCACTCTCCTTACGATGAACAACTTCCTCCACTTCGACGGCCCGCTCAATACCGTCCTTCTGGACCTCGGCATCATCTCCGGCAGAATAGACTTCCTGGGCAGCGTGGAGCACGGCGCTCTTTTGCCGAGAATCAGCGTCCTCCTCGTCAATCTCTGGATCGGCGTGCCCTATACCATGCTCATCACCACCGGCGTACTCATGAATATCCCGAAGGAACTCTTCGAGGCCGCCAAAATCGACGGCGCCAACCCCGTTACTTTGTTCGCACGCATCACTCTCCCTTATGTCTTCTTCATCACGGGACCTTACCTCATCCAGCAGTTCATCGGCAATATCAATAATTTCAATATCATCTATCTCCTTACGGGCGGGGGACCCAGCGTGCCGGATTACCATATCGCGGGGAAAACCGACCTCCTCATCACTTGGCTCTATAAACTCACCGTAGAGCAGAACGACTATAACCTCGGCGCCGTGATCGGCATCTATACCTTCGCGGCCAGCGCAATCTTTTCGCTCCTTGCCTATTCCAAAACAAGCGCAAATAAAAACGAGGGGGATTTTCAGGCATGAAAAAAGCAGGTCTCAAAGCAAGAAAAATCGCCGGCAACGCCGCTGCGGAAATTACGCTCATCATCTTATCCGTCATCTGGCTCATCCCCATTGTCTGGATCATTCTGCAGGCCTTCCGCGCAGAGCCCGGTGCCATTACCTATACCTTCTTCCCCAAAGCTTTCACCTTCGATAACTTCGTCACGCTGTTTAGAGACACCCTCTTTGCACGCTGGTTCGGCAATACTTTCTTCGTCGCCGTCTGCTCCTGCATCCTCTCTACAGTCATCACGCTGATGGTGGCCTACGCCATGAGCAGATTCCGCTTCAAAATGCGTAAGCCCTTCATGAAAATCGCTCTCATCCTCGGCATGTTCCCGGGCTTCATGTCTATGGTGGCCGTCTATTATATCCTCAAAGCCTTCCATCTCGACGGTCAGCTCATTTCACTCATCCTCGTCTATTCCGGCGGCTCAGGCCTCGGCTTCTACGTCGCCAAGGGCTTCTTCGATACCATTTCCTTTTCCCTCGACGAAGCGGCTCGCCTCGACGGCGCCACTTCCTGGCAGGTCTTTTGGAAAATTATCGTCCCACTCTCCAAACCCATTATCGTCTATACCGCACTCATGGCCTTCATCTCCCCGTGGTCCGACTTTATCTTCGCTAAGGTCATCCTCGGCACCAACCGCGACCAGTATACCGTGGCCATAGGCCTCTTCGAGTTCCTCGATACCGCTCATAAGTCCACCATGTTTACCTGTTTCGCCGCCGGCTCCATCCTCGTCGCCGTCCCCGTCGTCCTTCTCTTTATCTTCCTTCAGCGCTACTACGTTGAGGGCCTCACCGGCGGCGCCACCAAAGGATGATTACCTCTCCACTACACACCATGGGTTATATGGATAAAGACTTTGATTCGAATAACGTATGTCCGGATCAAAGTCTTTTTCGTGCCTTGGCCTGCATGGCAAAGCGGCAACCCGCCGCGGCGCGGGGCGGCGGATCCGTGCTTAAAATTTCAAAATTATCGGAACAATGATATTTACAATCTCTTCCGGCGTCTCCTCCGTCCCGGAGAGAGCCCACTTCGAAATGATCCCGAATATAAAATGCATCTTTCCGATCATACGGTATTTTTCGTCCGGCGTCCGTTCGGGCAGTTCTTGCTCGATATGCTTTAATTTTTCCTGTACGCGGGCCAAAATAATACGGCTGTTGAAATTTCTGTCTGCGGACTCACGGAACGGGATTCCCGTCTTTTCCCGCATTTCCTTTATGCGATAAAGGATTTCAAACAGGAATTCCCGCCACTTGCACTCGTCGTTCGCCTTGAATACGGGAACAAAGCCGACATTCAGGTTTTCGACAATATTATCCGCGATACTGTCGATCACATCGTCTATCGACTTGAAATTGCGGTAAAAAGATATTCTCGCAACTTGCGCCGTATTGATGAGATCCGTTACGGTAATGTCCGTATAGCTCTTTTTCCGGAGCATTCTGAGAAGCGCTTTCTTGATTTCCTCTTTCACGGGCAATTTTTTTCGGTTTGTCATGTAACAATCTTCTCCGTTTCTGTACCATTTTGATTTTCATGGTTATGTTTGTCTGAGATCGGTTTATTCATAGAACAGGGTGAAACACAGATGTTACAAACTGTATCATCGGTTCTCCACATTGTAACACCGTGCAAAAAATATGTCAAACAAAAAAGGAGCGGATCATGTTTTTGCCGAAGGGAATTCCCAAAGACTTGTAATGTGTCAATAAAAAAGTCCGTGCCGCAGAGGCGTCGGGAACAAAAAAATAACGGAGATAATCATGCTGAAATTATTAAAATACTTAAAAAAGAAAGATTGGGTCTACATAGGGATCGGCGTGGTTTTGATCGTTTTTCAGGTATGGCTCGAAGTCACTATGCCCGAATACACGAAAAACCTGTCCGCGGCAGTCTCTATGGGCGCGGGCGTCCGAATGGAAGACGTCTGGAAGAACGGCGGCCTTATGGTTGCCTGCGCCGCGGGAAGTCTGGCCGCCGCCATCATCTGCGGCTGGCTCGTTTCCCACGTCGCCGCAGACTTTGCAAAGACTTTGCGGGAAAAGCTCTTCAACAAGATCACCGATTTCGGAAATGCGGAGATCAACCGCTTCACCACGCCGAGCCTTATCACGCGCACCACAAACGACGTCGTCCAAATGCAGATGCTCGTCGCCATGGGGTTGCAGGTCGCGGTCAAAGCGCCCGTTATGGCTGTTTGGGTAATTACCAAGATGATTGCCTCTGCAAATGTGAAATGGACGCTTGCGGTGGCGGTCACGGTCATAGCGATCGTCGTCATGCTCGCAATAATCGTGGGGATCAGCTATCCGAAGTTCAAGAAAATCCAAAAACTTACGGACGATCTGAACGAAATCACCCGCGAGAACATCGGCGGCGTCCGCGTCATCCGCGCCTACAACGCCGAGGAATACAGGGAAAAGAAGTTTGAAAAAGTCAATACCGCCGTCACGAAGAACAATCTCTTCACGGCGCGGGCGATGGGCTTTATGACGCCCGTGATGACGCTCTGCATGAGCGGCCTGACGCTCGCGATTTATTGGATCGCGGCGATTCTGATGAAAGACATGGCAATCGGCGACCCGCGTTCCAATCTTATCGGCGAGCTGGCGGAATTCTCGCAGTATGCCATGCAAGTCGTCGGCGCATTCATGATGCTTATCATGATCTTCATCATTCTGCCCCGCACGATGGTCTCGGCAAAGCGTATCGCCGAAGTTCTGGATACCGTGCCTTCCGTCCAATATCCCTCCGAAGCTCCCGAAACGGATAAAACGGGCGAAATCGAGTTCAGAAACGTCGCATTCGACTATGAACAAGGCGGCGAAAAGTGTATCGATGGTATTTCCTTCAAGATAAACAAGGGCGAAACGTTTGCGATCATCGGCGCGACGGGGTCCGGCAAGTCTACGCTCATAAACCTTATTCCGCGTTTCTATGACGTGACGGAAGGGGAGGTCCTTCTCGACGGCGTAAACGTAAAAGAATTCCCCAAAGACGTGCTCAACCGTAAAATTTCCCTTGCGCCGCAGAAGGCCGCGCTCTTCAAGGGAGATATTAAATCCAACATTACATACGGAACGCAGGAGGAAATCGCGGACGACGATCCCCGTATTGCGCGTGCGCTTAGCGTTGCGCAGGCGGGCTTCGTGGAAGGGCTCGAAAAAGGGATCCACGCGGAAGTGGCGCAGGGCGGCACCAATTTTTCGGGCGGGCAAAAACAGAGGCTTTCTATCGCGCGCGCCATATTCAAAGATTCGGAAGTCATCATCTTCGACGACACTTTTTCCGCGCTCGACTATAAAACGGATATGCTGGTACGGCGGCAGATCAAGGAAAAGCTTGCGGGAACGACCGTCATCATCGTCGCACAGCGCATCGGAACGATCAAGAATGCAGACAAGATCCTCGTCCTCGACAACGGCAGGATCGCGGGGCTCGGGAAGCACGAAGAACTCATGCAAAATTGCCCCGTCTATCGGGATATTGCCCTTTCGCAACTTTCAAAGGAGGAACTGTAATGCGCGGGTCCATGAAAAAAACGAGAAATATGCCCAAAGAAAAAATGGACGTGAAATCTCTCGGCAAATTGCTTGTATTCTGTAAAAAGTATCTGCCGCTTATTTTGATCTCGGTGGTCTTTGCGGTCGTCGGCGCGGTCTGCACCATTATCGGGCCCGAGAAGATCGGCGGCCTCACCACTGCACTGTCAAGCGGCGTTTGGAATCCTTCGGGCGTGGACATGGAAGCCTTTTTCCGCGTCTGCTTCGAACTTGTCATCATCTATGTCGCGGGTGCGGTTGCGGGATATGCGGGCCAATTCTTCATGGCTACGGTCACGCAGGGGACATCGAGAAAGCTCCGCTCATCTATCAATACCAAAATTTCAAAGGTTCCCCTGAATTACTTTGACACTGCCACAAAGGGAGACCTTCTCTCCCGCGTGACGAACGACGTGGATATTATCTCCGAAACGCTCGGCTCGTCGATCGCAAATTTTACGAGCGCGCTCACACTCTTTATCGGCGTCGTCTGTAAAATGCTCGCAACAAATTGGATCCTGACGCTCGTCACGATCGGTACGTCCCTGTTCGGCTTCATGTTCATGGGGATTATTCTCGCAAAATCGCAGAAGTATTTCAACAGAAAGCAGGAGGACCTCGGCACGATGGACGGGCAGATCGAGGAGGTCTACACCAACCATAATCTCGTGAATTCCTTCGGCGGGAAGAAATACGAAAGCGAAAAATTCAACAAGACGAATGCCGATCTTTTCACGGTCAACTCAAAGTCGCAATTTCTTTCGGGGATGATGACGCCCATCATGAGTTTTGTGGGCAATCTCTCCTATGCGCTCATTTTCATCGTCGGGGTGGCGTTCATCGTGAACGGAAACGATGCGGTCAATCTCGGCACTATCATGTCGTTCGTGCTGTATGCAAAGCTGTTCTCGCAACCGCTCTCTACCTTTGCGCAGTCCATGACCTCGCTGCAACAGGCGTCGGCGGCTTCGAGAAGGGTGTTCGAATTTATCGATTCGGAAGAAATGGAGAATGAGGAAGAAAAGACCGCCAAGCTCGGATCCGTGCGCGGCGACGTGGATTTCCGTCATGTGCATTTCGGCTATGTGCCCGGAAAGACGATTATTCACGATTTCTCCGTAAAGCTGAAGGCGGGGCAGAAAGTTGCGATCGTCGGTCCCACGGGCGCGGGTAAGACGACGATCGTCAATCTCCTCATGCGCTTTTACGAATGTGAGGGAGATATTACGATAGACGGCGTTTCCACAAAGGAAATGAAGCGAGAAGATGTGCACAAGCTCTTTGATATGATCTTGCAGGAAACCTGGCTGTTCGGCGGCACGATCCGCGAAAATCTTGTGTTCAACCAAACGGATGTGAGTGACGGGAGGCTGAACGAAGTTTTGGAGGCGGTGGGGCTAAAGCATTTTATCGACAGCCTTCCCATGGGGCTGGATACCATCCTTTCGGACGAATTGAACCTTTCCGAAGGGCAAAAGCAACAGCTTACGATCGCCCGTGCCATGGTAAAGGATTCGCCGCTTCTTATTCTCGACGAGGCAACCTCGTCCGTCGATACAAGGACGGAGCTTGTCATTCAGGAGGCGATGGATAAGCTGACCGTGGGACGGACGTCGTTTGTCATCGCACACAGGCTCTCCACCATCCGGAACGCCGACATTATTCTCGTAATGAAGGACGGCGACATTATCGAGCAGGGCAACCACGACGAACTTCTCGCGAAAAACGGTTTCTATGCGGAGCTCTATAACAGCCAGTTTGCCGCGGCGTAACTTGCCGTTTCTCCCCGCCGTCCGCGTGGGTAAATATTTCTTAAAAAGCGGCAAGGATAAATCCGGTGAGCGGAAAAAGATAAGCGGCGGGAAAAATCCCGCCGCTTTTTGCGTTCAGATGGTGGAGATAACGAGATTCGAACTCGTGACCTCTGCGTTGCGAACGCAGCGCTCTACCAACTGAGCCATATCCCCGCAGCACAGGCAAAACCACCTGTCCATGCTTTGATTATATACCATTTCCCCCGCAAAAAGCAAGCGATTTCAAGCCGTTTTCCGAAAATTTTCGCTTTTTCGATTCAAATGGGAAATTCCGTCTCCGCATCCCGCGAATAGTTTATAAAAATTTCAGCATGGTGTAATTTCGGAATATCCCCCAAAAACGGTTGACAAGACAAAAAAAAGAAAGTACAATAAAAGCATATCGGGGGCATAGCTCAGTTGGTCAGAGCGCACGCTTCACATGCGTGAGGTCACAGGTTCGAGCCCTGTTGTCCCCACCAAATAATGCATGGGTTTCATGCCCTTGCATCTTTTCGGGGGTATAGCTCAGTTGGTAGAGCGCTTGAATGGCATTCAAGAGGTCACGTGTTCGACTCACGCTATCTCCACCACGCAAAAAGGACGGTTTCCGTCCTTTTTTTTTGTAAAAAACCCTCTTTATGATTACAAAAAAGCCGTAACGGCTTAAAACGGGTGTAAAGAAAGAACAGGTATAGGACAAATTTCCTCCCGCATAGAATGGAAAGAGGTGGAATATGCTTGGGATATTTTACGCCATTTTGGGACGGATTTTTTTCTTTACGGGAGCGGTCGACGGCAGTTCGTACCCCAAACCCCTCTCCAGAGAGGAAGAGGAAAAGTATTTGAAACTTGCCCGCGAGGGGGACCTTCAGGCCAAGGAAATGCTGATCAAGCACAATATGAGGCTCGTTGCCCATATCGTCAAAAAATACACGGGAGCGGCGGAGACGGACGACATGATTTCCGTCGGTTCCCTCGGCCTCATTAAGGCTATCAATACATATGAAGAGGGCCATGGGACAAGGCTGGCGACTTATACCGCCCGTTGCATCGAGAATGAAATTTTAATGCTCATCCGTGCAGGCAAGAAACACAAGGGAAATATGTCTCTCTCCGATCCCGTGGGTACGGATAAGGACGGCAACGAGCTTACCCTCATGGATCTTCTCTACGAAAAAGAGGATAAAGTTTTCGGCAGCGTAGAGCAGAGGATCATGCAGGAAAAGTTCCTTTCGGCCATCGGCAAGCTTCTGAACGAACGCGAGCTCGAAATCATCTGCATGCGTTACGCTTTGACGGGAAATGCGCCGCTTGCACAGAGGGAGGTCGCGCAAAAGCTGAAAATTTCGCGTTCGTATGTATCGAGAATCGAAAAAAGGGCGCTTGAAAAGCTCCGCGAAAGTTTGAAAAGGGAAGATTTTTTGAGCGAATAGACCATTTTGCCGCGGGGCCGTGACTTGTTCGGGCCCCGCGCAATATAGGGCGGCGCCCTCTTATGTTTTCCCGTAAAGAAATTTCCGTTCATATAATGCAATATGGGAAATATCACTGAAAATTTCGGTACAAATGTATTCGGCGACGCGGCAATGAAAAATTTTCTGCCGAAGGATGTCTATGCGTCCTTCGAAAGGACCGTCAGGGAAGGGGAGCCGATAGACATGTCCATTGCCTCCGCCGTTGCGAATGCGATGAAGGAATGGGCCGTTTCGAAGGGCGCCACGCACTACACCCACTGGTTTCAGCCTCTCACCGGGCTGACCGCCGAAAAGCACAACAGTTTTCTCGAACCTTACGGCGGCGGTGCAATTCTGCGCCTTTCGGGGAGAGATCTCATCGTCGGCGAGTCCGACGCCTCCTCCTTTCCTTCCGACGGCATGAGAAAGACGAGCGCGGCGCGCGGCTATACCGCGTGGGACCCGACATCGCCCGCCTTCGTTAAAGAGGGAACTCTGTATATTCCCACGGTTTTCGTATCTTACACGGGCGAGACGCTTGACAAAAAGGCTCCGCTTTTGAAGTCGCTGGCGGCCCTTGATAAGCAGACAAAACGGCTTCTGAAACTTTTCGGCACGGAATGCAAAAAGGTCATGACGACGGTCGGCCCCGAGCAGGAATATTTCCTCATTGACGAAGAAGTTTATTCGAAGCGCAAAGATCTCATTCTGACGGGCCGCACGCTTGTCGGTGCGCCGCCCGCGCGGGGACAGGAGTTGGATGACCACTATTTCGGCGCACTCAAAACCCGTATTTCGGAGTTCATGCGCGATCTTGACGGGACGCTGTGGAGCTATGGCATCTGCGCGAAGACCAAGCACAATGAGGTTGCGCCCGCCCAACATGAACTTGCTCCCGTATTCACGACGACGAACATTGCCGCCGATAACAACCAACTCATGATGGAGCTTATGAAAAAAGTCGCAAAGAAGCACGGCCTTGTATGTCTGTTGCATGAAAAACCGTTCGATGGCGTGAACGGTTCGGGCAAACATAACAATTGGTCGCTCTCCACCGACACGGGGCTGAATCTTCTGGACCCCGGAGAAGACCCCGAAAAAAACCCCCGGTTTATGTTGATTCTGGCGTGCATTCTTGCGGCTGTCGATACTTATCAGGGAATTCTGCGCGCCTCCGTCGCCTCCGCGGGAAACGATCACAGATTGGGCGCAGACGAGGCCCCGCCTCCGGTCATCTCCGTGTATCTCGGCGATCAGCTCGGAGCGCTTGTCGACAGTATCGTTCTCGGCAAAGAATATGTGCCGAAAAAGGCGGTGCCGGGGTCCATCGGCGTGCCGGAGAGCCCGATTTTTCCCATTGACACAACGGACAGAAACCGTACTTCCCCCTTTGCGTTTACGGGCAATAAGTTCGAATTCCGCATGCCCGGTTCGCAGGCTTCCGTTGCAGACCCCAACATCGTCCTGAATACGATTGCCGCCGACGCTTTTTCCGTTGCCGCGGATGCGCTCGGGAAGGCGGAAGATTTCGGCGCCGCATGCAAGGAGTACACCGAAAAGCTTTTCAAAGAACATTACCGCATTATCTTTAACTACAACGGCTACGGCCCCGATTGGGAAACGGAGGCCGGGCGGCGGGGCCTTCTCAATCACAAGACGACCGCCGACGCCGTACCCGAACTATTCAAGAAAGAAAACATCGAAGTGTTTGTCCGCCAGAAGGTATATACCGCGAAAGAGGTCGTCGCCCGCGCGGACATAGCCCTCTCCAATTACGTAAAGACCGTTCGCATCGAGGCGCGCACGCTGATTGAAATGATGCGGCGGGAGGTCTATCCCGCCGTGGAAAAGTACGTCTCCGCGCTGTACAGCGCCGTTGCGGCAAAAAAAGCGATCTCGGACGGTATCGCGTACCGGAGCGATATTTCGCTTGCGGAAGAACTCGCGGGGCACAACGAGGAGATGTTTTTCGCGGTGCAAAAACTGGAGCGGGACCTTGCCGCAACGGAGGGGGAACTCTTGGCGGCTTCGCAGAAAACGGCGCACGTCATCTTGCCCGGAATGCTCGCCGTCCGCAATCTTTGCGACCGTATGGAGTCTCTTTGCGCGGCCGGATTTTGGCCTTTCCCGACGTATGAAGAAATTTTGTACAGCGTAAGGTAAGCGTTGAATTTTCAAAAATGCGCAAAAAACGTTCGCCTTTTTGCCGAAGACGTGGTATAATAAAGACAATACGAGCGGACTGCGCGGCCGCGGCGTGCTTTTACGCACGGTGAGGAAAGTCCGGGCATCGCAGGGCAGGACGCCTGATAACGTCAGGTGAAGGCGACTTTAAGGAAAGTGCAACAGAAATAGACAGCCCTCTGTTCACCGCTTCCCCAAGGGAGGATCCGTGAATAAGGTTAAGGTGGAAAGGCGAGGCAAGAGCTCACCGACGGGACGGTAACGCCCCGTGCCATGTAAACCCCGTCCGATGCAAGTTTGGGACTTTTTCATGAAGGGTTGCCCGCCCGAAAAGGTCCGTGAATAACGCTCGAGCCCGTCGGCGACGGCGGGCCTAGATAAATGACCGCGCTCGACAGAACCCGGCTTACAGGTCCGCTCGTATTCCAATGCGCCCCCGCTTTCCGGCGGGGGCGCATTGGAATACAGATGGATAGCGGGTTCCGACGGGCAAAAAGGGGGCCCCGCAAAGAAACTTCGTCTCTTTGCGGGGCCCCATGCGGTCCGTCCCTTGAACGGGACAAATAATAACATATGTTATATAACAATTATTATTTTATGGGTCTCAATTTTGCCGTAAAGTGGCGGAGGAGCGGGGGCTCTTCCGTAATTTCATAGCCCTTGACAAAAGGGGCGCGTTCCTTGATGTTGGCGAGGGCGTCGGCGATAACATCGAGATGGGATTGCGTATAGACGCGGCGGGGAACGGCAAGACGGGTAAATTCAAAATCCGCCTCGAGTTGCCTGCCCGTATCCGGGTCGTTCCCGAGGAGAAAGGAGCCGATGTCGCACGCCCGGATCCCCGCTTCGATGTACAGTTCCACCGCAAGCGCCTGCGCGGGGAATTGATAGTAGGGAATGTGGGGGAGAAGTTTTTTCGCATCCACAAACACCGCATGGCCGCCGACGGGGCGCTGATAGGGGATTCCCTCTTCGTCGAGGCGGGCCGCGAGGTATTCCATCTGCCCGATGCGGTAGCGGAGGAAATTTTCATCGATGCCCTCTTTGAGGCCGATGGCCATCGCCTCGATGTCCCGCCCGGACATGCCGCCGTATGTCACAAATCCCTCAAAGGAGATGGTGCGCTGTTTCACTGCTTCGAACAGTTTCTTGTCGCGGCAGCCGATGAGACCACCCATGTTGACGATTGCATCCTTCTTTGCGCTCATCGTGAAGCAGTCGGCGTTTTCGAAGCATAAGTGTATGATTTCTTCTATGGACTTATTTCGGCAGGCCGCCTCGCGCTGCTTGATGAAATAGGCGTTTTCGGCACAGCGCGCGGCATCGATCATGAACGGAATATGATACTTATGTGCGATTTTCGATGTTTTCCGAATGTTTTCGACGGAGACGGGCTGGCCGCCTGCGGAATTGTTCGTGATGGTCATGATGACGACGCCGACGTTTTCCGGGCCGAACCCGCGGATAAGCTCTTCGAGCCTGTTGCAGTCCATGTTTCCCTTGAAGTCATAGTAAGCCGCCGTATCGAGCGCTTCGGGCACAACGCAGTCGACGGCGCGGGCTCCCGCAAGTTCCACATGGGCACGGGTTGTATCGAAATGCATGTTTGCAATGGCGTATTTTTTCCCCTCCAGCAGAATGGGAAGGAGTACTTTTTCCGCCGCGCGCCCTTGATGGACGATCTGTATGTAGGGCATGGAAAAGATTTCTTGTGCGGAATCCTGCAACTTATAGTAGCTTTCCGCCCCGGCATACGATTCGTCGCCCGTCATGACGCCCGCCCATTGGGAGGCCGACATGGCGCCCGTGCCGCTGTCCGTCAAGAGGTCGATATAGACGTCGTTCGCGGCGAGGGAAAATACGTTGTAGTTTGCGGCGGCAATTTTCTCTTCGCGCTCCCGCTTCGTCAGAAGTTTCAAAGATTCCACGCTCTTGATGCGGAAGGGCTCCGGAATATAGATCGGTTTCATATGGATTCTCCTTATCTTTGGCTTTCATTATATATTGAAAAGGGAAAAAAGTCAATACTGCTTTTAAAATTCGCGGCGTATCATAAAAAAGGTTGCAAAAAAGCTTGATTTCGTCTTCGGCTTTTGGTATAATGCAAAAGACGGCGAGGAGTAGCGCAGTTTGGTAGCGCGCTTGGTTCGGGACCAAGAGGTCGCGTGTTCGAATCACGTCTCCTCGACCAAAATACCATATATTGTGGGTGATAGGAAAGTATCGGCACAAGATATGGTATTTATTTTTGCCGATTTTTTCAAAAATTATTTTTTTTGGGTAGGAAATTGGGTAGAAAAAGCGGTCAGTAATCCAGTTTTTCGATCTCTTTCAACATGAAATCATCTGAAAAGTGCGTGTAGACGGCAGTTGTCATGTCGGAACGGTTTACGTGTCCCGTCCAAACGTCAATTACTTCCTTTGGGATTCCGCTTTCGAGACAGCGTGTCGTGAAAGTGTGGCGCAGATCGTAAAGCTGGTGGGAGGGAAAGATTTTTTTGAAAACGCCCGTAATGACTTTCCCGCATTTTGAAAGCTCATTCTGAGAGATAGGCAAGTACTGTTTCAAGCCCGGAGCGATCGGGATTTTGCGGTACAGCTGTTTTTCGCCTTTTCTGGTTTTTCCGTTTGCAACGATCACAAAGCCGTTTTCAAATTTTGCGCTTTGAAGCTCTCCCCGGCGGATTCCGGTATAGAGAAAGAGCATAAATTGTTTTCGGTAAAACGATTTTTCGCAGAGCGAAATAAACTGTGCAATCTCTTCCTTTGAAAGCGCTTTCTCGTTGACCTGTTGGTAGCGCGGGATCTTTACGTAATTCATCGGGTTATCCGCGATGAGTTTCTCGCCGATTGCCGAACGGAAAATCTCCTTTAAGAGGATTTTGCCTCTTCCGCCGTTCTGTATTTCCCGTCTGCCAATAAGCCATTCAGAAAAGTCTGACAATCCATCGGCGCAATCGAGCGGATCGGCATGTCGCCAAGTGCGGGAAGTATGTGTTTCTTGAGACAGCGAATCTGCATATCGTACGTCACGGGCTTTACATTCACCGCTTTGACGTTTGTAAAATATTTTAATGCAAACTCTCCGAATGTCGCCGCTTTGTTTTTCGGCGGCATTTTTGCCTTTTGGTCGCCATTTATGCTTCGGGCCCACTCACGGAAGCGCTCTATGACCACTTTTTTGTATTTTGAGGTGAATTGTATGTCATATCCGCCCTTACGGTATCTCACCTGCCAATATCCGTCCGGTGTTTCGTTCATGATAAAATCCTCCTAAAGTTTTTAAAACCGTTGACATATTCTCTAAAATTGAGTATAATATTTTTAGATAATATGGGAGGTATGAATATGACGACTGTAACTGCTACGGAATTGCAGAATAACTTTGGAAAGTATCTGCAGTATGTACAAGCGGGGAATGATATTGTGATCCTTCGTAATGGAAAGGAAGTGGCGCGGCTGATTTCCCATGAAAGGACCGTTTCCTTTCTCACCGATGAGCTGACAGGAGTTCTGAAGGGGGATTATGACGATAAGGGAATCCGCGGGGAGCGTGCAAAGAGATATGAAAGTACTGATTGATACGAATGTTTTGTTGGATGTACTTTCGGACCGTGCTCCTTATGCGGCTGCATCGTCCAAGGTATTGAAGCTCTGTGAGATCGGGAAGATCGAGGGTTACATCTCTGCACTTTCCGTTCCCAACATTGTCTACATTATGCGGAAGGAACTCGAGCCTCGGAGGATCAAAGAGATTCTCGGGCAGGTGTCATTGATTTTGGGGATCGCCGATCTGAAAGGGGACGATTTGAAGAAGGCCGCAGAGCTCGATTTCGGAGACTATGAGGACGCACTCCAAAGCGTCGCCGCAAAGCGTATCCGTGCGGATTATATCGTGACAAGGAATATCAAGGATTTCAATGGAAGTAGGGTAACGGCAATCAAGCCCGAGGAACTGCTCGAAAGGATCTGAACTATGTATAGGCCGCCCTTCGGGGCGGTTTTTTTCATGCTTTTTTCTTTGTTGGGGCGGATTCGGAAGCGCCGCTGAGAGCTCTGAGGTAGATCATAAGATCCTCTTTGCGGGTGGGGGAGAGAGCGGAATAGAGTTCGAGGACTTCCCGTTCGTCGTGGGAAAGACTCTGCTCTGTTTGCATCACCGTACCGAAGTCGTCAGTACGTCCGAGAAGATAGTCTATTGGAACGGAAAAGTATTCTGCAACTTTAAGGATTGCCGTTTCTGTCGGTTCGGATTGTAAATTAACCCATTTTGAGATAGCTCTTTGGGTAAACCCAATCTTTACTGCAAGCTCGTTTTGTGTTATCTGGCTCTCTTCCATGAGGGCTTTTAATTTTATTCCAAAATTCATGATATTATTTTAAAACTTTTTTTCTAAAAAGTCCTGACTTAAAATAATTGTTTTGCTATAATACAAAATTAAAACTATAGTTCTATAAAAGATGAGAAATCGTGAGGGAGCGGCAAGACGGAAAGAGGGAATAAAAAAAGCCCGACAGGATCTGTCGGACAGGAAAGATAAATTTCAATCTCCGTAATGCGTCCACATACGAAGTACGACGACAGTTTTTGCATCCTCGTCCACGCGATAGACAAGGCGATGTTGCACGTTGATCCTTCGGGAAAATGCACCCGAAAGATCTCCGACGAGTTTTTCATAGGGCAACTCAAAGGGATCGTTCTCAAGGACCTGAAGAAGCCTTGCGGCCTTGCTCTTCAAAGAGCTCTTCGCAATCGTTTCCAGATCCTTTGCCGCCTGTTTTGTAAAGAGGATGCGATAACTCATTTCAGCTCCTTTTTCCAATCGATCTCAACGCATTCTTCAAGCGGCGTATTGAGCCCTTCACGGACAGACTCTGCCACACCGGGGATCCCGCAAAGATAGCAGGTCTCCTCGAGACTGCGGAGATATTCCTCGCTCACGATCGCCGCATTGCCGTTTTTCGTGGTGACAATGATCTTTTCATCGTTGATTGCAGCGGCCTCAAGATAGCCGAAAAGATTTTTCCGCAAAGTCGTCGCATTGGTAATAGACATTTTCAACACCTCCCATATCAATATATGTACATTATAGCGTACATGTATGCATTTGTCAAGGATAAATTGAGAAATTTTAAAAATTTGTCCGTACAAAGTGTACGGACAGCCAAGGTAGCTTACAGAGGGCGAAATGCCCGTCACTCATTTTCTTCTCCATACTGTCCGTACAAAATGTACGGACAACATGCCGGGTCCAGAGGAATGCAGCCCGTCCGGGTCGGGCGTCCGGCTCATACAACTTCCTTCTCAGCCGTTGCGGACGCGCAACGGGTATGAGGGGAAGGAAGAACGGGAGGAGGAAAGCATGAAAGTAGTATCACTGGTGAACCAGAAAGGCGGCGTGGCCAAGACGACGACGGCGATCGCGCTGGCAGACGGACTCTCGCGCCGCAACCGTAAAGTGCTGGTCATAGACTTTGACCCGCAGGGCAGTCTCACGACGAGCTTCGGAATTGAGGAAGAGGACGTTGACAATCCACAGTCACTCCGTTTTCTGGAGCTTGAGAAAGGCGCCCGCGTAAGTGCCGTGAATATATCGCACAATCTTTCGGTTATCACGTCGGATGCGGGACTGGAGCGGGCCAACGACATACTTCTGGGTAAGATCGGCAGGGAGAGGTATCTGCGGCGTGCAATCGAGAAGATCCCACCGGAGATCTATGATTACATTATCATTGACAGCAACCCGTCACTCTCGGTGTGCACGCTCAATGTGTTGGCGGCAAGCGACTGCATTTTGATTCCCGTAAAGCCGGAATTCGGGTCTTTCAAGGGAATAGACCTGCTTCTCGAGAATGTGGAGGCGGTGAGAACCATTTCATCGAAAAAGATAGAAGTGTTGGGCTTTGTGGTGACAATGGCAGACGCCCTCCGCGCGAGCACGCGGCAAGCGGTGAAAGAGCTCGAGGCCCGCGCCGATGAGATCTGCAGCCGTGTATTCAAGAGCCACATCAGGCTGGCCGTGGCTGCGGCGGACGCACCCTCTTACGGCAAGAGTTTGTACGGTTACGCTCCGGACTCCAATGTCGTGCGACGAAATTCTGGGTGTATTGGAGGAATAGGATGGCGCTCGGAGAGATCAAACGCAGGGAGCAGAAGGGACACACGGCTCTTTCTCTCATCAGCATGAACCCGCCTGTCCAAACGCGGACAAAAAGCGGCAGGACCGTCAAAGTAGATATTAGGATCCGGGAAAATCTCTGGGCGGAATTTCTGGAGCTCTGCAAAGACGAAGGGACAAGCGCGTCCGAGGAGATCCGAAGCTTCATACGAAGCCGCATCGGATAGGGTACGGACAATTGGCGGAAAAGATTCTCCGGTGAGGATCTTTGATGCCGGTCGGGATGACAAAAAGCGCAAAAGCGCCTTTTGAATAAAATTTATCGGAGGTTTCTTTATGGCAAACAAAAGCTCACAAAAGAGCAAAACCCCGCAGTGGCTCTCCATTGCGGCGATCGTGTTGGTGGTAATTTTGGCCCTGACTCTGGTACTCAGCCTTCTTACGGGCGGCATGCGTGACTGGAGCAAGTTCAAGCCGTCACCGGAAGCGGGAGTAGACGGCGGCGCGGTAATAACGCCCGGGGAAGATGCGGAAGACGGGCAAGGGAACAAACTTTCGCTTACGGTGTACGAGATTCCGCGTGATCAGTATGAAAAGTACGGGATCGCGCCGATTACAGAGACGGCATACACGGTGACGGCCACGGTGACGGGCGAAAGTCTTACCGCCGAGCAAAAGAAAGTGACATGGGGCGCGGCGGAATTCAAGGATCCGTCGTCGGAATGGGCGAATGGCAAGGAGGTAAGTACATACGTCACCGCCACGCCGGATGGCAACCGGATAACCGTCTCCTGCCTGCAAGCATTCGGGGAACAGATCATTGTAAAATGCTCCTCGAGCGCTGTTCCCGGAGTATCAAAGGATCTGACAATTGATTATGCCCGTTCTCTGGAATCATACATCCAGTCGGAATCGTCCGGGACGGACCAAAAAGGTTTGGTCAATCAATATTCTCTTTTGCACAACATGGCGAAGAATGCGGATGAAGGGTTGAACATGGTCGCCGATTATCTTTTCGGGACTACTGCCACGGAGGCAGGCCATGGAACGGATTTACCGCAATTCATGTCAAAACTGGATTCATTCGATAAGCCGATCGAAGCGACGCTGACGGTCGGCCTGAAATATGGCGGTTCCGTGATATATCATATTTATCTGGATATAGAGGTAGAGCCGTTGCCCGCAAGTGTAGACTCTGTGGAGCTTTCCGAAGAGACTGTCACTTTTACCGGTGAAGACGTCCTGTGACGGGGGTGGCCGGGGAAAAACAGCCGCGAAGGGGAAAATATGAGCAAAAACAAAACAGTGGGGATCATCATCAAGATCGTAGTTCTCGTTCTCGTCGTGGCGTTGCTCGGCGCGGGGATAGGTCTTATTTACCGCTATACGAACGGATTCAACGAGGACTTCAAGACGTTTTATCTCGAGTATAACGGCAAAAAGATTCTGCAGAGCAGTGATGAAATGGGTTTTATCAAAGGCACCGAGGCGAAAATCGGCGTCAGGTATACCTTTGATTTCGGCGAGGAGGCAAGAGACTATTCCGTAAAGGTCTATCCCAACGAAGAGGAGAAATTCACCTATACGGTGGGGGAACGGATTCTGCAATGGCGTGCGTCGGCCGTGACGGAAGATCTGTCCGCCGTATTCGGGCTGAAAAAAGAAAACGCCGGAAGCACGCTCTCCTGCAAGATCTCAAAGCTCGAGAGGGTGCAGCTCGATGTAAAGCATACGTTTTACAGGACGGAAAGTTCCTCGATGGGATACGGATACCAGAATCAAATCGATACGGTGTATTTCAGCGTGCCGAAGCGGCTGTTTGACGAGTACGGCGAATTACAGCGGATTAAAGCGGAATGGTATGAATACAAGACGAAACCGATCCTCGTCACAAGCAATAAAGAATACTATGATTGGATCTCGAAATACATAGGGGTAACCGCAGATCAGATAACAGACGATCGGTATTTTGTGACCGAGCCCTTTGATTCTTATCCGGAAGACCTTGTGGCATCGTGGTGGTTTTTGCTTAGCAACAGTATTATTCCGGCGATCATGTGGAGTATTCCGAAAGGCCACCGTACGGTTGATTATGCGGTAAATTCGTGGAATGTAAGCGAGGGTTGGGAATCCACTCTTCAGACAGATCCTTTGTATTACATTTTCGGCACAAAAGATTGGTGCGGCATCGAAGAGTACGATCCTTATGCCGAGAATGTAGAAATCGGCGAAAACATTCGTATAGAAGAGAATGACACAGATGATTGCGCATTTATGAGGCCTGCTCCTGCGTGCGCGGATCCGTCACCTATAACGTCGGGAAACTGCTCTCGGATGGTGTCATCGGCTATAAAGACGGTATGCTCTATTTGAAATAGGGGACTTTGAGGCATCCTCCGATCTCCGGGAAGCCCGAAAAGCAAATCCCGGCGGGCAGGGAATCAATGACGCCGGCACAAAGGAAAACTTCATAAAGCCAAATCAAAGGGGAATGAAATGGCGGATACCAATGTAAAACTGAACAGGAAAGGCCAGTCCCATGCCGGGAAGACGATCTGCGTTCTGACGCGCGGATTTTATGGTATTGAAAAGCTCACAGCAACCGAGCGCGATGTTTTCAACGCGCTCTATTCCTTTGCACAAAATGGCAAAACAGCCGACTTCTCCTATTCCGAACTCGCCATCCGATACCATATTTCATATTCTTCTGTTTCCAGGGCAATAAAGAAGATCTCCGGGTTCTTCGAGAAGGGAGAAGGCGCCTGTTCCTATCGCCTCAAGCACACCCCGAAGGCGCCCGAGCGGTATATTTATATCCCCGATTGGCTTCGCTTTGCGGAATTCACCTTGAATGGCAATACTTTTGATTTCACCGAGAACCAGATCTACATCTTCTCCTACATTCTGCATCAGAACAGCCGCGTGGAACGTTGGAACAGAACGCAGGCAGGTATTGCCCGCGATCTCGGCATCGCTCCCTCGACCGTTTCCTCATTTCCGAACGGTAAACTTATCATAATCGAATGGTAACTGTTTCAAAATCGAACGCAATAATTATCATTGAATCATGAAATATTTTGATAAATATAGCATGGGGAGAAAAACTCACACAACGCCCGTTCAAAAAATTAAAATTTTTTGAAAATCAAAGCGGTAGACATATTGAAAAATGAAAGCGGAATGGTTACACCCTTACCCCGTAATCAGAACACTTTATCGGCCACAAACTCTGCGGGCGGTGCCTTCACCGTCAGCCCTTCGAAGCCGCAAGCGGTCTTCGATAGGGCAAGACGGTGACTCCACCGCCCGCAGGCAGACAGGTCCGATAAAATATAATGCCGATAGCCGATAAACGGCAACGGCAACGGCAACGGCAACGGCAACAAGTACAGCACACTGCGCTTATGAAAGGCGGCCGATCGGATAGCCGTCTCCGCATATTCCACGGAGACGGTTTGTATCCGTTCGCAATGCCGCAGGTGCCCGGGCAGTAATAAGTTGTCTTTCGCCCGAAAAATTTGGGCAGAAAATGGGTAGTGAAACAGAAATTCCCTTGAAAAAGCTCTATAAATGGTGCTTTTTTTAATAATTTTTTTCTTTTCCGAACGTGTTCGAATCACGTCTCCTCGACCAAAGGCACGCAGGGTTTAACCCTGCGTGCCTTTACCGTAAAGATTGCCGCAATCTTCCCGTTTATCCGTAAAACGCGTGACAAACGGCGCCGCGGCCTGCTATAATAGAAGAAAAAACCGCAGGGACAAACCATATTTTATGAACGCATGGGAAATTGCTACAATCGTTTTCGAAATATTCGGGGGAATGGGAACATTCCTTGTCGGCATGAAGATGCTTTCCGAGAACATGACGCGGCTCGCGCACGGAAAACTTCAGAAGATGTTGAACAAGACGGCGGGCAGCCGCATTGCGGGCGTCGGGATCGGCGCAGCCGTCACCGTGCTCGGGCAGAGTTCCGCCTTTACCACGGTTATGGTCGTGGGACTTGTGAACGCGGGCATTATGACGCTTTTTCAGGCAACGGCGATCATCATGGGGGCGAACATCGGCACGACGCTGAACGCGTGGGTCATCGCTCTCGGCGGATCGGACATTACCGTCGTTTTCTTCCTATTCGCGGCCGCCGGCGTACTTATGACGATGTTCTCGAAGAAGGAGCGCGTAGTGACTCTGGGTTCGGCCATCGCCGCCTTCGGCATCATATTCGTGGGGTTGAAATTCATGTCGGGCGCGTTGACGTTCGATCGGGGCAGTGAGGCTTACAACGCCGTCTCCAATGCCTTGCACGTCATCAAAAATCCCATGTTATTGCTCATAATCGGCGTGCTCATCACCGCTTTGGTGCAGTCTTCCACGGCAGTCAACGCCATCATTCTGACGATGGTTTCCATGGGGCTGACGATCGGCAACGGCGGGAATGCGGCTCTCTATATCATCATCGGATCCAATATCGGGACGTGTATCACGGCGCTGATTTCCTCGCTCGGGGCAGGGGCCAATGCGAAGCGGGCGGCGCTCATCCATTTTCTCTTCAATCTTTTCGGAGCGTTCATATTTACGGCGGTACTCGTCGCGTGGCCCGGCTTTTCAGACACGGTGCTGAACGGCGTCATTCCCGCGGGCAGCATGATTTTCGGGGGGAGGGATATGGCGCCGGGGATGCAGATCGCCCTTTTCCATACCCTGTTCAATACCGTAAATACGCTCTTGTTCCTGCCCTTCATCAATGGATTTGTATGGCTCGCCGAACACCTCGTCCGCGGGAAAAAGCAGGACGGGGACGGGGACGGGGACGGGATCGGAAGCGACCTCTACGGCGAGCTGGATGAACGTCTTCTCCGTTCGCCTTCCGTCGCCCTCGGTTACATGTACCGGGAGACGGGCAAGGTATTTTCCTACGCCATGGCGGAACTTGACAGGGCGTTTGACGCATTTTTAAAAAAGGACGTCCCGGCGTCGGAGGAGGTCAGCCGCAGGAACGCCGTCCTCGCGGCCGCGAATATCAAAGGCGTTTCCTATTTGGTGAAGCTCACTGCGCAGACCTCCGTCATTGAGGATGAACGGACGATTTCCGATTTGCACTATGTCCTCAACGACATCATGCGCATCGGCGAGCTCGCGGATAATATCACCAAATATACCTGCCGTACCGTGGAAGACAAGCTGGTCTTTTCCGATGAATTTCTGGAGATGCTGCGCAATATGTACGAAAAAATTCAACACTTATATGAGATTTCCCTTGATATTTTTCTGCGGAAAGATGCCTCACGGCTCAGGGAACTCGACGCGCTCGAGGATGAAGTGGATAAAGACAGGCACGATCTGGTCCGTGCCCATATCAACCGCCTGAATGAGGGCAAGTGCGACCCGGCAAATTCGGGCGTAGTCATCAATCTCGTGGGGAATCTGGAGCGCGCCGCCGACCACATCACCTATATCGCCCATTCCGCCGGGGAGGGCGGCAGGGAAGCATATCTCGCCAAAATATGATTCCGCAAGGGGGCGGCGGGCTTTTCGGCGAAAAGCCCGCCGCGCATTTTCAAAATCCGCCCCGCATAATGCAGGCTCCCGCGTTGCCGCGCCGTCTGCGAATTTTCGGGACGCCGCCTTTTTTTGCTTTACAAATTTCCGCTTTTTTATTATAATAAAAACATGATCCGTATCGCAGATGAATGGAAAGATTTTTCCGTCCTCGCCACGGGGGGCGGCTATAAATTGGAACGGTGGGGGGACGTAAAGTTGCTCCGCCCCGATCCGCAGGTCATCTGGCAGGGCACGGACCTCTTTTCCCTCGATTACGACGCCGTCTACCGCCGCAGCGACAAGGGCGGGGGCGCGTGGGAGTACCGCCGTCCCGTTCCCGCAGAGTGGACGGTCGGCTATAAGGGCCTGACTTTCAAAGTCAAACCCATGGGGTTCAAGCACACCGGCCTCTTTCCCGAGCAGGCGGTGAATTGGGAAAGGACGGGAGCGCTCGTTAAGGCGGCGGTCCGGAAGGGGAGAAACGTCAGAATTTTAAACCTGTTCGCATATACGGGCGGCGCGACGGTAGCGCTTGCCAGGGCGGGAGCGGAAGTCGTTCACGTCGATGCGGCCAAGGGCATGGTCGAGCGGGCGGGAGAGAACGCCCGTCTCTCAGGCATTTCTTCGGGCATCCGCTATATCGTGGATGACTGCAAAAAATTTGTTCTGCGCGAAATACGGCGGGGAAACCGGTACGACGGCATAATCATGGACCCGCCCTCGTACGGCAGGGGGCCGGACGGGGAGATGTGGAAGATCGAAACCGGGCTTTTCCCCTTCGTCAAACTCTGTGCGGAGCTCTTGGCGGACGATTTTTTGTTCTTTCTTATCAATTCCTATACGGCGGGATTGCAGCCGTCCGTCCTCGGAAATCTGCTCAGGCTCGCGATAGGGAAAGGAAATATCGAAACATACGAGGTGGGGCTGCCCACCGAAGAGGGGATCCCTCTTCCCTGCGGCGCGGGAGGCATATATATTCATGGCTGACATTACCGAAAATATTATTTTTGAGGACAATCACGTCCTTGTCGTCGTGAAGGAGCAAAATCTCGCCTGTTGTCCCGACGAAAGCGGGGATCCGGACCTTCTCGGCATTCTGAAAGAATATCTGAAGGAAAAATATCAAAAACCCGGCAACGTCTATCTGGGCCTCGTGCACAGGCTGGACAGGCCTACCGGCGGTGTGATGGTGTTCGCAAAGACGTCGAAGGCGGCCGCGCGGCTCGGAGAGCAGATGAAAACGGGCGATTTCGAAAAGAAATATCTCGCCGTCCTCAACGGCACGCTCGATCCCGCGGAGGGGAAGATGGAGGGCTGGCTCAAAAAGAACGCCGTCAACAACATGGTCTATCTCGCCCCGCAGGGCACGGACGGGGCCAAATATGCCCTCCTCAGCTACAGGACGCTCGTCTCTCTGGGGAAATATTCTCTTACGGAAATCGAGTTGCATACGGGGCGGAGCCACCAGATCCGCGTGCAGACGGCGGGGGCGGGGCATCCCGTATTCGGCGACATGCGCTACGGCGGGGAGAAGGCGCAGAAGGGGAAACTTGCCCTGTGGGCCTATTCGCTCGCCTTTACGCACCCCGTGACGAAGGAACGCATGCGCTTTGTGGCCCTCCCTCCCGACGCGAGCCCGTGGCGGGAACTCGGCGCCGACCGCCTCAATCCCGTGTGATCGGCGTGCAAATTCTGCGAAATTTTTAATTTCTTGTAAGTTTGGGGCAATTACCGCTTGACGGGCAGAGAAATTTATTGTACAATATACAAAGATAATCGGGCGGTATATCCGCGTGGAGCAAATTATCATGAATAAGACAAAAATCCGTTTCATAACAATCATAGCAACTTGCTTTGCCCTGTTTGCACTCTTGACGGGACTGGCTGTCGGCGCGCTCATGCCGTCTGTGGACGCTTCCGCCGCCGCCAAGACATACAGCCCCACCTCTCTCTTTTGGGGAATGACGGGCGGCGAAGTGCGTGCATACTCTTTGAACAAGGCGGATGCGGAGGCGGAGGACTCTTTCGGTTACGTCACCCTCGTGTTTGCGGAGACGGACCATAAGGAAGGCTCGGTGGAATATCACAGGGATCTTGCCCTGAAGTGGTATCTTCCCGTCAACGAGAAGCCTGAGGAGGGCGCGGAAGTTGACCGCGGGGCAAAACTTCAATATTTCTCCATGTGTTTTTCCTTCCCCGAAGTCAATTTCGATACATTCACCGTCACGTTTTCGGGCACGGAAGAGAATGTCACCAAGGACGGCAAATCCGTCAACGAAATCATTTTCAGGAACAACGGCGGTTCGGTCTATGCCTATCTGAAGGATTCCGCCCTGCAGGATGACGAAAATAAGGACTATGAACCGTCCGAGGCCGAGAGGCTGAACATCGCGTCCCCGGAGGAGGATATTACCATCGCCCTTTCCGAAGAGGGTTGCGGCGCGGGCGAATTCGCCGTAACGCTCAACGGGCAGAAGTTCGGCGGCGAGCACTCCAAACTGACCAATGTCGGCGGTTACTTCATGGAATACAGCACGTCGAGCAACGCGAACGTGCCCCTGACCTTCAAGGCCGTCATGCCCGAAGGCGCCGCGGGTTTCCAGAAGGCCGTCATGAAGGAATTCAACGGCCAGACGATGAAGGTGACGGGCGGCAAGGCAGGCACGGAGAACGGTGACGGCACGGTACTCTATGAGAGCGGCACCGTTACGGACGACGCGCCCCCCGCGCTCGTGCTCAGCCAGCAGGTCTATGCCTTCACGCTCGGCCAGAGATACAGTCTCGATTACGAGGTGATGGACGTCTGCGACGATACGCTTTCCGTAACCCGTTACTACTACTTCGCAAGGCAGAACGGCGGGGACGGGTGGGTCAGGCCCAACCTCACCGAACAGCAGGATAAAGACAACGGATATCAGCAGCTCTACACGAATAATTACTTCCTGCCGACGCAGGAGACCGATCCCGGCGAAGACACGGAATACATTTCGATCCGTTTCACCATTGACGACGGCAGAGACGGCGCGACAGACGGGCTCTATTATTATCTGACATGGTACGCCTCCGAAGGGAGCGTCGCCACATTGGGCGAAGGGGAAAATCAATTCGATTATATTCTCGTCAACCGCGAGAGGCAGGCCCCCTATTATACGGTCATTAAAGCCGATGAGGAAAAAAAGGAGAACGTCAAGTCGGAAGAATACGACGCGGCGGTCAAGGAATACCAGGACCAGCTCAACGAAGCGGCAAAGAACGCTTCCGCGGGCGACGGCGCTTACTTCTATCTCCCGTCCCTGCGCAACCTCATCAAGAGCGATTGGGCGGACTACCGTAACCTGAGATTCAGCATTTATTACTATAAGCCGGGCGTTGCGGAAGGTTCTTCCGCCTCTTCGCAGACAAGCCTCCGCTACAACAACCTCCGCTTCGAGATCGAAGAGCCGGGCGTTTACAAGTTCCGTATCATGGCGGCGGATGCGGCGGGCAACACGATGCAGATGTATATCGACGAGGGTGACGGCAACATGAAACTCACGGCCCTCTCATCGGGCAACATCTGGGACGTGGAAGAACTCCCCGATTTTACGGTCAAGGTAGGTTACAAGGGCGCGATCATCGAGCCCATGGAAGATCAGTCCATCGGTTACCGCGGCTCTTCTTACAACATTACCAACTTCGAGATCATCGCCTACGGCAACAGCACGAGAGAGTATTCGCTTTGGTATTTTGACGAGGCGGCGGCAAAGGATAAAGGGCTCGCCATTCCTTCCTATTCCGAGTTCGTCGAAGATGCGGCGAAGTTCCTGAATGATACGGCATACGAAGGCTGCTTTACCGAGATCCGCAAATACAATTCCGACGTTACCGCGGACGATGAGGAGGCGTGGAACAGAACGGATAATGCCTATAACTGGAACCCCGGCAGCACGCCCGGCTCCTTTACGCCACAGAAGAGCGGCATCTATATCGTAAAACTCAATCTCATCGATTCCTATCTTTACAAGAATGAGACGACGGCGTATCAGGCGATCGATATACGCAATCCCGTGGACATCACGCCCAACCAAATCGATTGGTTCAGGAATAATGTTACTTCCGTTGTGCTCTTTTCCATCTCCGCCGTGCTTGCGGTTGCCATCGTAGTGCTGTTGGTGGTCAAGCCTTCCGAAAAGAACGTGGATGCGGTTGATCTCGACAGCCTCAAGGGAAAGAAAAAGAAAAATAAGAATAAGGAATAACCGTCTGAAACGGCCAGCGGCCGCCGGCAAAAACCGGCGGCCGTTTCCATGTATAATCCTCTCTGTATCGCCCAAACTGTTTTCAGGAGGAAAGAAATGGTCATTGCAAACATTATCTCTTATATCCTTGTGCTTACGGGCGCGCTGAATTGGGGCCTTTTCGGGATCTTCAATTTCAACCTCGTGTCTGCGATCTTCCAAGGGCCCAGAACGATCGGTTCCATCATCGTTTATTCGCTCATTGCCATAGCGGCGCTTTGGCTCATCATTTCACCGATCATCACGAACGGCGCGCTGAAGCTGCAGGGGAACAGGGAAATAAAAGAGAAAAGCCGTGCCTGAAAATCATCGCGGCGGCTGTGCGGACGGGCATATTCCATGCTCTGTCCGCATTTTTTATTATGATGACTATCTGTGATATGAAGAAGGGCGAGACGGCGCTCGTTCTCTCCGTGGCGGCGGATCCCGCTCTTCGGGAAAGAATGAAGATTCTCGGCATTTATGCGGGCGCCCGGATAAAACTTCTGAAGACGTCGTTCTTCCGTAAAACCTTTCTCCTGTCTACCGGGACGGGAAGGGCCGCAATCGGGAAAAGCGTTGCGGGAGGGGTGAATACATGCAGGGTGCAGTGAAAATCCTTCTCGTCGGCAATCCGAATGCGGGCAAAAGCACGCTCTTCAATCTGCTGACGGGAGGGCATGCCAAAGTCGGGAATTGGCACGGCGTTACCGTCGGGGTCCTCGAAAAAGAGGCGCGTATCGGCAATGAACGCTACATCGTGTGCGATCTTCCCGGTATTTATTCACTAAATTCGCTGAGCATGGAGGAGAAAGCCTCGCGCGATTACATCGCCGCAGAAAAGGATGCCGTCATTCTGTTTGTCTGCGAATGCGCGGGAATAAAACGCGCGCTTCCTCTCTTTCGGGACGCCGCGAGGGGGAAAAGGGCCGCCGTCGTTCTGACGAAGAAAAAACAGCTTCTGCGCGCGGGCGGCTCCGTCAACGGGGAGGCGCTCTCCGAATGCCTCGGCGTGCCCGTGCTCTTTACCGAAGAAAAGCATTTTAAGGAAAAACTCGGAGGTATCCTGCAAAAACTTTCCCGTGAAAGCGTCATGCAACCGCCGCCCGCAATGTCTTCAGTCCTTCCCGCCGGCGTATTCGTGCCGCCGGGAGAGGAACTGACGGGGTTGGATAAATTATTTCTGAACGGATTTTTCTGTGTGCCGCTCTTTCTGCTTTTGATTCTCTCCGTCTTTTTTCTGACTTTTGCGCCGGGACTGCCCGGGGATCTGCTGAAGGGGGCCGTGGAAAGCTTTTTTTCCGATTTTTTGGGCGGTTATGCCGCGAAAATCCCGTCTGCCGTTGTCCGTTCTCTGGTCAAGGACGGGATTCTGTCAAGCCTCGGAAGCGTGCTCTGCTTTTTGCCGCAGATCTCCATGCTCTATCTCTTTCTGATATTCTTCGAGGAAAGCGGACTGCTGAGCCGCCTCGCTTACCTGACGGACGGATTTTTTTCGGCGGTCGGCCTCAACGGAAGAGCTGTTTTTTCACTCCTCATGGGTTTCGGCTGTACGGCTGCGGCAGTGCTGACGACGCGCGGCCTCGACGACAAAAAAATGCAGAGGCGGGTCATTTTGTGCCTTCCGTATATTCCCTGCAGTGCGAAATTGCCTGTGTTTTTAACGCTGGCATCGTCGTTTTTCGAAAATCCGTTTCCCGCCGTCGTTGTTCTGTACCTTATCGGCGTCATCCTTTCGTTTGTAATGGCAAGAATTTTGCGCGGGAAACAACCTTCTTTTTTGATGGAACTTGCGCCTTTGCAGTTCCCGAACCCCGTATTTGTTCTGAAAAGCTTGCTCTTTCAGATAAAACAGTTTATAATAAAGACGGCGACGGTGATTCTCGCCTTTCTTCTCGTCTCGTGGGCCCTTTCCTCATTCGATTTTTCTTTTCATCTTGTCGCGGCGGAGGAGAGTATGCTTGCGGTGATTTGCGGCGGGCTTAAATGGCTCTTTGCGCCCGCGGGGATGGGGGATTGGCGCATTGCGTATGCGGCGCTTTCGGGGCTCGTTGCGAAGGAAAACGTGGCGGGTGCGATCGGAATGTTTTTCGGAACTTTTCCGTACGGTTTCGAGAGTGCGGCCGCGTTTGCAGTGTTCATTCTGACCTGTTCGCCCTGCGTCTCCGCGGTTGCGGCAACGGCGCGGGAGACGGGATGGAAACGCGCGCTTTTCTATGCCGTTTTTCAGACGGCAAGCGCTTTGGTTCTGTGCTATATCACGTATTTTTTACTGAAAGGCGGAGCCGTTTATGCGCTTATTTTTGCCGCACCCGCCGCCGCATTTTTGCTTGTGAGGGATCTCATTGGAAACGTACACCGTAAAAGAAGAAAACACACTCAAAAAGTTCACGGATGACGCTTGCGCGCAGGCCTCGTTCGCCTTCCGCACCCTCCTGAAAAACAGGAACATCCGCGTCAACGGGGAGCGTGTAAACAGCGATATGCCCCTTAAAAAAGGGGACGTCGTGCAGTATTTTCTGACGCCCGCGCAGGCCGCGAAGCCCGCCTTTGCCGTTCTCTATGAGGATGAAAACGTCGTCGCCGTCGACAAGGAGAGCGGCGTGAATTCCGAGGCCGTATACTCCGCTCTCTGCAAAGAACACACAACTTATTTTATCCACCGCCTTGACCGCAATACGGAGGGCGTCATGATCTTTGCCCGGACGGCGGAGGCGGCGGAGGAATTGCTTGCCTGTTTCCGCGGAAACCGTGCAAAAAAAGTATATCTTGCCGTAGTTGCGGGCCGCATGGAGAAGGCGCACGCCGTTGAGGAGGCATATCTCATCAAGGACGGAATGCAATCGGCGGTGCGAATCACGGCAGGGCCGCCCGGAGAAAAAATCGTCACGGAGTATGCGGTCCTGAAGGAAAAGGACGGGCTCAGTCTCCTGAAAATCATTTTGCACACGGGCAAAACACATCAGATCCGCGCCCATCTCGCCTATCTCGGCCATCCCGTGCTCGGGGATGAAAAATACGGCGACGGCGGACTCAACCGCCGTTTCCACTGCAAGCGCCAGCGCCTCATCTCCAAATCGTTGACTCTCTCCGCAGGCGGCAAACTGCGGTATTTGGGCGGGAAAGAATTCGTCTCTCCGAAAAATTTCGGATTTCCGCCCCGAAACGCTTGACAGGCGTTTTTCTTTAGGGTAATATATGAACAGTTATTCATATATTGAAACGGAGGTATCCATGACGGTATGCAATCATGAGGCGGAGCATAAACTCAAAGCCGTAAAGGCCAAAGCGACCATGCCCGCAGAGGAAGACGTTGCGCGTGTCGCTTCGCTGTTCAAATCCATTTCCGAGCCCTGCCGCCTGAAGATTTTATTTGCGCTCAGGCAGGGCGAACTATGCGTGCTTCACATCGTGGAGGCGGTGGGGGGAACGCAGTCCGCCGTTTCGCACCAACTGCGGCTCTTAAAGGCAAACGGTATCGTGAAATCCCGCCGCGAGGGGCAAAACGTTCTCTATTCGCTCGACGATGAACACGTTTTGGCTGTCCTCGAGCTTGCCTGTGCACATCTGCACTGCCATTTTTGAGGGGATATAATGCGGAAAAACATCAGAATCAAGGGGTTAGACTGTGCGGCCTGTGCGGCGGAGCTTTCGGCGGAGCTCGAAAAGATAGAAGGAATTACTTATGCCTCGGCCGACTTCATCAACCAGCGCGTGAGTCTGGATTGCGAGAACGATGCGGCCTTCGAACGGGCCGCGGACGTGATCTCGCACTTTGAGGATGTGGAGATCGTCGGCGGCAACGCGCACGGAGAAAAGAAAAGCCACCGGAAGGAAATTTTCTCCGTCGCCGTCTCCGCGGTTTTTTTCGCCGCAGGGCTCGCGCTTACCGTTCTCTACGGTCCCGGCGAATGGGACTGGTCCGTCTGCGCGCAATATGATTGGAAACTGTGGCTCGGCGTAAGCTTTTGTCTCGCGTCCTTTGTTGCGGCGGGATGGCGGGTGGTCCTGAACGCAGGCAGAAACACCGCCCGCGCGTTCAAAAACGGATTTCATCCCTCCGTGCTTTTCGACGAAAATCTGCTGATGCTCATTGCGGGGCTCGGTGCGATTGCCCTCGGGCAGTTCACGGAGGCCGCGGCCGTCGTTTTGCTCTACCAAATCGGAGAGATTTTGCAGTCGCTCGCCGTGGGTTCCTCGCGGGGCGCGATCGAAAAACTCATGGAGATGAAGAGCGGCAGCGCCATCCGTCTCACGGCGGACGGGCAGGAGGAGGTCGAACCCGAAGCGCTTGAAGCAGGGGATATTCTTCTCATCCGCAAAGGAGACAAAATTCCCGCGGACTGCCGCATGAAGGAGGGCGAAAGCGAGCTCGACACGAAGTCTCTCACGGGCGAGAGCGATCTCAGGGAAGTGAAGGCGGGGGATGAAATTCTGGCGGGCTGTGTAAACGCGGGCAACCCCTTCAAGGCGGAAGTTCTCCGTCCTTACACGGAGAGCGCCGTCGCGAAAATTCTCGGGCTCGTCGAAAATTCCTCCTCGGCAAAGGCCCCGCCCGAAAAATTTATCACCAAATTTTCCCGCATCTACACGCCCGCCGTCGTGCTCCTCGCCGTTCTCATCGCAGTGATTCCGCCCCTCTTTCAGGGTTTCAATTTCCTCGATTGGCTTGCCCCGTCGCTCAATTTCCTCGTCATCTCCTGCCCCTGCGCCCTCATCATCTCGGTACCTCTCACCTATTTTTCGGGCGTCGGCGCTCTTGCGCGGGAGGGGGTATTGACGAAGGGCGCCGTCTATCTCGATAAGCTCGCTTCCGTCAGGGTCGCCGCCTTCGACAAGACGGGCACCCTCACCGAGGGGAAATTTTCCGTCGAAAACGTTACCGGCGGGGAGAAAGTCCTTCTCTATGCCGCGGCGGCGGAGAGAAATTCTTCCCATCCCCTCGCACAGGCATTTTCGGAAACCGTAACGCCGTATACCGCGGAAGAGGCCGAAGAGATCGCAGGTTTGGGAATCGCTTGCAAAATTTGCGGGGCCCGTGTCCTTGTCGGCTCCGCGCGGCTCCTGCGCGGACACGGGGTGGACGTTCCGGAGGAGCACACGGACACGGCCGTTATATATGTGGCCGAAAACGGCGTCCTCATCGGGAAGATCGGGATTGCCGACAAAGTGCGGGCAAATGCCGCCGAAGCTCTTTCGGCCCTCAAAAAGCAGGGCGTGAAAAAACTCGCCGTGCTCACGGGAGACAGCGAAGAGCGTGCGGAAGCGGCCCTCGCGGGATTGCCCGTCGATGAGATCCGTGCACAGCTTCTTCCCGCGGATAAACCCCGTTTCGCCCGCGAACTCAAACGGGAGGGCACCCTTCTCTATGTCGGCGACGGCATCAACGATACACCCGTCATGGCGGAGAGCGACGTCTCGGCCGCGATGGGCGCGCTGGGGAGCGACGCCGCGATCGAGGCGAGCGATTTCGTGCTTGCGGGCGACGACCTTACCGCCCTTGCGAAGGCCGTGAAGGCCGCGAAGAAGACGCGGAAGATCGTTATGGAGAACATCGTCTTTTCCCTTGCGGTCAAGGCCGCGCTGATGGTACTTTCGCTGTTCGGTTTTCTCCCGCTCTGGGCCGCGGTGTTCGGCGACGTCGGCGTGATGCTCCTCGCGGTGCTGAACTCCATGCGGATGAGGCGGAAAATAACCTTATAATAACGTTTTTCCGTGAAAAAAATTTTCCTCAAAATGAAATTTTTTCATAAATAATGAGAATTTTTTCAAAACTTGTTGACAGCAAAAACACGTTGTGATAATATGTTAATGCTTATAATGTAATATTTTGTCGCATTGTAAGCGGGAAAGAAATATAAGGAGAAGAAAAATGAACAAAGTCAGGAAAACGCTTGTTGTGGTTTTCGGCGCCCTGTCCGTACTCTGCATGGCCCTCTTTGCGGCCGGTTGCAGCGGCACGCGGGACACCGCGGGAACGTCAGGGTCTGCATATTTCGTCTCTGTCGGCGTGAATGATCCGTCCCTCGGAAAATACACGCTCACCGAGGCGAACAGCGGGGATGCCTATGCCGAAGGCACTGCCGTCACCGTCACGGTGGAGCCCGAGGAAGACTATGTGGCATTCCTCGTCGTCAATGGCGAAGAGGTAACTTTGACGGACAATTCCTATACCTTTGCGATCGAAGAAGATACCGATGTCGAAGTCGAATTCAAGACGAAGGAAGCCGCCCTTGCCCGCAATGTCAGTGTCCTTTACAGCAACTTCTATTTCGGCAGCGCGGAGCTCAGCGGCGCAACCCCGAGCGGAGAGAAGAATTCCTATACGGCCGAGGAAGGCGCAGAGCTTACCCTGAAGGTCAACCCGAATCCCGGTTATGAGGTATCCTATGTCACCGTGAACGGCGTGAAGACGGCGCCCTCCGGGGAGCGGACCTACCCGGTCACCGTCAACGGAGACACCGAAATTTTTGTCTGCTTCACGATGACGGAACGTTTCATCGTCCGCGTTGAGATGTACGGGCTCCCCGTCACCGCTACCCTTCAGATAGACGAAGGCACGCCCGCAGGGCCGTTGGAAGGCGACGAGTTCATCAAAGCGAAATGCTATGAAGGGCAGAAGGCTACCGTTATCGCCACCGTGGAGGAACTTGCGGACGGCAGGCAATTATACTATTACGAAAACGGCGGCGGGAGGACGCTTTTCACCGGCGAGCCCATCGTCATAGAAAATATTGCGGCGGACGTCACCATCCGTTTTGCGGCCGAAAAGCCCACCGCTCCCACACTGAACGAAATCAAAACGGCCGTGACGAACGACGAGGGTGCGGAAATCGAAGTCAGCTATGCAAACGCGGCCGCATTCGAATTTAAGGACGGCAAATGGATCCTCATGCTTACCGCTCCCGCGGCGCCCGAAGGCTTTATCTTCGGTTCTTGGACCGTTTCGGCCGATGGCGCGCCTGTTGAGGCCAACGGCGACGGCACCTATACCTTCGATTATAAGGAAGAGGGAACGGTAGTTGATGTCACCGCAAATTGGCTTGCCACCGTCACCGTCACCGCGGGCAGGAGTGAAAACGGGCGGATCACGCTGAGTGATGGTCCCTATATCAAGGGCGGATCCGTTACCGTCACCGTTGCGCCGTCCGAAGGCTACAGGGTGAAGGCGATCGTCGTCACGGTTGAGGGCTCCGACCCCGTATCCGTGCCGTTCAATGCCGTCGGTGAACAGTCCCACACATTCATGGCTACGGGCAATGCCGTGATCACGGCCGAGTATCAACAGATTTTTACATATACCTACGATAAGCCCGAAAACGCGTCCTTCGCGATCACGGCGGCAGAGGGCGGATTCCTTGCATTCGACGAGGCGTCGTCCGCTTACACGCTCGACGAGGGCGGCACATATACCGTGACTTTCACGGCCGACGAGGGCTATCTGTTTACCGCCGTCACCGTCGGCGGGGTGCCCGCTGAGGCAACGGAGGAAGGCAAATATATCTGGACGGGCGTCCTCACGCAGGCTACGGAGATCTCCGCCGCAGCCGCCAAGGCCGTCACCGTGACATATACCGTTACCCCGGAGGGATACGCGCAATATGTAACAGTTACCTGTAACGGCGCGCCCGTTGCAAGCGGCAATTCGTTTGCCGAGGGAACAAAGATTTCGGTCGAAATTACCGCTCCCGCGGGGTACCAAGCCAAAGTCACGGGCCTTGTGGCGGAAGAGAAGACCGCCACGGACGGGGCGCCCGTTCGGGAGGAGGTCATCCTTACCGCGGACGGCCTGCATTTCACGGTCACATATGAATTGCTTCCCGCGCAACTCGGCGTCACCTTCCCCGAGAACGGAAATGCGGAAAATTCCAAAAACCTTCCCGAGCAGGGCACGTGGACGAGCGGCGCGGGAGAGAACGGGGATACCCCCACGCTCGAGATCGGCGCGAATACCATGTATGTCAACGGCGAACCCGTCACGAAATTCGAGGAGAATGAAGACGGCTCGTTTGCCCTTACCACCGGGGACGCCGAAGGGAACGAAAAACATTATACCCTTGCATGGTTCGGCGAAGACGCGGAAGGATATATTCTTGCGCTGACGGATACCACGGGGCTGCCCGCGAGGGCCCGCCGTGCCGCCGCGGCAGGCGAGGGAGCCGATACCGCCTATTACGTCAATTCCCGATATGGGGAGAGCTATTTCGATCTTTATAAGGACGGAGATAAAGAGACACTCGTCGGCAAGGCGTGGGAAAACGGAGAAAATACCCTTACCTTCACCGAGGTGAATGGGGCGGCGCATGTCTCCCTCAACGAAACTCCCGCAACCTATGTGTTCGCCGTTGCGGAAAAACATTACCTCTTTGTGATCGGCGCCGCCGCTTACGACATGACGGTCGGCGAAGGCTTCATCACCGTCAACGGCGATACGTATACCGTTCCCGAGACGTTCCAAGTCACCGTGACGGAGAACGGTGAAGCCGGGGATTGCAATTATGCGCTCACGAACGACGGGGCCGAAGTTCAAAGCGGCGCTTATGTCGCCGCAAATACCCAACTCACCCTGACCCTTACTCTCGCGGAAGGCTACACGGCAGAAGTCAAAGTGAACGAACAACCCGCAAGCCCCGCGGAAGGGCAAGAGAACGCCTATACAATCACCGTCACCGCGGCAACCTCGATTGAAATTACCTACACCTACACCGCCCCCGCACCCGAGAAGGCGATAACGAAGGTCAGCAGCGCACGCCTTGCGGACGGGCAGTTGTTTTTCACGGTCGAAGCAACGGGTTACACTGCGGACGAGCTTAAAACCGCTTTGAAACTCGTTTGCGGCGGCCAAAAAGAGCTCGAGCCCGTCGGGGTTGAAGCTGCCGAACCGGCTGCGAATACGTTCACGGTTCATTTCAATAGTATTGTTGACCTGCCTGTTTCCGCGGATGGTTATACTTTAACGCTTACAATCGGTGAAGCGCCCGTTGAGCTTGATCTTACGGTTGGGGCAGAGACCGGGAACACAATAACTGTTAACGAGAATGATTTCTCCCTCGAAGTACATGAAGGGACGTTGACCCTGAAAGTTACGGCACACGCGGCGCCTGCGGAATATACCGTCACCGTGACGGAATCGGGCAAACCTGGCGAGGGAGCGGAAAACTTCAAGTATACGCTCACGAACGGCGGGGCTGAAGTTACAAGCGGGAGCACAGTCCCCGCAAGTGCGGCGCTTACGCTTACAGTAACTGTTCCCGAAGGCTACAAAGCAGAAGTTGCGGTTGTCGGCGGCACACTCAATCCCGTATCCGAGAAAGAGAACGAGTATACGATTTCCAATCTTACAGGCAATGTTACGATTACGATCACTTACACTGCTACTTCCGTCGAACCCGAGCCTGATAAAGTAATAACCGAGGTATATAATCCTTTCCTGGATCCTGCGATTCTTTCCGTTTGGATCAAAGGAGAAAATCTTACACAGGAATATCTTCAAGGATTTCAATTACTCACCAACGGGACTGTATTTAAAAATGCACCTGACGAAATTCAATCTGACTCTTCCGGCGCATTTAAGCTTTTATTCAAGGGAATGGATGCTTTGCAAGGCTCCGATGAAGGAATTCATTATGAGATCGAATTTCAATTCGGTGGCCAAAAATGGTCTCCGACGGCAGAGAACATGGGTGCGCCTCATGAATTGGCGGGGAAAAAATTTGAGGTTAGCAACGAAGGCGAGCGGCTGATAATTATTGTCACCAATAAAACCGTTGATCCGGATGTATCGGGGAGTTTGACTAGCACAGATGCCGCAAATGCGCCCGAAGGATGGTCGTTTTACGACGGAGGCCAAGGAGTAAAGGCCACAGAAAAGGATAACGTTATCACGGTTGAGTTTACAGATGAGCAGAATGCGGCCAATTGGTGGTCCATCCAGCTGTACTATAAAGACACGACAAACTTCCCTATCGGCACGAAGTATACTCTTACGTTTGATATTGCTTCCACAGTGGCGGGAAAGATTCAACTTTTCGAGGATAAAGACTGGACACAGGTCATCGAATTTACTCAAGATGGATTGAGTAAGCACATAACCGTTAATTCTGCAACTGTCGACGAAAATGGCCTTATCTTCAAATTATTCTTTGGAGTCAAAGAAGGGGAAACAAAAATGCCTGCGGCCACAATCACGGTTTCCAATCTTCAGGTCACGAAGGATACCGGGAACCTGTCGGAGCAGCTCTCCGAAGGCGGTACCCTTACCTATGAAGCCACGGTCACCCAAATCGGAGGGGAAACTCAGGATGGCATTGTCGCACGGTTGAATATCGGCAATAGCGGCCTATATATCGAGTTTCGCGCCGACGGCCTCGGAATCAAGTCCGATGAGGGCACGGAGACATTTCAACAATCTCAGGGCAATAAGACATTCAATTCCGCCGAGTATACGATAGGACTTTCCGCGTTCTCCTCACCGGAGCTGTTATCCGCAAAAGGACAAGGTGTGACATTCAAGATCGAATTTACGTACACGGGTGGGGTTATTACTTGCATATATTCGATCGGAGAGGCAAGCTACACCGCCACGGTTTCGGGCGTCGGTTCGCAGTCTTTCTCCGTTGAATTCATACAGAGAAATTGTACGGCGGATAACCCTTCGATCAATCCGAGCAAGCAGTAAATGCGCGTGAACCGCGCGAAAGAATGGCCTGCGGGTTTCGCCGCAGGCCATTCTTTCGCCGTTCCCCGCAAGAAAATCTTTTCGGCAAAATTTTTTTAAAAATATGATACAAACGGGCAAAAGTGTGATATGATATACAGTAAGGTACGCTATGGAGATAGAACAGGCAAAATCCATTCTGGAGCCCAAAAAGAACGCCGATAAAGCGTGGTATCTTGACCTTCTCGACGGGGAGAAACAGGCGGAGTACGAAGAGGAGCATATGGCTGCGCTCCTGAAGGTTCTGCGCGCCGTCTACATTGTGCGCCATCAGAAGCGCATTGCCGCGCTTAAGGCGGAGGCGGACGCGATCCGCTCGCGCGAAGGGTACGGAGCGGAGGATTATCGCGAGCTTTTGATAAAGAACTCCCAAATCGTACAGGAGACGAAGGCGCTTAACGGATATAAATGCTTTTTTTCGGAGCCCTACTTTGCCCGCATGGATGTCATCGATCCGCAGGAAGGCTACAACAGCTACTACATCGGCAAGCGGGGGGATGTAAAACTCGAGATCGTGGACTGGCGCGCCCCGTTTGCGGTGAGGTACTATCAAAAGAGCCGCGTCAACTTCACGATTAACGGATACGAATACCGCACGGTTTTGCGCAGGGCATTTTCCGTCAAAAGCGGCAAGATCATAGACTTCAAAAACGAATATCTTTCGGTGAAGGATGTGCTTTCGGAGGAAGAGATCGCGGGGCGGGACGAGGAGATCCTCTTCGATCCGTATCTTCGGTCTATCATCCAAAGCCGCAAGGACGAGACGGGCATCCGTGACATTATCCGCACGATCCAAGAGAAGCAATTTGAGATCATAACTCTTCCCGAGCGGGAAAGTTTTGTGCTGCAGGGTTGTGCGGGGAGCGGCAAGACGATGATTTTATTGCACCGCCTGAGTTATCTCATGTACAATAACGAGGCGCTTTCCCCGCGCGACGTGCTTGTCATCACGCCGTCGGATTCCTTCAACGCATTTATTGACGAGCTTACGCAGGTGCTGGAGCTTGAAAAGGTCAAAACGACCACCGTACGTTCTTATTTTTTCCGCGCGTTGCAGAGCGAGGGGATCGACCTTGCGCCGCGCCTCAGCGGAGAGCGGGAAGGGGAGGAATATCTCGGTTATATCTATTCCGACCGTTTCACGGCCGACGTCAAACGTAAAATCAAAAAACTGTACGGCGCCATTTACGGCATGTTCACCGCCGACGAATGCCTCGGAGTGGCCGAAAAAATTCTGGCGGACTGCAAGGAGCGCGAGAAGGGCTTTACCGCGATCAAAAACGCCTCTCTGAGGGTCCGCCGTGCCGTCTTGGGGGAGCTGAAAGACAGTAAACAGGGCGGATTTTACTTTACCAAACCTTTCCGCACGCTGATGAGTGCCTTTGCGGGTGTGGAGGATTTTTTGAATTTTGCCCTGCACGAACCGCCGCGCACGCCGGACTATTTTTTCCGCCAGTTTATGGAGTTTTGCCACTCTTTATCCTATGTCGCGTCGGCGGCGGAGGGGGTCTTCCGTCAGGCGGAAGAGGACCTTGCCGCCCTTGCCGAAACGTTGGAGAAGGAGATTGCGGATCTCAGGCGCTACCGCATCCGCAACTTCAACGGCGAGGTATATACCTATGCCGAACGCATTGCAAAGCGCGAGGAACTGAAGAAGGAGACGCGGAGAATTGCGGAAACCATCTGCGGCATGGAGGAAGGCGTGGGACTCATAAAAGATTTTTACGGAGTCCTGCGCGCTTCTCCCGAATGCCGTGAACTCGGCAAATGCGGCAACGCCACGGACATAGCGCGCTGGCTTTACCGTGAGACGGTGAAGAAAGCCAAGGCGCGGTTCGGCCTCAAAGGAGTGTTTCCCTCGGACGGATATGCCGTCTTGTATGTGCTTGCGGCGGCGGGGAGGAAGATCACGCCCCGTTACGGGCTTGTGTTTGTGGATGAAGCGCAGGATCTTTCGCAAGGGGAATACGAACTTCTGAAGCTTATCCATTCGGACGCGGCCTTCAACATTTTCGGGGATCTGAAGCAAAATATTACGCGTTTCCGCGGCCTGAAAAGCTGGGAGCGCCTCGGCGGAAACGTTTATACGATCAATCAAAACTACCGCAACACCAATGAAATCGTGGAGTTTGTGTCGGGCGTTCTCGAGGTTGACATGAAGCCGATCGGCCTCTCGGGCGAGCCCGTCGTAAGGCTTAAGGCGAGGCAGGTGACGGGATTTTTCAAGGGCGCGCAGGGGCTTAAGGCCGTGATCGCGCGGGAAGAATATCTTCCCCTGTTCAGGAAACGCGGATACAGTTTTCTCTCCGAGGCGGGTCTTTCCAAAACAAAGATCAACGTTATGACGGTATTCGAGAGCAAGGGTCTGGAGTTCACCAACGTCGCCGTTTTCGACAAGGACATGACGGAGAACGAGAAATACATTGCATACACGCGGGCGCTCAGCCGTCTCGCCGTCGTGGATAACGGATGAAGGATATTTTTTTGGTCGATCTCGACGATACGCTTTTGGATTTTCCCCGCGCGGAGGAGAGGAACTTTTACGAAAGTCTCGGATCCGCCGGAGCGGAGCCGCGCAGAGACATCTACGGGCGTTTCCACTTCATCAACGGCTGTCTTTGGCGGAAGCTGGAGGAAGGGGAGATCGGGCGGGAGGAGCTCAGGGTCCTCAGATTCGAAATGCTGTTCGAAGAGTACGGTATCAAGGCCGACGCGGAAAAAGTTTCGGCATTTTATGTGAAAAATTTCGACAATATTTGCTATCCTTTCGACGGTGCGGCCGAATTTTTGAAGGCGCTTTCCTTGCGCGGGCGGGTGTTTATCGTCACAAACGGGGGCGCGGACACGCAGCGTTCCCATGTAAAAACAGCGGGCTTCGGGCAGTTTATAAGCGGCATGTTTATCTCCGAAGAAATCGGGTTTCATAAACCCATGTCCGGATTTGCCCGCTATGCCGAAACCCATATCGAAAACTACGGCCGTGCCCGCGCCGTATGGATCGGTGACAGTCTGACTTCGGACATGGTATGCGCAAAATCTGCCGGGATAGATTTCATTCTCTATTTACCCCGTAACGCGTCCGTCTCTTACGGCGGCTTAGCGGCGGCAAGTTACGGAAGCGTTTTAAAGATGATAGACGGGATGTAAAAATACGGCGGCTCTCCCGCTCCCTTGCGGGGGAGCTTTTTTTGTGTGCTTTTTTCTCATAGCCAAATAAAACTAAAGAGTATGCAGTGCCCTTATCTGCCTTGCGGCGCCGCCGCAGGGCCGCAGTGCATAAAAATATGCACAAATATATGCATAAATACAAAGTAAAAAAATTTTTTATGAAAAAAGTGCTATTTTTATGTGCAAAACGCTTGACGGGGGGGGGGGGGGGGGGCGTGGTAGAATAATTAAAATCGGTTTTGCCCCCCCACCACTTTTGCGTGAACAAAACCGCAAAACGAATGAATTTTGAAAGGAGA
>CAZTBU010000001.1:141943-196320 GCA_964612545.1 uncultured Clostridia bacterium | reverse complement strand
CATCGCGATCCTGTGGTCTCCATAGGTTTTGATCCTGCATCGGCGGATGGGGGCGGGTTCGATGAAAATATTCTCTTTATCTGCGGACGCGCGGACGCCGAGGGCATTGAGATTTTCCATAATTGCATTCACGCGGTCGCATTCCTGCAAGCGTATATGCGAAATGCCCCGCAGGACGGATGGGGATTCGGCGAATGCGGCAAGGACCGCAACCGTCATCGTCTGGTCGGAATAGTCGCGCATTTCCTCGTCAAAGCCGGTATAGCCGATAACGTTACCTCCTTTTGCGAGGATCCCGTTTTCCGTATCGGTGATGTGCACGCCCCTGCTTTGCAAGAGCTTCAGAAACCTCAAATCTCCCTGCAGGGAATCGGAATGCACCCCTTTGACGAGCACGGAGGCATTGCAAAGAAGGGAAAGGGCGTAAAAATAACATGCACCGGAGACGTCGGGTTCTATATTGAATTCTTTTGGTGCTTTTCCGATCGGAGAAATTTTGTAGGCGCCGCTTCCCGCGATACGTTCGCAGCCGCCCCCGAAAATCCCGATAAGTGCGGCCGTCATGGAAATATAGCTTCCGTTTGTCCTGCCGCCCCTGAGTTCAAGCGTGAACGGCTGCCCGCCGAGCGTTGCGGCAAGCATCAATCCGCTTGCGCATTGCGTGCCGCCATCCGTCCCGATCTCCGCACGTCCGGCGGAGATTCCGTTCGACCGTATACGGAAGGGGAAGCGCCCTTCTTTTTCGGTATATTCGATTTCCGCGCCGAGAGCGGCAAGCAACGGCAAGATTTCCATGGGCCGCCTGCCCATTTGTTCCGAGGCGTGAAATTCATAGTTTCCCCCTAAAAAAGTTAAAATTGTCGGTAAAAAGCGTGCGACGGTTCCCGCATTTCCCATTTCAAGCGTGCAGTTGCGCCGAAAATTGCGGGTTCCATGCACAAGAATGCCTTCCGGAACAGTCTCTGCCGGAATTCCGAGTACGGAAAGACATTGAAGAAGCGTGATACTGTCGCCGCAGAGAGGCCCGCACCGCAGAAGCGTATCGCCGGCGGTAAAGGCGGCAAGCAAAAGCGCCCTGTTAAAAATGCTTTTGGAGGCAGGGACGTTCACCATAATCTTTTTTGTTTTTAGACGGGAAACGGTATACATGCCAAAATCATAGCATGTTTTGGATTTTAAGTCAAGAAAGTTGCTTTAACGGCAAAGAAGTGATATAATTATTTTGTGGAATATCAAGTTTTGCGGGGCCAAAGAACAACCTTGTCCATGACGGTAAAGGACGGTAACATCATTGTCCGTGTTCCGAAGGACATATCCGACCAAAGAATCGAGGAGTTTGTGTACAGGCACCGCGTATGGATCATGCGCCGCCTGAAAGAACAGGCAGAGCGGCCCCGTCCCGACTTTTCCGACGGTTCCGTCATCGAAATCCTCGGGAAGGAGCGGAGGATCGCAACGGGCAGTAAGAAGATTACGGCGGACATGCTGTTTTTACCGCAGGAAAACAGAGAAAAGGCCCTCATCGGACTTTTGAAGACCCTGACGAGGGAGCGCTTGACGGCAGTTACGGAGGAGTTGGCCCTGAAGTACGGTTTTCACTACGGGAGAATCAAGGTAACTTCCGCAAGAACGCGGTGGGGGTCCTGTAATGCAAAGGGAACCATTGCATATTCTTTCCGCGCGGCTTTTTTGCCTGAGGAGCTTGTTCGCTATCTTGCGGCACACGAACTTTGTCATACGCGCTATATGGATCACGGCAAGGCGTTTTGGGAGCTTTTGGAGGCAATCATTCCGGATTGTAAGGCATTGAGGCGAAAGCTGAAAAATTATTTATGGGCAATGAAATGTCTGTAAAATCTATTTTTCATAGTAATATGTCAGACATACTGTTATATTTATCCCCGTATTTGGTTTACAAAAAAAAATTTATGGGATATAATAGAGATAATGGATGCGCGCATTGAGATTGAAACGAGGACGCTCGGGGAGACATCTTTCTTTTCGGCGGTCGGAAATTTAAAGCGCTGCGCGGGCGGAGCGGCCGTCGTCTATCCGATCGAGGGAGATATTGCAACTCTTGAACTTTCCGGGCGGAAAGTTTCCGTCAAAAGGTGTGGCGGAACATCTTTTGAAGCCGTATTCCGTGACGGTGAATTTTCGGTTTTCCGCATGACGCTCGGCGAGTGTGTTGCGGAGATTCCTGTTTTTACATCCGTTTATAAAATTTTTTTCCGTTGGCCCGAAATTTTTGCCGAACTTGTTTATGATTTGAAATCGGGCCGGCCTTCGCAGTCTTTTTCTTTAAAAATCCATATCGAGGTCATTTCGGAGGAGTAATGAAAATAAACTATATCGGGCACTCCTGCTTTTTGTTTCGTGAAAAAAGCGGGGTAAGCCTTCTGACCGATCCTTTCGGGGACATCGGCCTTCCTTTTCCGCATGTGAAAGCAGACATTGTAACCGTGAGCCACGGCCACTATGACCATAGCAACGTCGGCGCTTTGGGAGGAAAGCCCGCCGTCTTTCGCGAAAAGGGAAAGTACTTGTGTAACGGCGTGAAGCTGGAGGCTGTGGAGTGCTTCCATGATGATGCAAACGGCGCAAAGCGCGGGAAAAATTTGATTTTTTCCTTTGAGATGGACGGCGTGCGCGTATGCCACATGGGGGATCTCGGCCAAAAATACGATGAGGAGATTCTAAAAAAGGTCGGCCATACCGACGTTCTCCTCATTCCCGTCGGCGGCAACTATACCATAAACGGCGATGAAGCGGCGTGGTATGTGAAGGCGCTGTCTCCCGCCGTCGTCATTCCCATGCACTACCGCGTAAAAGGCCTGACCGTCGATATTGAAGATGAAAAACGATTTCTGAGGGCCATGGGCGGGTCTTTTTGCACGGAATATGAGCCGGAACTGGCGAAAGAAACGCTTCCGGATACGCAAAAAATCATCATGATGGAGAGAATGCAATATGACAGATAAATCAAAATTAGAACAGGATTACAAGGAATATCTCGAATCCCTTCCCATCGTCTCTCTCAGGGTCCTCGGGAGGTTTGAGGGCGTTGCGCAGGTCTGCGCGACCAATAAAGAGACGCTCGTCGCGGGCATTCTCGATATTCTGATGGGGCGCGTACAGCCGTCGGGCCGTTCCAAACGCGGCGCGCCGCCCAAGCAGACGTATTTAGACCCCGTGATTCTGGAAAAGCTTTCCGCGATCAAGCAGAAACATATGGACAGCGGCGTCAGGCTTTCGGTTGCATCGCCCGAATATGAAGAGCGGGGTTTTGCGGGGAATGAGGTACTTTACAAGGGTATCCTTGAAATGATGTACTCCGGATACGGTTTTTTGCGGGCAAAAAACTGCCAGCCCTCCATGAACGGCGCAGACGTCTTTATCCCTGCGCCCGCAATACATTCCCTGAAACTCAGGGAAGGGGACTATGTCACCTGTACCGCTAAGCCGCGCCAAAAGAATGATTCTCCCGCACTTGACATTCTCGGTTCCGTAAACGGCGTGCCGGCAGGCGGGTACGAAAATCGGCCTTATTTCGACAATTTGACGGCACAGTACGCAAACCGGAAGATTGCGCTCTCAAAGGATTCCTCCGATCTTTCGCTCCGCATTTTGGACCTTTTTATTCCGATCGGGAAGGGCCAGCGCGGACTCATCATTGCGCCGCCAAAGGCGGGGAAGACGACGTTGCTTAAAGCTATCGCGGGCTCAGTCAGCGCAAATCATAAAGAGATTGAACTCATTGTTTTACTCATAGACGAACGGCCCGAGGAAGTCACGGATTTTAAGCAGAGCGTTCCCGCCGCAAAGATTATATATTCGACTTTTGACGAGGGGGCGGAAAAGCATATCCGCGCCGCACATCTCACCGTGGAGCACGCCAAGAGGCTCGTAGAGATGGGGAAAGACGTCGTCATTCTTCTCGATTCCCTTACAAAGCTTACGAGAGCATGCAATTATTTGGCGGATAATACGGGAAAAACGCTTTCGGGGGGACTCGAAGCAAGTGCGCTGAATGAGCCGAAGAGCTTTTTCGGTGCGGCGAGAAACACGGTAGAGCAGGGAAGCCTGACGATCCTTGCGACGGTTTTGGTCGATACGGGCAGCCGCATGGACGATATTATCTATGAGGAATTCAAAGGTACGGGCAATGCCGACATATTTCTCTCCCGCGAACTGGCGGAGCGCAGGGTTTTCCCCGCGATCGACATCCGCAGGTCCGGAACGAGAAAGGAGGAACTCTTGTTGAGCGCAGAGGAAATCGCTGCCGTATATAAGATGAGGGAAAGGGGAATCACGGAGAATGCCGCCGGGCTTTTCGATATGATGAGGCGGACGGCGGATAATGAGGAATTTATTTCCCGTATTCCCGAATGGCTTAAAATATACAAGGCATTATAATAAAATTTATAAGAACAAAGGCGCCGTTTTTACGGCGCCTTTGTTCTTAATCTTAATCTTTCTTTTTCGGCTTCACCTGAAGGAAATAGCAAAGCCCGAAGATGAGTACGCCCACAAAATAGACGGCGGGCAAAATGACATAGGTCATCAGTTGGGAAATATTTCCGAAGTCGATTCTGACGGATAAGGCAACAATCAGGGCAATAATCACGAGCAGGGCATAGATGACGATCGAATTGATGAGGGAAAGGGTTGGTTTCCTGAGCCTGTTTGCACCAAAGCGGTTCGCGTACATGAGTCCCGCTGTCAGAAGAAACACAAGGCCGAGGCACCACATGAGATAGGGATAGAAGACGGGAAGGTCCAATGTACCCTTGAGGCCGATCGCGATGCCGCCCACCAGAATGCACCAAAAGAATACGGCGATTGCACTCAAAAACAGGGCTTTCCCCTTGTGTACGGTATTGACGTCGTCTGCGGTATGTTGGGCGGGAGAAGGGGTGTCACTGCCTACCGTATCAACATGAAGCCCGTCGCGCTTTGCCCGCTTCTCAATATCTCTGAAATCGATGCCGGACACAGGCGTTGCCGCAACGTCTGCCGGTTTTGTTGCGGGACGGACCGTATTTTCATAGAGACGGCTTACGACATCGCGGTAGTTATCTTCATTCCTTGCGGGATCCTGTACGGGAGCGGGTTGCGTTTGGGGCGCGTTTTGCTGTGAGGAGGGGGTGTTAACGAGAGAAATAAAATTGTTATGGATAAGTTGCTTTTGGCGCTCCTCCATTTCGCATTCCATCTGCTTTCGGAGCAGAGCAAGCTGCTCATCGAGCGCCTGTTGATAGCGGGCGCGGTCTTCGCGGATCTGGGCTTCGTGGCGGGCGCTTTCTTCCGCAAGCGCAGCATCGTACCGGTTTCTCTCCTCGTCAAGAAGTTCGCTGTAGCGGGCCTTCTCGGCCTGATACTGGGCTTCGCGCAGACGTCCTTCTTCCTCGCGGGCAAGGCGGACGGCGGTTTCCTGCTCGTTCTTTAAGGAATCGTGCAGGTTTTCCATCTCTTTCAGATGCTTTTCCGCAAGATCGGAAAGTTCCTTTTCGTGCTTTTCCCCGAGTTCCTTCAAAGCCCTTTCGCGAAGTTCCTTTTCGGCGCGTAAAGATGCTTCATCTGCTTCGCGCTGTTCGGCAAGCGCCTGCTCGTTGGACATTTTGAGGGCGGCTATTGCCTGTTTATGTTCTTCGGTTTCCTCGGCGTTTTTCTGTTTTTGAAGTTCGAGTTCGTTTCTTATGCTTTCGTCCGCTTCTGCCTGCGCTTCGCCTTTTTGGCCGGCAAATTCCGCCTTTTCGCTCTCGAATTCTTCCTTATCTCTTTCAAACGCCTCTTTTTCTGCCTGTATCGCGGCTTCCTGTTGTGCGCGTATGAGATCGAGCTGTTTCAGATTGGCTTCGTATGAATCGGCGAGCTCCTTTTCGCGGACGCTCATTTCCTCTTCGAGATGGGTTTTTGCGGATTCGAAACCGGCACGGTCCCTGTCAAGTGCGGCGAGTTTATCCGCATATTCCGCTTCGAGCGCCTTCAGTTTTTCCTCATACGATGCCTCGAGTTCCGCTTCCTTTTGCCTGGCATTTTTTTCAAGCTGTTCCCTGAGGGCCTCGTTTCCGAATTCCGGCTCGAAGGAAAATTCCCCGCCTTCGCTTTCGTCTGCCTTCGATGAGGGAACGCGGGAAGTGGATTTCCGTAAAACACTCATATCAACGGCAGAGGGTGCGGGGTTGTTGAAATCAAAATCACGGTCGGAAATGAGCGAATCGATGATGGTACGGGAATATTCCCACTCCGCCCGGTTCTGCTCCGATATTGCTTTGCCATCGTCGGTAAGAGAGAAATATTTTCTCCTGCCTCCGCCGACGGAACCTCCCCAATATGAGGTGATATATCCGTCCTTCTCGAGTCGCTTGAGGGCGGAGTAAAGAGAGGGCTGTTTCAGAGAATATTGCCCCGAACTCTTCCGCTCTATCTCGGCTATGATCTCGTAGCCGTATTTATCCCCGTCATAGAGGGAACGAAGAATAATCGTATTTATGTGGCCGCGTATGAGATCCGAGCTGACGCCTTTTTCGGGCGTTCCTTCGTCGTCCGTTTCCGGCCCAACCGCGATTTCGTCGTCATCGGTCTCTACGGACATGGTTTCTTCGTCCATATGCTTCCTCCTTGGTTTTTTCATATTATACTATAAAATTCGCTTTTTGTCAATAGGCAGAGTACTATGTCTGGCATAATTTTTCAAAAAATCCAAAATTTTTTCATAAAATACCTGTATTCGGCATATTAAATTGCAATGGGATTACTCAGGGGAGCCTTTTTTATTGTCGGCGGCACGATCGGGGCGGGGTTTATCACGGGGGCGGAACTTGTCCGTTTTTTCGGGGTAAATAATTTTTTACTGCCGCTCGTGCAATCATGTGTGCTTTTTTTTCTCTTCTGTATTTTATATCTCTATATGGGGAGAAAATACGGGGGATTCGAAGGCGTACTCCGTTTGTCGAAATGGGGCGGGTTGTTCCGCTTTGCAATTCTCTTTTGTGCTTTTATCTCATCGGCGGGAATGCTGGCGGGGCTTGACGCTTTGCTTCCGAATCTGTCTCCGCTTCTTTCCGTGCTTGGCCTCGGCTGTTCGGTATTCTTTCTCGAAAAGGGGATGAAAGGGATTTCGGCGCTTAATTTGTTTCTTGTCCCCGTTCTTTTGTGCTTTGTCTTCTGCAATTCGCGCCGTCTTGAATTTTACTATCCGCGCGGCGCCGCTTTTACTTTCGGTTGGATACTGTATGCGGGCATGAATTCCTTTCTGATGGCGCCTGTTCTGATGGATGCCGCTAAGGACATGCGCCACCCCGTTCTTTCTTCCGCTTTCGCCTCCGTCTTTATCGCGCTTTCCGCTCTATGCATTCTCGGAAGCATTTACCGTGAGGGGGCGAATGCGTTGAACGCCGAGTTGCCGTTTCTTGCCGTTGCGGGAGGCAGGATCTTTTCCGTAGCCGTGGGTTTTGCCATCCTTACTTCTCTTGTCTCGTCGCTCTATATGCCTTTCGCGGCCTGTAACGGCTTCACCGGTAAAAAAAATACAGCCGCAAAGAGTTTGGTTCTCCTTGCGGCGTTTTGCCTGTCGCGCATCGGTCTTAAAGGTATTGTGGGGCGGCTCTATCCTTTGATCGGCTGTGCGGGGCTGTTTTTTTCAGCTTTCTGCGTTCTTTACGATCAACTTTTCAAGAAGCACCACAATGGCGTACATGCCCGCGGCGAGCACACATAGAATGCAGGTGGCGCTCATCACAAGATCGAGCTTGAATACCTGCCCTCCGTAGACGATGAGGTATCCGAGGCCCGCCCGCGATACGATGTATTCTCCCATGATCGATCCGATCCACGCCATGCCGACGTTGACTTTCAGCATGGAGATAAAGGCGGGGAGAGAGGATGGAATGACAAGTTTTTTCAGAATCTGGAATTTGCTCGCGCCCATGGAACGCAGGAGCAAAATCTTGTTTTCATCCGTAGCCATGAAGGCGGTAAGCATGTGAAGAGTCGCAACGATGACGCCGACGAGCACCGTCATGAATACGATTGCGGCGCTTCCCGTGCCAAACCATATGATAATGAGGGGGCCGAGTGCGATTTTCGGCAATGCGTTAAGCACCACGATATAGGGCTCGAGCACCCGTTTGAGTGTCTCGCTCCACCAGAGGAGCAAGGCGACAATGCATCCGATCGCCACGGCGATCACAAAACCGACGATCGTTTCGAGAAGGGTGACGCCGATGTGATAGAAAAGGGAACCGTCTGCATAGAGCGAAGCGATGGTCTTGCAGATGCGGGACGGGGAGCTCGTGAGAAAGGGATCTACCCATCCGAGGGAGGCCGCCAACTCCCAAATCCCCAAAAGAAGCAAAAGGATTCCGATGCGCAAGACCCAGATGAGGGCAAGATTGCGCTTTTTCTTTGCGAGATACTGTCTGTGCTCTTTGGAAAATTCTTTTTTCATACGTTTAACTCCTTCCACAGAATCTCAAACCATGAGGAAAACTGGCTCATTTCACGCCGTTTAATGGGGCTGTTCTCCCCGCCGAAGTCAAGCCCGTGCCCGAAGGCCACTTTTGCGGGACGTTTCGTAAGTACGAGGATACGGTCGGCAAGAGAGACCGCTTCGGATATGTCGTGCGTGATGAGAAGAGCGGTCTTTTTTTCGCCGCGGATAATGGAGGCGACGTCGCCGCAGACGTTGAGGCGCGTTTGGTAGTCGAGGGCGGAAAATGGTTCGTCCAGAAGGAGAATGTCGGGCTCGGTCGCAAGTGTCCTTATGAGCGCCGCCCTCTGCCGCATGCCGCCGGAAAGTTGGGGCGGATAGCTCTCCAGGAAATCCGAAAGGCCGTATTTTTTAGCGAGTTCTATAGCCCGCGCGCGCCGTCCGGGCGTATTCTGCCGTTTGATCTCGAGGGGCAGACAGATATTTTTTTCGATGGTGCGCCACGGGAAAAGTTCGTCCTTTTGCAGCATGTAGCCACAGCTTCCATGACGCGTCACTGTGCCTTCCGAGGGGGAAAGAAGTCCTGCCGCAAGCGATAAAAGGGTCGTTTTGCCGCAGCCGGACGGGCCGATGATGGCGACGAATTCACCCTCCTTTACAGAAAAAGTAAGATTTTTCGCCGCCGTCGTCTCCCCGCGTTTTGTATGGTAGGTAAACGTTACATTGTCAAAGCGCAGAATTTCGTTTTTCATAGGCGTGCCTTCCGTTCATTGGTTAAAAGAGTTCTTCGTATACTTCCTTGACGAGAGCATTGTCTGCGAGCGTCGCAAAGGGAATGCGATCGGTCAGTTGGCCTGCTTCGTCGATGATGTCGAGAAGCCTGTTGTAGCTTGCTTCGGTGATCTGCATATCTGCCGCCCAAGCGTCGATGCCCTGATACCTGCGGATGCTTGTGGCAAGAGATTCAACATTTGTATCGGGGAAGGCTTTGGTAAGCCCTTCGGCAACCTTTTCCGGAGTCTCTTCCCGCGCATATTTCACTGCCTTGAGAAGGGAGCGGAGAAAACCCTTGGCCACGTCGCGGTTGGAATCAAGCCACGATTTTTTTGCGATGTAACTTGTATAGGGCACTTCGCCGCTTGCTTCTCCGACAGCCGCCACGATGTAGCCGTTGCCCGCCGCCTGCACTTCCGAAGCCACGGGCTCGAACATTGTGCAGTAGTTTGCTTTGCCCTCGATGAAGGCCGCCGTCATGTTGTTGAATGCGACGTCAAAATTCAATTTATAATTCTGAACGCCGTGTTCTTTTAAGATATATTCAAAGGTCATTGCGGGAACGCCGCCGTTTCTGCCCGCAAGAATTTCTTTTCCCGCGAGATTTTCCCATTTGAAGTCGGGTTCGGGCTCCCTTCCGACGAGGAAGGAACCGTCACGCATGGTTAGCTGTGCAAAGACGACGGGGGTATCGCTCGTGCCGCCCGCCGCGACGTAAAACGCAGCTTCGGGTCCGCAGAAACCTATGTCCGCATCTCCCGAAAGAACGGCCGTCATGACTTTGTCGGCACCGCCGCCGTTGGTCAGTTCTATTTCGATGCCTTCGTCCTCGAAATAGCCGAGAGAATCGGCGAGATACATGGGGGCATAGAAGACGGAGTGGGTAACTTCGTTGAGGCGGATTTTTGTGAGGCCGCCGTTATTTTCTCCGCCGCAGGCGGAGAGAGGAAGGAGGGCGAAAAACACCGCTCCGAGAATTGCAAAAATTTTTTTCATAGTCATCTCCGTAAAAATTAGGATAATACATTGTATGCCTCTCTATCTTTTGTTGACAAAGGAGAAAAAAAAAAGTATAATGTCCGATGTTCACTTTCTTGTGAAACGAATGAGGCGGGTTACGCTATGAAAGAAATGCAGACAACGTATGATCCCAAAGGCTTCGAGGAGAAAATCTATCAAAAATGGATGCGGGAAGATTGCTTCCGCGCCGAGATCGACCCCGCAAAGGTTCCCTTTACCGTCATGATGCCGCCACCCAACATTACGGGGAAATTGCACATGGGCCACGCGATGGATGAGACGATGCAGGATATTGTCGTCCGTTTTAAGCGCATGCAGGGCTATTCCGCCCTGTGGCTTCCGGGGACCGACCATGCGTCCCTCGCAACGGAGCACAAAATTGCGGAAAAGCTCCGCGAAGAGGGTACAAGCAAGGAATCCCTCGGAAGGGAAGAATTTTTGCGCCGCGCGTGGGCATGGAAGGAGGAGTACGGCGGAGAGATTGTCGAACAGCTCAAAAAATTGGGCTGTTCATGCGATTGGTCCCGCCTGACCTTCACGATGGACGAAAAATGTTCCCGTGCAGTGCGTGAGGCCTTTTGCCGCCTCTATGAAAAGGGCCTTATTTACCGCGGGAGCCGTATCATAAACTGGTGCCCCGACTGCAGGACGGCTCTTTCGGACGAGGAAGTGATCCATTCCGAGGACGAGGGCTTTTTCTGGTATTTCGCTTATCCCGTTGAGGGCTCGGACGAGAAGATCGTCATTGCGACGACCCGCCCCGAGACGATGCTTGGCGACAGTGCCGTTGCCGTCAATCCCAAGGACGCAAGATACCGGGAATATGTCGGCAAGACGCTCCTTTTGCCTCTGACGGAAAGAAAAATCCCCGTCGTGGCCGATGATTACGTCGATCCCGGGTTCGGGACGGGCGCCGTGAAGATCACACCCGCACACGATCCCAACGATTTCGAAGTCGGTCTCCGCCACGATCTTCCCATGATCAGGATCATGGAGGACGGCGGCACGATGAACGAACTCTGCGGCGAGTTTGCGGGTCTTGACAGATATGAGGCGAGAAAGCGCATTGTGGAAAAGATGGACAGTCTCGGCCTTCTTGTCAAGATCGAGCCGCACACACACAACGTGGGGCATTGCCACAGATGCAATGCGGTAGTGGAGCCTCTTGTTTCAAAACAGTGGTTCGTCAGGATGGCGCCTCTCGCAAAGCCCGCCATCGACGCCGTTGTCAAGAATAAGACGAAGTTCGTGCCGGACAGATTCGCGAAAATTTATTTTAATTGGCTTGAAAATATCCATGATTGGTGTATTTCCCGCCAGCTTTGGTGGGGGCACCGTATTCCCGTATGGTATTGCGAATGCGGAGAGACCATCGTTTCGAGGGAAGATCCTTCTGTTTGCCCCGTCTGCGGGGGAACGAATCTGAAACAGGATGAGGATTGCCTCGATACTTGGTTTTCCTCGGCGCTGTGGCCATTCTCCGCACTCGGCTGGCCCGACAGGACGCCCGATTATGACTATTTCTACCCCACGGACGTCCTTGTTACAGGGTATGACATCATTCCTTTCTGGGTCATGCGCATGATGTTTTCCGGAATCGAGTATACCGGCAAAGTCCCGTTCCGCGACGTTCTCATTCACGGCCTTGTGCGCGACGAACATGGCAGAAAAATGTCAAAATCCCTCGGTAACGGCGTCGATCCGCTCGATGTCATCGAAAAATACGGCGCGGATTCCCTGCGGTTGTCTCTCGTCACGGGCGTTGCTCCCGGCAATGACACCCGCTTTACCGAGGCGAAGGCGGAATCGGCACGCAATTTCATCAATAAGATCTGGAACGCATCCCGCTTCGTGCTCATGAATATTGACTGTGAGGTTCCCGATTTTAAGAACATCCGCCTACAGCCCGCAGACAGATGGATCATTTCCCGCCTCATGGCGACTATCCGCGAAGTCACGCTTTCCCTGCAGAAGTACGATTTGGGCATTGCCGCAGACAGGCTCACCGACTTCGCATGGAATGATTTCTGCGATTGGTACATCGAGTTTTCAAAACCCGCACTTTACGGCAACGATCCCGAAAAGAAGAGGTCTACCCTCGGTGTGCTTTGGTTCGTGCTTAAAAATACATTAAAACTGCTTCATCCTTTCATTCCGTTTGTCACGGAGGAAATCTGGAGTTATCTCCCCGGAGAAAAAGGGAATATTATTTCCGAGGAATATCCCCGGTACAATACCAAGTATTCCTATAAGAAGGAGGCAAAGGCTTTCGAAAATGTCATCGGCCTCATTAAATCGGTCCGTGCCATGAAAGTGGAAGCCGGCTGTCCGCCCTCGAGAAAAGTGCACCTTTTCCTCGTTACCGAACAGAAGAGGCTTGTCAGCGTTAACAAACAGTCTATTTTGCGCCTTGCGGGTGCAAGTGAGATCGATTTCATCGAAAAAGCGGAAGAGGCAGGGGAGAAAACGCTCTCGCATGTTTCGGAGATCGGGCATCTCTTTATTCCGCTCGGTGACCTTGTGGATATAGAAAAAGAAAAAGTCCGGCTTCAGAAGGAACTTGCGCGCGTTACGGACGAAATTGCCCGTGCCGACGGAAAACTTCTCAACAAAAATTTTGTTGCCAAGGCGCCCAAGAAACTTGTGGACGACGAGCGGGCGAAAAAAGAAAAGTATCTCGATATGAAGGAAAAGATCGAACGGCAACTCCGGATGATCAACGGCTGAAAGCAGGATCTTTAATGCAGAGCATATAATATTTATGAAAAAGGTAATACTCTACACGGACGGCGCATGTTCGGGGAACCCCGGCCCCGGCGGCTGGGGGGCCATACTCATATACGGATCCCATGAAACCGAAATTTCGGGTGCGGAAGAAAATACTACGAACAACCGCATGGAAATCACGGCCGTAATCGAGGGGCTGAAAAGGCTTAAATATCCATGCGAAGTGGAAATTTATTCCGATTCGGCATACACCGTCAACGCTTTCCTGCAAGGTTGGGTATATGCGTGGGAGAAAGACGGTTGGAGAAAGGCCGATAAAAAGCCCGTATCAAATGAAGAACTGTGGCGGGAACTTCTTACGCTGACCCGCATACATACGGTTCATTTTCATAAGGTAGAGGGGCATGCGGACAACGATCTCAATAACAGGTGCGACGGACTTGCCCGCAAGGCAATCGGAGAATTGAGAGAAAAATTTATAAAAAAGAATTCCGGCTGATATACTATAAGTGATGGAGAAGGGAAAAGAGGGGGCAAAAGTTCCCGTAATTTACAGGGTCTGCCATGTCTTTGGGATCGTGCTCGGCGCGGTCCTCTTTGAGATATTCCTGTTTCTCTGCCTCCGCTATTTCAACGAATGGTCTCCCGCCCTTTGGTGGACGGTATTTTCCCTTTCGTCGGTATTGAATGTTGCGCTTTTGGTCATCGACCTCGTCTTTTATTTCCTGAATAAACAAATCGTCTATAAATGCTGTATCATCGCTTTTGTACTCTTTGATTTTCTCGTCATCGGAATGTATGTCTTGCTGAAGACGGGTTTTTTGGATGTGATGCGGGATGAAGAGAGTTTTCAGGCTTACATTGAGCGGGCGGGTGCGTGGATGACCGCGTTCTTTATTGCTCTGCAATTCCTGCAAGTTGTCATTCTTCCCATACCGAGCGCGGTGACGGTCGTTGCGGGGGTTGCGCTTTTCGGGCCCATGCTCGGCAGTCTCTACAGCCTTTCCGGAATCGTCCTCGGCTCCCTTGTCGCATTCCTCATCGGAAGATATGCGGGAACCAGAGTCGTTTCATGGTTGGTAGGCAAGGAAACTCTCGAAAAGTGGCTCAAAAAGATCAAGGGAAAAGATAAACTGCTCCTTACGGCGATGTTTCTTCTTCCGGTGTTTCCCGATGATGTTTTGTGTTTCGTAGCGGGCTTTTCGTCGATGTCGGTGTGGTATTTTCTTGTCGTCATCCTCATTTCGAGAGTGCTTGCCATTTTTACTACCAGCTATTCCATCACTCTCATCCCCTTTGACACGTGGTGGGGGATCCTGATTTGGGTGGTGCTTATCGCGCTTATCGCCGTTCTGTTCGTTTTTCTCTATAAAAAGTCAGACGCCATACTCGGCTGGTTCGACAGGAAGTTCCACCGCGAAGTGCGGATCAAAGAAAAGAAGAAGAAGGGGGATTTCAAGATTGAAATTGTCGGCCCCGACGGCGCCATTGTTTCGAAAGGGGTGGAAAAAGACGGCACAGGCCAAGAACGGAAACATGAGGACCGCAAGTAAACGGCGGTTCTTTTTTCATAGAAAAAATCCCGAAAAATATATGCGCGTTGCTTGCTTTTTCCGCGATGATTGTGTATAATGATATTCGGTAGAAGTTGGTATTTTTTGCAGCAGAGGTCATGCATGGACAAAATTTCTTTATTGCATAGCAGAAAAGATGCCGTTTTGAAGGCCGGAGAGAACATCCGCTCCGAAATCAGAGCTCTTTGCGATGATGACAGCTTTGTGGAGCTGTCCGCTTTCAGTTTTTCCAAGACGATCGGCGAAGGGGATGCCCTCGGGGAAGGGGTGGTAACGGGTTTTGCCACCATCGGCGGGTATCCTTTTTATATTGTAGCCATGAACCATGCCGTCTGCCGCGGCGGGCTTTCCAAAGGAAATTGCGAAAAAATCGTAAAGACCATGGCCGCCGCCGAGAAGAACGAAACACCCGTCGTCTACCTTCTCCAATCGCAGGGTGTGCGCGTCGGCGAAGGTGTGGACGTCCTTGAGGGAATTTCCGCTCTCCTTCTGAAGGCCACGCAACTGAAGGGTTCCGTCTTACAGTTCGCGGTCCTCTTGGGCGAGGTATACGGCTCCGCGGCCGCGCTCGCATCGATGTGTGACTGCATGTTGTTCTTGAAGGACAGCGCGTTGAGTCTGGCTTCGCCGCTCGTTCTCTCCGCAAAGGAGAATAAGAACTTAAAACCCACCGAACTCGGCGGATACGACGCTTTTCGGCACGCGCTTTTCCCGGCCTTGAAAGCGGAAGATATGAAAGATGCCGCTTCCCGGATCCTGAGATTCTGCGACTATATCAATCTGCCCGTCATGGACGCGGAACTCAACGAAGCACTGCCTGCTCTCAATGAGAGTGTGGATGCGGAAGCGTTGAAAGCGGTGTTTGAGGACTATTTGGAAATCGGTGCAAACAGTTGTCCCGAAGTCAAGACTTTACTTGGCAGGATCGGGGGCATTTCGGTTGCGGCGGTTCTCTTCGACAATATCACCCTGAACGCCCAAAATGTCAGGAAAATCAGGAATTTTGCGGAACTTGCCTTATGTTACGGCATTCCCTTTGTGACCTTTGTCGATTGTCTCGGCGTGGAGGCGACGGTTGACGCCAACGACAGCGGACTGTTTAAGGAAATCGGAGAATATCTTTCCGTACTCGATGCCATCGGTACGGCGAAAATCGCCGTCGTTACAGGCAAGGCGGTCGGGCTCGGCTACAGTCTTTTTGCCGCCAAATCCGTTGGCTTCGACTATACCTATGCCCTTGCTACGGCGCAAATATCTCTCTTCGGGAGCGCCGAAGGCGCGCAGATCGAGCTGAAAGATTTGGGGCAGGAGGCGCTTTCCCGCTACGAGGATGAGATCGCCGATCCTGTTCATGCGGCGAAAGGCGGGTATCTGGACAATATTATCGAGCCGCAGTTTTTGAAACAGTATCTCATCGCGTCGCTTGAGACGCTGATAAAGTGAGGGAAGCATGGAAAATCTTTTGCAACCGTGGTTCAAGATGAATATCGGCGAAGGGGCCTTCTATGCGGTTTTCGGGCTGTTGTTCGTTTTTATCGGAATCGCTCTCCTCGTTTTGATTCTGATGCTTGTCGGGTTCATCATGAAAAAGGTGAACGCGAAGCAGGAAAAAAAGACAGAAGTAATTTCCGATCCGCCGGTCCCCGCATTATACCCGCCTGCAGATGACGGAATCCCGCCCGAGGTTATTGCGGCTATCATGGCGGCGCTTATGGGATATTACAAAAAAGAGAATACGAAGTGCGACTTTATCGTAAGGCGCATCAAACGATTATAGAGGAGCCGGAATTATGCGTAATTTTTTGATCACAGTGAACGGAAAACAGTATGAAGTCGGAGTGGAGGAACTCGGGGAGACGGCTTACGCGCCCGCCCCTCAGGCGTCGCCTGCGCCTGCCGCAGCGGGCAAAGGGACGAAGGTGCTCTCACCGTTCCCCGGACTCATCAAAAATCTTCTCGTCGAAAACGGCGCGTCCGTTAAAAAGGACCAACCCATTCTTGTCCTTGAGGCCATGAAGATGGATAACGACATCTCCGCGCCCTGCGACGGCACGGTTACATTCAATGTACAGAAAGGGGCAAACGTAGAGTCCGACGCCCTTCTTGCGCTCATCGGATAAGCGGAGAGAATTATGCAAAATCTACTCGCACTCGACATCGGAAAGATTTTTTCCGATCTGTGGAATTCCATGGGATTCTCGCAGGGAACATGGCAGAATTATGTCATGCTCGCTATATCTTTTGTGCTGATGTTTCTTGCGATTGTCAAGAAGTTTGAGCCCATGCTTCTTCTTCCGATTGCCTTCGGCATGTTCCTCATCAATATTCCCGGTGCGGAAAAAATCTTATGGGGAACGTATACGGATGAGGCGCACACCTACGACCTCGTAGAGAACCGCGGGCTTCTGTGGTATCTGTATTACGGCGTCGACAAGGTCATATATCCTCCGATTATCTTCCTCGGAATCGGCGCGATGACGGACTTCGGGCCGCTCATTGCGAACCCGAAGAGCATGCTCATCGGCGCAGGCGCACAGCTCGGCATCTTTGTTGCACTTTTCGGCGCCATTTTGCTGGGCTTTTCCGGCGCGGAAGCGGCAGCCATAGCCATCATCGGCGGCGCGGACGGCCCGACGGCGCTCTATGTTGCCAAGATGCTTGCGGAAAATCTTGTGCCGGCCATTGCGATTGCGGCCTATTCCTATATGGCGCTCATTCCCGTCATCCAGAAGCCTCTGATGAAACTCTTGACAACGAAAAAAGAGCGCATGATCCACATGAAGCCCTTGCGTCAGGTCAGCAAAGTCGAGAAGATCATGTTCCCGATTATCGTGACGCTCGTCGTCGGAATATTGCTTCCCGACGCCATTCCGCTCCTCGGTATGCTTATGCTCGGCAATCTCTTCAGGGAATCGGGCGTCGTTGAAAGGCTTTCCTCGCAGGTGCAGAACGGCCTCATGAATACGGTGACGATCTTTCTCGGTATCTCCGTAGGCTGTAAAGCAAAGGGGGATATATTCCTTTCGTCCGAAACGCTTTATATTTTGCTTATCGGCGTTGTGGCATTCGCCTGCGGCACGATCGGCGGAATTTTGACGGCGAAGCTCTTGTGCAAATTGACGCACGGGCAGATCAATCCGCTTATCGGTTCTGCGGGCGTTTCGGCGGTGCCCATGGCGGCGCGGATTTCCGAAGACGTCGGGCGGGAGTATGACCCGTCCAATCACCTGTTAATGCATGCAATGGGACCGAACGTTGCGGGCGTTATAGGCTCGGCGCTGGCGGCAGGTATTTTGCTCGCTTGCTTCGGATAACTTTATGTATAGAGCGAAGGGGTAGCTTATGTCAAAGAAAATTTTGATTATGGACACCATTTTGCGGGACGCGCACCAGTCGCAGGCCGCAACGAGAATGCGGACGGAGCAGATGATTCCCGTGCTTGCACAGCTCGACGAGGTCGGTTATTATTCCCTCGAAGGCTGGGGCGGGGCGACTTTCGATACGTGCATGCGCTTTTTGAACGAGGACCCGTGGGAGAGGCTCCGCACTCTCCGCATGTACCTTAAAAAGACGCCTATCCAAATGCTTTTGAGAGGCCAGAACCTCTTGGGTTACCGCAATTATGCCGACGATCTTGTGGATAAACTTGTCGAAAAATGTTTTGAGAACGGCATCGGAATCATCCGTGTGTTCGACGCCCTCAACGATCCCCGCAACATCGAAGCCTCGATGAAGGCCATCAAGAAGTACGGCGGGCAACTTCATAAGACGGATCCTTCCCGCGGCATTGCGGAAGCGGCCATTTCTTATACGACAAGCCCTGTTCACACCCTCGATTATTTCGTAAAACTTGCGAAAACGTACGAGGATATGGGTGCGGATAACATCTGCATCAAAGACATGGCCAATCTTCTCTTGCCGTTTGACGCCTATAAGCTCGTTTCGGCGTTGAAAAATGCTCTCCGTCCCGAAACAAAACTTCATCTCCATACTCACAACACGACGGGCACGGGAGACATGGTCAATCTCATGGCGATCCAAGCAGGGGTCGATATTGTCGATACGGCGCTTTCTCCGCTCGGCAACGGGACTTCCCAGCCCGCTACGGAGCCCCTTGTGGCGACACTTCGCGGTACGGAATACGATACGGGTATTGACCTGCAAAAGCTCATTCCGATCGCGGAGCATTTTAAAAAAATTGCGGTACAGCTGGAAAAGGAGGGCTCGCTGAATCCCAAGGTCCGCAGTATTGACATCAACACGCTCATCTATCAGGTGCCGGGCGGCATGCTTTCCAATCTCATGAACCAACTGAAAAAGGCGGGGAAGGAAGACAAATTGCAGGAAGTGCTCGCCGAAGTTCCCAATGTGCGGCGCGATTGCGGCTATCCGCCTCTCGTGACGCCCTCTTCGCAAATAGTCGGAACGCAGGCCGTGCTGAATGTTGTCACGGGCGAAAGATATAAGATGGTTACGAAGGAAACAAAGGATCTGTTTGCGGGGAAATACGGACAGCTCCCCATGCCTGTGAATGAGGAGGCCGCCGAAAAGATTCTGAAGGGCGAGAAGCGCATTACGCACCGGCCCGCCGACGATCTGGAACCCGAATTCGGCCGCCTGAAGGAAGAGCTTTTCCAAAAGGGCTTCTATGCAAGGCGCGATGATATACCCGATGAAGATGTACTCTCCTATGCATCCTTTCCCGAAGTTGCCGAAAACTTTTTCAAATGGAGAATGGCGCAGAAGCGGGGCGTCGATATGGACCTCGCAAAGACGGGCGTCTATCCCGTATAAAGCACATCGGCCGGGGGCGTTTCTTGCATTCGTAGGAGTTATTCATGAAGGTAGTTGTCATCGGCGGGGGAGCCGGCGGACTTCTGGCTGCTTATGCCGCCGCGCATAACGGGAACGACGTAACGCTTGTCGAAAAGAACGAAAAGCCCGGCAAGAAAATTTATATCACCGGTAAAGGAAGATGCAATGTCACGAACGACTGTCCGCCCGATGAATTTTTGCGGCATGTCGTGCACGGAGAAAAATTTTTGCGCAGTGCCATCTATCGGTTTCCGCCCCGGAGGCTTATGGATTTTCTTGAAAGCGAGGGGTTACCTTTGAAAGTGGAGAGAGGCAACCGCGTGTTTCCCGTTTCCGATCATGCGAGTGACGTCACCAAAACTCTCGAAAAGGCGTGTCAAAAAGCGGGAGTAATTTTTGAATTTAACACGGAAGTCTCAAAAATTGACGTTTTGCATAGTACTATACGTGGCGTAGTATCAAACAAAGGAGAGTATTTTTGCGATGCGGCGATTCTTGCGACGGGAGGGCTTGCCTATCCCTCGACGGGTTCCACGGGCGACGGACTGAAATTTGCGGAAGAGCTCGGCCATACGGTTGTGCCCTGCCGCCCGTCTCTTACGGGGCTCAATCTGAAGGGGGACTTTACGCCCGTCCAAGGTGTATCGGTGAAGAACGCCGTCTTGACCGCAAAATGCGGGCAGAAGGTCATTTTTTCGGAAATGGGAGAACTGCTTTTCACGCATTACGGCATCAGCGGTCCGCTCGTACTGTCCCTGTCTGCGCTCATCAACCGTCTTCCGGCCGATTCTCTGTCTCTTTTTGTCGATTTTAAGCCGGCATTGGACGATAAAACTCTCGGACAAAGATTGCTGAAGGATTTAACGGAGCGGAAAAACGAACAAATGAAGAGCGTTATCCGTGGCCTTCTGCCTGCCCGTTTGGGAACTTTTGTGCTGAATTCCGCTAATATTTTCCCTCAAAAGCAGGCAAACGCCGTCACAAAAGAGGAGCGCCGAAGGTTGCTTGCCGCTTTGAAGGGTTTTCCGCTTTTTCCGTCTTCTCTCCGCGGTTTCGACGAGGCGGTTGTGACTTCGGGCGGGGTCGATTTAAGCGAAGTGGATCCGAAAACGATGGAGAGTAAAAGGGTCAAGGGTCTGTATTTCTGCGGTGAAGTGCTCGATGTCGATGCTTTTACGGGCGGATTCAACCTGCAGATTGCCTTTTCCACGGGTTATACGGCGGGGAATTCGGTCCAAACAAGGTCGTTCTAATCTCGTTACCCTGAGCGTAGCCGAAGGGTCACATTATTCTGCGGTGATGGTTCGGCTGCGCTCACCATGACGAATAAAAACGCCGTCACCCTGCCCCGCCCGCACGTTCTTTTGCAGACAAATTAAAGTTATTATTGATTACGCTATTTAAAAAACGGAGGCGAATATGATAGTTATCCGCGGCGCGACGACGATTCCGTGCGACGGGAAGGATGAAATCCGAAAGGCGGTCGGCGAGCTTCTGGAGCAGATAGAGAGCAGGAATTCTTTGAAACGGGATGAATTTGTCAGCCTCGTCTTTTCGAGCACCTCGGACATTCATTCTTATTATCCCGCTAAGGCAGCGCGTGAGGCAGGATTTACAAGCTGTTCGCTCTTTTCGGCGCAGGAACCGGAGATAGACGGCGGTTTGCCTCTCTGCATCCGTTGCATGCTTTTCGTAGAGAAGAACATTTCGCCCGTGCATGTCTACCTTCGCGGCGCAAAGGTTCTGAGAAAGGACATCGCGGGAAAAATCAACATTGCCATCGACGGTCCTGCGGGCAGCGGAAAGTCCACTGTTGCCAAGCGGATTGCAAAGGATTACAATATATTGTATCTCGATACGGGAGCCATGTACCGCGCCTGCGCGCTGAAAGTGCTCGAAGCGGGCGTCTGCCCTGAGGACGAGGCCGCGATTGTTGACCTCATGAAGGATGTCAGGCTCGACGTCGTGTATGAAAACGGCATGCAAAAGACGCTTCTCGACGGCAGGGACGTCTCCGAAGAAATCAGGAAGAACCCTGTTTCGATGGCCTCTTCCACCGTTTCGAAGCATGCGAGCGTGAGGATGCGCCTTGTGGAAAAGCAGCGGGAAATTGCTGGGAAGATGTCTTGCGTTCTCGACGGCAGGGATATAGGGACCTATGTGTTGCCCGACGCGGATTTTAAATTCTATCTGACCGCCTCTCCCGACGTCAGGGCAAAGCGCAGATATGAGGAACTCAAATCAAGGGGAGCCGAAGTGGAGTTCGGACAGCTGAAAGAGGAGATCATGCGCCGCGACGAGCAGGATATGAACAGATCGTTTGCTCCCCTGAAGCAAGCGGAGGACGCCGTGCTCATCGATACGTCTCAGATGACGGCGGATGAAGTTGTGGGGACAATCGAGCGCATTATGCAGGAGAAAATATGACGGCAGAAGATGAAAAAACCGCTTCCCTTACGGAAACGGAGCCGAAAGAAGAAAAAAAGAGGCAAAAAAAACAGAAAAAACAGCAGAAGCGCTTCGAAAAAAACATGAAAAAGCGCAAACTTCTGTTCCCTGCGAACAAGAAGGGGAAGCATGTCATGCCTCTCATGAATTTTTTGCGCTTTATCTTTTATCCTATCCACTTTCTCGTTTATCCCTATAAACTTTACGGACATAAAAAGGTCGGCACAGGCGCATATATTTATTTAGGCAACCACTATTGTCTTTGGGACATCTTTTATCCCGCCCGCACGACGGGAGAGGGCATCCATTATCTTATGAAGGAGACGATTTTTTCCGCGCCCGTTGTGGGGAATTGGGCGAGCCGTGTGGGCGGCATTCCAGCCATGCGCGACGGCTCGGACGTCAGGACGCTGATGGATTCCATTAAGGTTCTGAAAAACGGAGAAAAAATTTCTCTTTTCCCCGAGGGAACAAGGAACAAGGTTTCCGACGAGGAATTTTTGCCTTTCCGCGGAGGCGCGGCGCTCCTTGCCATCAAGACAAAGACGCCCGTCATTCCCTTTGTCATATGCAACAGGCCGCATGCCTTCCGTGTGACGCATGTTGTATTCGGAGAGCCTATGGAGCTTTCGGAGTATTACGGTAAACGCATGTCGTCGGAGGACTATGCCGAAGCAGATGAAAAACTCAAGAATAGACTCTATGAACTCAGGCAGGAGCATAGGGAGTTTCTTGCCGGTAAGAAGAAAAAGAAGGGGAAGTAGTTGGAAGTCATAGTCGCAAAAAACAGGGGGTTTTGCGCGGGGGTGAAGAGGGCTGTGGATACCGCACTCTCCGTGCCTCCCGAAAACACCTATGTATTGGGCGAACTTATCCACAATCCGGAGATCGTCAAGAAGATTGCGGAGCGGGGTATCGTAACGGTTTCCGCGCCTGAAGAAGTCCCGGAAGGCGCCTCGCTCCTCATCCGTTCCCACGGGGCGGGGCGGGAGATCTACGAGTCGTGCGAGAGAAGGGGGATCCGCATCATCGACTGCACCTGTCCGTTCGTCCGCCGCACACAGGAGATCGTTTCCCGTGCGGGAGAGGAACACAAGACGATCATCATCGCGGGGGAACCCGACCATCCGGAGGTAAAGGGACTTGCGGGGCAGTGTAAGGGATCGATCTACGTCTTTTCGTCCGAGGAGGCGGATTTTTCCCGTTTCCGCGGAAAAGAGGTTGTTTTGGTGTCCCAAACCACCTTTTCGGAGCAAAGATTTTTAAAAATTGCAAAAAATCTTAAAAATGTATACCCTAAAACACTTGAGATTTTCCGCACAATTTGTTATACTACCGTATGTAGACAGAAAGAAGCCGAAAAATTGGCCGGAATCTGCGACGCCGTATTGGTGATCGGCGGCAAAAACAGCAGTAATACGGCTAAACTCAGTGAAATTGCATCCGCAAAGGGAAAGCCCGTTTTCCGGCTGAGCGGTGCGGATGATTTCAAATATGAAAATATCGAAAATTTTAAAAGGGTCGGCATCATAGCGGGGGCGAGTACTCCCGATTGGCAGACTCAGGAGGTTCTCTTCAAGATGGCAGAAAACAACGCGGAAGTACAGGAGACGACAGAACTCGTCGATGAAACGCCCGAAACCGAAGAGGTCGCGGCGGCAGAGGAAACGCCCGAAACCGAAACACAGGTAGCGGCTCCCGCCGAAGCGGCGGCTGAGGAAACGTCCGCGCCCGAAGCGCAGGCAGCGGCTCCCGCCGAAGCGGCGGCTGAGGAAACGTCCGCGCCCGAAGCGCAGGCAGCGGCTCCCGCCGGAGCGCCGGCTGGGGAAACGTCCGCGCCCGAAGCGCAACAGGGCAACCTGATGGAAAAGGTTGTGGAAGACCTTGGCAAGAACGTGCGTTACAAGAAAGGGCAAATCATCTCCGCCAATATCGTTTCCGCAACGGATGAAGGGATTTATGTCTCCGCATCCGGTAAACTCGAAATTCTTCTTGCAAAGGAAGATATTGACTGCGAAGTCTATAGCCGCGAAGCGTATGCTGCCCGCGTCGGTGAAGAGATCCAGCTCATGGTCATGGAAATCACTCCCAAGGTGAAACTTTCCGAAAAGGCCTTGAAGAAAATCAAAGAAAACGAAGCGCTTGTCAAGGAAATCGAAAGCGGTAAGGAGTTCTCCGTTGTCTGCACCGGCTTCAACAAGGGGGGGCTGACGGCAGAGTTCGGAAACTATCCCGTCTTTATCCCCGCGAGCGAGATCCGTGCGGGTTATGTAAAAGACCTTGAAAAATACAAGGGTAAGACCTTGAGGCTCAAACTTCTCGAAATCAGGAAAGAGCGCAGAAAGGAAATTATTGCCTCACAGCGCGTCATTCTCGAAGCGGAGAAGGCCGCGCGCGAAGCCCAGAAGGCTCAGAAAGAAGCCGAATTTTTTGATTCCATCCATGTGGATGATATTGTGGAAGGTAAAGTCGAGCGGGTCACGTCTTTCGGTGCGTTCGTTTCCGTGAACGGGTTCGATTGCCTCGCCCATATTTCCGATCTTTCATGGACGGGCGTCAAAGAAGTTACCGATGTGCTTACGATCGGACAGCGCTATAGGTTTAAGGTGCTTAAAGTTGACCGCGAGGACAGAAAGGTTTCGATCGGCTATAAACAGTTGCAGCCTCAGCCTTGGGATCTTGCGGCGGAAAAATATGCCGAGGGCGACGTCGTTCACGGCAAGGTTGTCCGCATCGTTCCCTTCGGCGCATTTGTTGAAATTGAGAAGGGCATTGACGGCCTCGTTCATCTCTCGCAGATTTCCCACGAATGGCTTGATAATCCCACGTCCGTACTCTCCATCGGCGAGGAAGTGGACGCAAAGATCATTAGGTTTGTTCCCGAAGAAAAGAAGATCAACCTTTCCATCAAGGCGCTTTTGCCCCGTCCCGAACCGGAACCCCGCCATGAGCGCGAGGAAAGCGCATCGGGTAACGCGCAGGCAAGCCGCCGCCCCCGTAAGAGCAACAGAAGAAGCAATTACAGCAGCGATTCGGAGGAGAACGACGAGTACAGGGAATGGACGGAGGGCGGCTACGGCGGCGCTTCGATCGCAGATCTTCTTGGTGGAACCGAGGACGATGAAAATAAATAATTTTGTTTGAATTTCATGAAAAATCCGCTTAATCGCGGATTTTTCTGTTTATATATGGTATAGTTGAAAGAAGAAATATCAAGGAGTTTTTTGCTATGGAAAGACAGGGCAACATTCGCATTTCGAGCGAAAATATGATGCCGATAATCAAAAAATGGCTGTATTCGGAAAAGGACATTTTCCTCCGCGAGATCGTCGCAAACGCTTCGGATGCGATTACAAAGCACAAGAAACTTGTTGAACTTGGCGATACCGCCGCGGAAGAGCACTACAGGATTACCGTCACGACGGATAACAAGGCAAAGACTTTGACCGTGGAAGACAACGGTATCGGCATGACTGAAGAAGAAGTGGAGAAGTACATTACGCAGATTGCTTTTTCGGGCGCCGCCGATTTCGTGGAAAAGTACGAAAAGGCGGGGGGAGACGGCATCATAGGCCATTTCGGTCTCGGATTTTATTCGGCATATATGGTTTCCGAAAACATCGAGATCTTTACAAAGTCCTACCGTGAGGGCGCAGAGGGTGTACATTGGGCCTCCGACGGCAACAGCACCTATACCATTGGCCCGTGTGAGAAGGAGGGACGCGGCACAAAGATCGTCATGCACATTGCAAAAGAGGAGTCGGAATTTTTACATGAGAGTGAAATCCGCCGTCTTCTCAATAAATATTGCTCGTTTATGCCCTACGAGATCTATCTTAATCCAAAGGGAAAGGACGACAAGCCGGTAAATAACACAGAGCCGCTTTACTTAAAACAACCTAAGGAATGCACGGAAGAGGAATATAAGACTTTTTATCGCGACACTTTCAACGATTTTAACGAACCGCTTTTTTGGATCCATCTCAATATGGATTATCCTTTCCGCGTCAAGGGAATCCTGTACTTCCCGAAGGTCAAAAAACAGGTTGAACTCGAGAGGGGACAGGTCAAACTTTACTGTAACCAAGTCTATATTGCCGATAATATCAAGGAGGTTATTCCCGAATTTCTGATGCTTTTGAACGGCGTCATAGATTGCCCCGATATTCCCCTGAACGTCTCCCGCTCTTTCCTGCAGAATGACAGGCAGGTACAAAAAATTGCCGCGCACATCACCAAGAAAGTTGCAGACAGGCTTACGGAACTCTATAAAACCGACAGGGAAAAATATGAGAGTTGCTGGAGCGATATTTCTACTTTTGTCAAGTTCGGTTGCATTAAAAATGACGAATTCTATAAAAAAGTCAAAGACATCATTATTTACAAGAATATCTCCGGCGTCTATCAACCTCTGGAGAGCTATTTTGGCGAGGAAGTCAGCGATGAGGACGCCAAGGAGGGCAAGGAGCCTCAGGCCGCCTATTATGTCTCCGATGAGAATAAGCAGGCTCAGTATATAAAGATGTTTAAGGATGCCGGGCTCGACGCAATTGTCTGCGACACTTATATCGACCCGCACTTCATCAGTTATATCGAATACAAGAATCCTAAGCGCGTAAGATTTTTGCGTATCGACGCCGACGTTGCGGGAGCATTGAAAGAGGGAGACGGAGAAGAGGATGTTCAAATCAAAGCGATCTTCGATAAGGCACTCGACGGGAAAAATATAAAAGTCAGGATGGAAAAACTTAAAAATTCCGCCGTTCCCGCCGTCGTCAACGTCTCCGAGTTCACGCGCAGAATGAACGAGATGAACAGCTTCTACCGAATGGGAGAATCATCGGAGGATCTTACGCTTGTCGTGAATTCGGCTTGTCCCACCGTGCAGGCTTTGGCGGGTGCCGGCGGGGAGGCGCAAAAAGTGGGGGCTATGCAGATTTACTACCTTGCCCTTATGAATTTTCGCCAGCTTACGGCGGAAGAGACGGAGGATTTCACCGTTGGCTACTCGGATCTTCTTTTAAATTATTTGAAACAAGAATAATAAAATTTCTTTTAAATATTGACAATGATGTCAAAGAATGGTATAATGGATTACGGTACGGTAAATTCGAGACATATTTTCAATCGTGCCGATAGGAGGTTATAAAATGAACGGAACTGTGAAATGGTTCAATGATGTCAAGGGATTTGGCTTTATTGCCAACGATGAGGGAGGAGACGATATTTTCGTACATTACTCCGCCATTCAGATGGACGGTTTCCATACGCTGAAGGAAGGGCAAAAGGTATCATTTGATACGGCTCCCGATCCCAAGAACAGCGGAAAGCTTCGTGCGATCAATGTCGTACCCGTTTCCTGAACACGGAACAAAGAGAAAGCGGCCCGGACGGGCCGTTTTTTTCGTGTTTTTTGGTTTTTTGAATCACGCGGTAGCCGCACGGTTTAGGGGGCGGCCGTTTTTTTATTCCGCGGGGCAACGGCCCGCGCTTGCCTCAAAGTGCAGGCAAAGAAAAATCCGTTTTATTACATAAAAAACCCAACTTAACGGTTCAAGTCAAGTTGGGTCAAGGTGGTGCCGGTGATCGGGGTCGAACCGATACGGATGATTAGTCCACAGGATTTTGAGTCCAGCGCGTCTGCCAATTCCACCACACCGGCATAATCCAATTATATAATAATATTCGGATTATGGCAAGTGATTTCTCTCTTTTTCTTGCAAAAAAAACTCATTCATGTTACAATATCTTCAAAGGAGAGCTTTTTATGAACCAAAGGCAAAAAATTGTTCTCGTCGATGGCAACAGTCTTTTGAACAGGACTTTTTATGCAATGAAAATTTTCAGAACCAAAGACGGCGTGCCTACGAATGGTGTTTTCGGCTTTGTCAAACTTATTATCAAGATCATCGAAACGGACAAGCCGCAGTATCTTGCAGTCGCCTTCGACGTACATGCGCCGACGTTCCGCCATAAAATGTTCGATGACTATAAAGCCACCCGTAAACCCATGCCCGAGGAGCTCGTTGTGCAGGTCCCGTTGCTGAAAGAACTTTTGGCGGCCATGAATATCCGCTGTGTGGAACTCGCGGGATATGAGGCAGACGATATTATCGGTACGCTTTCCCGCCGGTTCGGGGACGTTGATTGCTATATCTATACGGGAGACCGCGATGCTTACCAGCTTGTCAATGAACACGTCAACGTCTGCTTTACAAAGAGAGGGGTCACGGACATCGATCTTTTGACAAACGCGAATTTTTATTCGAAAGTCGGCCTCAATCCCGCCCAGATCATCGAAGAAAAATCCCTTATGGGCGACAGTTCCGATAATATTCCCGGAGTGCGCGGGGTTGGTCCGAAAAGTGCCCTCGGACTTCTCCAAAAATACGGCAGCATAGAAAAGATTTATGAGCACATCGAAGAATTATCAACCGCCATGCAAAAAAAGCTGCGGGAGGGGAAGGAGATGGCAAAGCTTTCCTATGCGCTTGCAACCATCGATACGGATGTTCCGATTGACGTTACGTTGGAAAGCTGCCGTCTGAATTTGCCGTTTCCCCCCGCGGCGAGAGATTATCTGATCAAATTAGAGTTCCGCTCCATGGCAGACAGCGTTTATTTTGCCGAGAGAGAAAAGGCAGAGACGAAGATAGCGTATCCCACGGTTGGGGAATTTCTTCAACTGATTCCCGCAGAAGGGGAATTCGCTTTCTGTATGAACCGCAAGGAATGTCATATCTATCTCGGTGCAACGGAGTACATCTTCGTAATCCGTGAAAATATTCTCGAGGAAGGCGTTTTTTTTGACGAGCTTAAGCAGGTATTCGATATTCTTTTTTCGGAAGGCCATACGGCAATCGTTGTGGATTTTAAGTCGGTTGCACATCGGTTCGACATTATCAACGTCGGAATCGGTTGCAGGATCTGCGATATTTCGATTTTGAGTTATCTTGCGGATTCCAATACACGCATGCTGACTGCGTCCGATTATGTTAAGGACTATGGTATTTCGGAAAAGAATTCCGCCTATGCCCTGAAGCTTGCTTACGAAGACATTATGAAAAAGATTTCGGGCACGCCCGAAGAAAAACTTTACTACAATATCGAACTTCCGCTTTCCTATGTTCTTCTCGACATGGAGCGCTACGGCGTCAGGGTGGACGTTGATAAATTTTCCGAATTTTCCGAAAAATACAAAGCAGAGATCGGCATTCTTTCCAATAGGATATTCGAACTTGCGGGAGTAAAGTCTTTCAATCTCAATTCTACCTTCAAACTTTCCGAAATTCTTTATGGCAAACTCGGACTCGAACCGAAGGGAGCAAAAAAAAATATTCACGGCGGCTATTCGACGAGCGCAGAGGTATTGGAGACGTTGGCGGAATCGAATGAGATTGTGCGGTTGATTCTGCGCTTTCGCGAAGTCCAGAAATTCCAGTCCACATATATCGACGGAATACGTTCGCTCGTGCAGGGGGAAATTGTCCATACTACTTACAATCAGACGATGACGACGACGGGAAGGATCTCAAGTACGAATCCGAATCTGCAGAACATTCCCGTCCGCACCGATGAAGGAAAAGAATTGAGGAAACTCTTCATTCCCCGCCAAGGAAATGTATTTATAGATGCGGATTATTCCCAAATCGAACTCCGCCTTCTTGCGCACCTTTCGGGTTGCCCTGCTCTGATCGAAGCTTACAAGAGGGGGGATGACATTCACGCCGCAACTGCATCTTCCGTCTTTGGTGTGCCCGTCGGCGAGGTTACGCCTGCCATGCGGCACAAGGCAAAAAGCGTTAATTTCGGCATCATTTACGGCATGAGCGCCTTCGGACTTTCCAAAGACATCGGCGTTTCGCAAGCGGAAGCACAATCTTATATCGACAAATATTTTCAGTCATATCCCGAGGTCAAGGCCTATATGGATGAAATCGTAAAATTTGCCAAAAAAAACGGGTATATAACGACAATTCTCGGCAGAAAACGCTATATTCCCGAACTGCAATCCACGAATTACACCCAAAGGTCTTTCGGGGAACGCGCCACAATGAACATGCCTTTGCAGGGTAGTGCCGCCGAAATCATCAAGATTGCAATGATTGCGGTCCATCGGCGGCTCATGAAAGAAGGTCTGAAGGCAAAACTTGTGCTTCAAGTGCACGACGAACTCGTCCTCGATACGCCGATAGAAGAGACGGAACGGGCCAAAAAAATCCTGCAGGAGGAAATGGAGCACGCGATGGAGCTATCCGTGCCGCTGGTTGCCGAGGCGACCGTAGGGAAGACCTGGTATGATGCAAAGTAAAAAAATTGCGGTTACGGGCGGCATCGGCAGCGGGAAAACGACCGTTATAAAAATTCTTGAAAAGATGGGTTATCCCGTATTTTCCTGCGACGAAATTTCGCGCGGGCTGTGGCAAGAGGAGAGCTATCTGAAAGTCCTCGCCGAGGCATTCCCCATGTGCACGGAAAATGGAAGAATCGTGAAAAGCAAGCTTACCGCGCTCGTCTTTTCGGACGAAAAAGAGCGTAAGAGATTGGAATCGATTGCCCATCCGCGCATCATGCGGGAGCTTTTGGACGGAATGGAGGGAAAGCCGATCTGCTTCGCCGAAGTTCCGCTTCTCTTCGAGGGCGGATACGAAGATCTTTTCGACGGCGTGATCCTCGTCGTGCGGGACAGGGCGGCACGGATCGCCGCTGTGATGGCGCGCGACGGATGCGGCAGGGCGGAAGTTGAAAGCAGGATCGCCGCACAGCTTGGTCACGCGGAAAAGGGGACCGTTCTCGAAAATAACGGATCTGTAGGGGAATTGGAGGCCTCGCTCACGGCCGCACTGAAGGCGCTCGGCGTGTAAACCGCGCGCTTTTTATATTTGATTAAAGGGAATAAAATTCAATAAAACCGCCCTGAGGGGCGGGCAGTTATGATTCAAAAAAGGTAAAATCGGGGCATACTCTATTGTGATGAAGAAAAAGGCTGTGACGATCGCGTTTATAACCTTATTTGTCCTCGGTATTCTTTGCCTCGCCGTATGGGCAGCGTTTGTTGTGTCTTACCGCCGCCCATATCGGGATAGCGTTGAGGCCTGCGGCGTCGAACCCGCGCTTGTCTATGCCGTCATGCGTGCGGAGAGCGGATACCGCGAGGGGGCCGAGAGTTCCGCGGGTGCCGTCGGACTCATGCAGGTGAAACCTTCAACGGCGGAATTTATTTGCAGAAGAGAAAAAATCGAATTCGATCCGTCGCGGCTCAAGGAAGGGGAATACAATATTCTTCTCGGCACGAGGTATCTGTTATATCTCATGGCGCGGTTCGGCGATGAAGCTACCGTTCTTGCGGCCTATAACGCGGGCGAGGGAACGGTTTCGGTTTGGCTGAAAGACAAGAGCTATTCCCCGGACGGTGTAATCCTCCGCAAAATACCGTATCCCGAGACAGCCGCATATATTAAAAAAGTCATAAAATTTAAGAAAATCTATGAAATTTTGTACTCATAACAGTTGACATTTTTTTTCCGATGCGGTAAAATAATAAAGCTGTCGGATGGCGGCGGAAAATTCTGTAAGCGGTCGTGGCGGAATTGGCAGACGCGCAAGACTAAGGATCTTGTGGGATGACCGTGCAGGTTCAACTCCTGTCGACCGCACCAAAAGGCAAACCCGATTCGGTTCGAATCGGGTTTGCCTTTTGGTTTATTTTGAAGCCGGCAGAGGGTGTTCTTGACAACGTTTGTTGTCTGTGATATAATTACACCATGACCGTTTTATAGTACTATGTGTGGCATAATCGGTAAATTTATTGAAATAGGGAGATTTGTATGAAAGTTTTATTGTTGAATGGCAGTCCGAACAAAGACGGTTGTACGGCAAGAGCCTTGAAGGAAGTTGAATTTGTTCTTCAAAGCGAAGGGCTCGGGACGGAAACGGTCTTTGCGGGAAATCGGGATATTCGCGGCTGTATCGGCTGCCGTGTGTGCAAAAAGCAGGGGAAATGCGTCTTTGACGATGTTGTAAATGAAATTTCGCCCAAATTCAAAGAGGCGGACGGTCTCGTCGTCGGCACGCCCGTCTACTATGCGGGTGCGAACGGCTCCGTCATTGCTCTTTTGGACAGACTGTTTTACAGTACTTCCTTCGATAAATCGATGAAGGTCGGCGCATGCGTTTTATCCTCGAGACGCGCGGGAAGTACTTCGGCTTATGACGAAATCAACAAATACTACACCATCTGCGGCATGCCGGTCGCGTCGAGCACCTATTGGAACGAAGTCCACGGATATACGAAAGAGGACGTTGAGAAAGATAAGGAGGGACTCCAGACGATGCGCAATCTCGGCAGAAATATGGCGTTTCTCATCAAATCGATTGCCCTCGGAAAGGAAAAATACGGCCTCCCCGAAAAGGAAAGGGGCGCGTATACAAACTTTCATGACGGATTGTAAAAATATTTTCGGGCGCCTTACGGCGCCTTTTTTGTTACCGTTTTGTCTGTCGTTCGGGAAACCCCCGATTATCGTAACAATTCAAATAGACCAAAGGCCTCCCGTGGGAGGTCTTGTTCATAATCAAATAAATATTCTCATATCATATAGGGATGTTGGATTTTCTTCCGCCGCGGTTGCAATTTACCCTGCGGCACGTCAATTTCAATCTGCTATACGAACTTCGGGTGCGGGCGGACAAGCCGCTCTTTGCCAACATCGGAGGTACGTTTCGCTTTTTGAATGAAAACGGCGTCTGCGGGAGAAGGGATGCTCTTTGTCCCACAAAGAATGAGGTGCAGGAAATTATTCTCGCCGCAAGCGGACATTCGGTATATGCCGTTGAAAATCAACTGCGGCAGGGTTTTATAACGGGGGCGGATGGAGAACGTATCGGTATCGCGGGTACATTTGTCTATGACGGCGGAAAAGTTCTGTCCGTGAATCAAATTACGTCGCTCTGTATCCGCATTCCGCATGCCGTTCTCGGTTGCGCGGAAGAGATCTACCGACGCTGTTTTGGGGAAGGGATCCGCTCTCTCCTCATTCTTTCTTCTCCGGGTGAAGGAAAAACAACGATTTTGCGGGATCTTTGCCGCCTTGTTTCGGAAAGGACAAACCGAAATGTACTTGTGAGTGACGAACGGGGAGAGCTTTCTGCGGGAGAATTGGGGCAAACTTCGGATATTATATGCTTTGCGGACAAGCTGACCGCCTTCACTGCGGGAATCAGGGCACTTCGCCCCGATATTATCGTCACGGATGAACTTTTGACGGAGGATTACAGGGCCGTCAGGCGGGCCCTGGAAGGCGGGATCGCCGTGTTTGCATCGGCGCACCTGAAAAAATTCGAGGATGTTCCCGAAAAGATCTTTTCCCGCTATGTTCTTCTGGACGGGCTCGGACAGGTAAATAAAATTTTAAACGAAGAGGGTAAAGATGTGGCTTAAGCTCCTTCTTTCTGCTCTTATAATCGCATTTTGCATACTTCTCGGCTACATTGCGTCTTATAAGTACAGGTTGAGAAAGACGTTTTATTCCCAAATGTATTCCTTTAACGAGCGCTATCTCAACGAACTCGCCTTCTCGCGCAGGGCCTTAAAGGAACTCATCGGGGAAGTAGGGGATGACGGGGATTTCTACGACCTTCTGAAGGCCCGCGGAAAGGAAATCAAACTTTCCTATCTGACGGAGCAGGAGAAAAAAGAATGCGCCGACTATTTCAATATGCTTGGCGCAGGAGATTCTTTCTCGCAAAAAAACTATTTCACGGCAAAGAAAACGGTCATTGAGGAGAAAAAAGCGGAGAGCGAAAAATCGGCAAAGGACCATGAAAGCCTGTATCTGAAGCTGGGACTTCTGGCAGGGCTTGCTTTTGTCATTCTTATCATATAAAGTATGGATATATCGATTATTTTCAAACTTGCCGCTATCGGCATCATCATCACCGTTGTCTGTCAGGTGCTGAAAAGATCGGAAAGAGAGGACATTTCCACCGTCGTCTCTATCGTCGGGCTTGTCATTGCCCTGACGGTGGCCGTAACGATGATCGGGGATCTCTTTGACGCAATCCAAACCATTTTCGGAGTGTACTGACATGCAGATATTCCAGCTTGTCGGAATTGCCTTTGTGACCGCCGTTGCAGCGCTGATCCTGAAAGGGACAAAACCGGAGCTTGCCTTTGCCGTAACGGTCGCGGGTTCCATCATTTTGTTGCTCTTCGTGTTTGAATTGTTCAAGGGTAGCGTTGCGATCTTCGGCGAGATCGCCGATGAGGCGGGTCTTAATTCCTCTTTAATCAAAATTTTATTAAAAATGGTGGGGATTGGCTATCTCGTGGAATTCAGCGCCGGAATCTTAAACGATTTCGGGCAGAATTCCGTGGCGGACAAGCTTGTTTTTTGCGGAAAAATTATCATTTTAGTGCTTGCTATCCCCATATTGGAGAGTGTTTTGACGCTTATCAAACAATTATTGGGGTATATCGCATGATAAGGCGGAAAAAAGGACGAAAAAAATTTCTTTTTCTTGCTCTCGGTCTCGGTCTCTTATTTTTGTTTGTGCTTGGCCTCGGCGCAGACATGAAGGCAAGCGCGAGCGGCGAGGGAATGGGGGAAAAAACAGTATCCGACGCACTTTATGAAAATATTGAAGAACTGATCGGAGCCCTCGATACGGAAGAACTTCAGAATTATCTCGATACGCTATCCTCATTCCACGGAGTTTCGGTCAAGGATAAACTTCTCGGAATCATTACGGGAGATCTTTCTCTCGATTACGGTTCTCTTTCGGGCGCAATTCTTTCTCTCGTGTGGGATGAAGGGAAAATCATGCTTCCTGCGTTTGCGATTATTTTGGCGATAACCCTCCTTTGCGGGATTTTAAACTCTGTAAAAAGTGAGATTTTACAGAATACTATGTCGGACATAATACATTTTGTATGTTATATTTCCGTAGGGGCAACTGTGCTCGCGTGCCTTATTTCGGTGCTCGATGCGGGTTTTTCGGCAATTTCGTCAATGCAAAAGCAAATGGAGCTTGTGTATCCGCTTTTGCTTACGCTTATGGCGGCCAGCGGGGGTGCGGTCTCCGTGGGAATTTTCCGCCCCGCCGTGGCATTCATGAGCGGGGGGATATGCGAGCTCTTTACCTCCGTTGTTTTGCCGACGTCCGTCGTTGTTATAGTTTTGGCGTTTGTGGGGAATCTTTCGGAGGAAGTACACACCGAAAAGCTCGGAGAGCTCTTTAAGAGCGTAAATAAATGGCTTATCGGACTGACTTTGGGAATTTTCTCAATTTTTTTGACGGTACAGGGGATTGCATCGGCGCAATATGACGGCATTTCCCTCAAGGCGGCGAAGTATGTACTCTCGGGCTCGGTGCCTCTCGTCGGAGGATTTTTGTCGGGAGGGGTGGAACTTGTCGTTGCGGGAAGTTCCCTCATCAAGAATGCACTCGGTTCCTTTGCGGTTTTTGTGCTTTTCGGGACAATTCTCCGTCCCGTGCTTTTGATTGCCGTGTTCCAGCTTTTTTTGAGATTATCCGCGGCGGCGACGGAACTTGTAGGCGGAAAAATCTCCGTATTTTTATCGCGTCTTGCCGGGGATTGCAGTTTCTTTACTGCCGGGCTCTTGTGCATTGCCTTTCTCTATTTTCTGTCGATTTTGCTTTTGGTATGCTCCACGGGGGTGTTTTTCTGATGAAGGGATATGTCTTGAGTATTGCGGGCGTTATCCTGATTTCCGCCGTCATTTCCATCATTGCCCCGAGCGGAAAAATGGGTAAGTTTGTGAAGTCTATGTCTCGGCTTTTTATATTTGTCATTCTCATTACGCCCTTCGTGCGCTTTGTGAAGAATCCCGATGCGGTTCTTCCGAGCTCGGAGATCACGGAGGACGAAGGCTATCTCAGAGCATACACGTCAATGCTCTGCAAAGCCGACGAGGAAGAGATCGCCTCATGGATGGAGGAAGAGTACGGTGTGAAATCGTCCGTTTTCGTTTCGCGTTCTTCCGACGATTTTTCCTATAAAAAAATCGTTGTAAGCGTCACGGATTTCGGAATAAACGGAGAAGAAAGTCATATAGATATATTGTCCGCGGCCAAAGAGCGACTTTTCGGGCGGTACGGCTGTGATGTGGAGGTCGGGGAAACGTGAAGATACGGGAAATTTTCAAGAATAAGACCTTACGCCTCGTCCTGACCGGAGCCGCCGCGCTCGTCCTGCTTCTTCTCGTCTATTTTGTATTCTTTCACCAAAGCAAGACGTCCGCCTATGAAGCTACCGAACAGGAGAAGCGGCTCAGCGTTTTGCTCTCGGAGATCGAAGGCGTGAAGTCTGTCACCGTCATGATTACGGAACAGGAAGGAACGCCCGTAAGTGCCGTTGTCATTTTCGAGGGAGAGGACGGAATCCTGACGCGCACGAGGCTTATGGAGGTCGCCGCAAGCGCGCTCTCCCTCCGGACGCGGGATATTCTCGTCTATCCCGCAGGTAAATAGGAAATTAATGTTATAAGGAGATAAAACCATGTCCAACAAAAAAAAGATCGCGATCATGTCTACCCTCGTCCTGTTGCTCGCCGTAGTTGCCATTGTCAACTTCGTTCTGGCGGGCACGCAGAACACCACCGTTGATGGCGGCGCTACCGTGAATGCAACGTACTTCACGACGTACAGAGATACCCGTAACTCGACGCGCAGCGAAGAACTCGTTCAGCTCGACAGTATCATTGCGAGTTACGAGCAGGGCTCCGCGGAGTATGCCGAGGCCGTTGCAAAGAAACAGGATCTCGTTGAACTCATGGAGGATGAACTTGTGCTCGAATCCATCGTCAAGGCAATCGGTTTCTCGGATGCCGCGGTCACCATCACGGACGCGAATAATATCAACGTATTCGTCAATTCCAACGAACTTACCGAGGACAATATCACCAAGATTTTTTACGCGCTTGAAATCGAGTATAATGTCCGCAACGGAAATGTAATTATTATGCCCGTTTATGCGGAAAGTTAAGAAAAAACAGTGGTAAAATCCGAAAGAATGTGCTATAATAGGCATGAAAGGAGCTATTATGGCGAGCATCAAATATAATCCGAACGGCCAAAGGGGAAAAATTACCTATAATTCCGATATTGTAAGCGGAATCGTCGTACTGAGTCTGCAGGAGACGGAGGGCATAGAGCTTGTTCCATCCAAGAGCAAGGGCATCAAGCTTTGTTTTGAAAAGGAGGGGATCTTCGTAGATATTTCCGTGATTGCGCATTACGGTTATAAGGTTCCCGAACTTGCCTATCGCATCCAGCAGAACATCAAACAGATGGTCGAATCCATGACGAAATACAAGATTGCCAAGGTGGATGTGCATGTTCAGAGCGTCATTTTCCCCGATGCCGCACAGCATGAAGTTTCTGCGGAGCGTGAAAACCCGCCGGAGCAAACGGTTCAAGAGGATAGGGTAAAAAATAATTGAGGTTTCCCCCTTGCAATAACAGGGGGAAACCTTACTTTGGGAGAAAAGCATGAGAAGCGACGCGCGGGAAGCGGCATTTAAAGTCATATTTGCGGATCTGTTTCATGAGGATGACGGGGATCTTCGTCGGTCTGTATATTGTCAGGATCATCTGTCGGAGGAGGATGTTGCTTTTGCGGACGCACTCATCGATTGCGTGGACATGCATAGGGAAGAACTTCTTTCGATCATCGCCGAAAGAGCCACGCGCTATCCCGACTATCGTATTTTTGCGGCGGATCGGGCAATTATGCTTGTTGCGCTTGCGGAGATCAAGTATTTTAACGATATTCCGCCCGTAGTTTCCGTCAGCGAGGCGACGAATCTGGCCCGAAAGTACTCTTCGGCAAACTCAACCGATTTTGTAAACGGTCTGCTGGGAGGGATCATCAACGCATGACGCTTATCGACGGGAAAAAAATTGCGGCAGAGATACGGCACGGACTCAAATATCGCGCGGCCGCATTTAAAGAAAAGCAAGGCCGGGAAATCGGGCTTGCCGTCGTGCTCATCGGGGATAACCCCGCCTCCGAAGTCTATGTACGCAACAAAATTAGGGCCTGCGGCGAAGCGGGGATATGTTCTCTCGTGCGCCGCCTGCCTGACGGGATCTCCGGAGAGGAGGCGGAACGGACTGTTGAAGAACTTGCACGCGATGATTCCGTGGACGGGCTCCTCGTACAGTTGCCGCTTCCGAAGCATCTCGATGAAAGAAAAATTCTCGCAAAGATTCCCGTGGAAAAGGATGTGGACGGGTTTTCGGCACAGAATATCGGCATGCTTGCATTGAACCGTGAAGGGACCGTGCCATGCACTCCCTTGGGCGTGATGGAACTGCTGAACCGCTATCACGTGGAGACGAGGGGCAAGAATGCCGTCGTGGTCGGCAGGAGTAACATTGTGGGGCGGCCGATGTCCTTATTGCTCCTCAATGCGGATGCGACCGTCACGGTTTGCCATTCCAAAACGATGAATTTAAAGGAAATTTGCTCTAAGGCGGATATTTTGGTCTCTGCGGCCGGAAGAGCAAAATTTATTACGGCGGATATGGTCAAGGATGGAGCCGTTGTGATCGACGTCGGAATGAACAGGGACGAAAACGGAAAACTTTGCGGCGACGTGGATTTTGATAACGTCAAAGATAAAGTATCCATGATTACCCCGGTGCCCGGCGGCGTCGGGCCGATGACGATTGCCATGCTTCTTTCCAATACCGTGAACGCCGCGGAACGGAAGCTGTATGAACTTAAAGGAATATTATAATAAATATCTGACTGCGGTGGAACAGGGAATTGCGGAATATGCAACCGCGATGTGCTTTTTGCCGCCCGTTTTAACGGAGAGCATGCGTTATTCTCTCCTCGCGGGAGGAAAGCGCATCCGTCCCGTTCTTTTTTATGCCGCCCTTGACGCATTGGGGCATGATTATCTGCAGGAGAAAGAGCTTGCCGTTGCGATCGAATGTATCCACACCTATTCGCTCATCCACGACGATCTTCCCGCGATGGACAATGACGATTTCCGCCGCGGAAAGTTTTCCAACCACAAAGTATTCGGCGAAGCAAACGCCGTGCTTGCGGGCGATGCGCTCTTGAGTTATGCCTTTGATCTCCTGTTGAAAGCCGCGGAAAGGGATAAAGCGCATCTCCTGGCGGCGCAGAAACTTTCTTTTGCCGCGGGCGCGGAGGGAATGATCGCGGGGCAGTCGGCAGATCTTCTCTATTCCGGGAAGAATGCGGGAGAAAAAGAACTTTTCTTTATTTATGAAAACAAGACCGGCCGCCTTATCTCCGCACCCCTCGGAATGGCAGCGGTTTTATCGGGCGGAAATGCGGAAGCAGCGGAAGAATTCGGAAAAAATTTGGGAATTCTGTTTCAGCTGACAGATGATATATTGGACGAAAAAGGCTCGGACATCCGCATGGGGAAGACTCTCGGCAAAGACAAAATAGAGGATAAACTCACCTGCGTGAAGGTTTTCGGCATGGAAAAAGCCGAAAAGATTGCGGACGGGTACGTATTGAAATGCCGGCAAGCGCTCGCGGAATTTACCGAAAACACCGCTTTTTTCGAGGGAATCATCTCGCTTGTCAGAGACAGAGATTATTAAAATATGGTTAATTATATAGGCAAGGGGCTGAAAAATGCCTCTGTTGCGCAACTCAATGCGCTATGCGATGAACTCAGAAGTACCATATATCAAACCGTTTCGGTTTGCGGAGGCCATCTATCCTCCAATTTGGGCGCGGTCGAACTCACGGTCGCGCTTCACCGCGTCTTTGATTTCCCGAAGGATAAAATCGTCTTTGACGTCGGTCACCAATGCTACACGCATAAATTGCTTTCCGATCGGGCGGAAAAGTTCCATACGCTTCGGAAGGAAGGAGGAATCTCCGGGTTTCCGAAGAGGGAAGAGAGCGTCTACGACTGCTACGATACGGGGCATGCCGGGACGGCATTGTCTGCGGCACTCGGCATCGGCAAGGCGAGGGATCTGAAAGGAGAAGACTTTCAGGTGATTGCGCTTATCGGCGACGGTTCATTCCAGAACGGGCTTATCTATGAAGCGCTGAACAGCCTGAAGATTTTAGGAACGAAAATATTGATTATATTGAATGACAACGGAATGTCGATTTCTCCGACGGTTGGCGGAACGCACGATGTTCTCGAAGAATTGAGGATGAACGGAAAACCGATGGAGGATGTTGCCCTTTTCGAACGGTTCGGCCTTCACTATGCGGGTCCCGTCAACGGGAACAACCTCGAAGAACTTCTTCCAACGCTCGAACGGGCGAGGGAAGCAATGAAAGAGGGGCCCGTACTCCTTCACGTTGTCACGCAGAAGGGACGCGGCTATCCTTTTTGCGAGAGCGCACCCATGCAGACGCACGGCGTGGGGCCCAAGCCCAAGCAGAAAGAATATTCCGCCGCGCTGGGCGAAGAACTGTGTGCTTTGGCGGAGAAAAACGAAAACATCGTCGCGGTAACGGCTGCAATGACGGACAGTTTGGGGCTCCGGCCTTTCTTTGAAGCGTTTCCTGCGCGGGCATTCGACGTCGGGATCTGCGAAGAGCACGCCTCCGTTCTTGCCGCTTCGCTCGCAACACAGGGAATGAAACCTTATTATGCAATTTATTCGACCTTTCTGCAGAGGGCGTTTGACGAGATCATTCACGATGTCTGCGGGCAGGATCTTCCCGTGACCTTCTGTATCGATAGGGCGGGGGTGACGGGGGCAGACGGAGAAACCCATCAGGGTGTGTTTGATCTCTCCTATCTTTCTTTCATTCCCAATCTCACGGTTGCAATTCCGAAAAATATCGCAGAATTCCGCCAAATGCTTCGTCTCAGTGCAGATTACCCGCATCCGCTCGCCATACGCTATCCCCGTGAGGGGGAAGAAGGAAAAGCCGAATCCGTTGAAATCGGAAAATTTGAAGTTTTACATAGTACTGCGTCAGACATAGTAATAATTGCCGCAGGAGAGAGGTGCATTTCCCTCGCATATCTCGTGGAAGATGAACTCCAAAAGAGGGGCATCGGGGATTGCAAGATCGTAAATGCCCGTTTTTTGAAGCCGCTTGATGAAGCGCTGTTGTCTTCCCTGTGCGAAAAGATCGTCGTCACCCTCGAAGATAATGCCAAAATCGGCGGTTTGGGTTCCGCAATCCTAAATTTTTACCGCAATAGCGGAAAGACAATTCTTTCCTTCGGTTTCGACGATCTTTTCCTTCCGCACGGAGAAGTTTCGTCGCTCATGGAAAAATATGGTCTCGGAAAGGAGAAAATTGTCGGAGAAATTTTGAAATATGCGCGCGGATAAATTTTTTGCAGATAAATACGGCTCCCGCACCAAGGCGCAACAGGTGCTTATGCGGGGGCTTATTTTGTGCCGCGGTGTGCCTGTTTCCCCCAAGGACGATATTAGCGGTGAGGAGGAATTCGAATTTCTTTCCGGGGGTATTTCCTTTGTTTCCAACGGCGGTTTTAAGCTCGAGAGGGGCCTTTCCTGCTTCCATGAAAGTGTGGAAGGGGCCGTAGCCATCGATCTCGGAACGAGCAACGGCGGTTTCTGTGATTGCCTTTTGAAGCGGGGAGCAAGCCGCGTTTACTGTGTGGACGTCGGGAAAAACCAATTGGACGGCTCTCTCCGCGGCGATCCGCGCATCGTCGTCATGGACGGGACAAACGCCCGCTATCTTTTGCGCAGCGATTTTCGGGAGGAGATCGGCGTTATTACGGCCGACCTCAGTTTCATTTCCCTTCGCCTCATTCTGCCTGTGATGGGTGAGATCCTGTCGGACGGCGGAAGGGCGTTTGTTCTTTTCAAGCCGCAGTTCGAGTGTGAGGGGAAAGGGCTCGGGAAAAACGGCATTCTTCCCGTTCGTTGCCATGAAAAGTATCTGAAAGATTTTTACGCATTTGCAACGGGACTTGGATTTGCCGTGGTGGACGCCGTCAACGCTCCGGTTCGCCCGAAAAAAAATATCGAATATCTCCTTTTTCTGCAAAAAGGGGGAAAGTCCGTTTCTCTTAGCGGATTTATGGCCCGTTGCTCCGACTTTAACCGCGTCCCATGATAATATCCGGCAATTTTTTTTTTACATTTATGCAAAAAAACTCTTGCTTTTATGCGGAATTCGTCATATAATGTCTGTTGGCATGAAAATTGGTATCTATTTTCACAAAACACAGGTGGACGCCGAAGACGCGTTAACGCTTCAAACCGCTCTGCGCAGGGCGGGTGCCGACGCTGAAATTTTCAGTACCTTGGATGCTATTTCCGGAGTGGACAGGCTGGTAGTTCTTGGAGGAGACGGCACCGTTCTCGGGGCGGCCCGCCGTGCGGCGGAATTCGGTATACCGCTTTTCGGGATCAATTACGGCCACACCGGTTTTTTGACGGAATTCGAGAGAGGGGAAACCGGCGAGGCCGTCTCGCTCGCCCTTTCTCCCGCCTGCGATATGCTCCGGCGGGCAATGATTGAGTTGGACCTCAACGGAGAAAAAACTTTTTGCCTCAACGAATGTTCGCTTCTCCGCGGCATTTCTGCGGAAGACGAGAACAAAGTTGTAAAAATTCGTGTGCAGATCGACGGGAATGACGCGGGGGAAATCGTTGCCGACGGCGTTATCGTTGCCACACCCACAGGTTCTACGGCATATTCCCTATCTGCAGGCGGAAGTATATTGACGCCCGAATGCGATGCGTTTATCCTTACACCGGTATGTGCCTTTTCCATGAAAAGCCGTCCTATCGTCTATTCGGCCGGTGCAACGCTTTCATTCGCGATTCCGGAAGGCCACAGCCTGCTCCTTTACGGCGACGGAAAGTATTTGGGCAGCGTGGGAACGGGCGATTCGGTCATCGTCAAAAAAGCAAACCGGTGTGCAACTTTTTTAACAAGAAACAAAAAAAGCTATTTCTTGAGAATTACGGAAAAAATCAACTGAGAGGGGAAAAACATGTTAAGAAACGCAAGACATACCAAGATACTCGAGATCATCGAACAGATGGAGATTGAGACGCAGGAAGATCTCTGCGAACAGCTTGCGGCCTCTAATTTTGCCGTCACGCAGGCCACTGTTTCCCGCGACATCAAAGAACTCCACCTTTTCAAGGTCAAAGGTAACCAGAAGCGTTTTCGCTATGCGTCTATGGCGGAGAAGGAGAGCGGTATTTCCGAAAAGATGCGCTCACTCTTTCAGACCTGCGTTTTGGGTATCCGCGCTGTCGGAAATCTCATTGTAGTCAAAACGCTGAACGGAAACGGCGCCAATGCGGGCGTCGTCATCGACCGGCTTGAATACCGCGAAGTCGTCGGATGTATTTCGGGCGACGATACGGTTCTCATTATCTGCGAAAATAACGAAGAGACAAAAATCGTTACCGACCGTCTCAATGCCATTTTAAAGTCATAAAACCATGCTGAAAAGTCTTTCTATCCGTAATGTTGCGCTCATTGAAAGTGCAGACCTCGAATTTTCAAACGGACTTAACGTTCTTTCGGGGGAGACAGGTTCGGGGAAATCCGTCATTTTGGAGTGCATCGATTTTGTTCTCGGCGCCAAGGCCGACAAGGGAATGGTGCGCTACGGAGAGAGCGAATGCCTCGTGCGCGCGGAATTTACCGTTGAAGATCCCGCTGTTTATGCGCTCTTGCGCGAAATGGACATCGAAGCGGAGGATACGATCGTCATCTCGAGAAAACTTTCATCTGACGGCAGAGGAACATTGAAGCTCAACGGCTGTCCCGCGACTGCCGCCATGGTCAGGCGTATTACCTCGCTCCTTGTGGACGTTCACGGGCAGAGCGAGCATTTCTTTTTATTGAAGGAGAGCAACCAGCTCCGCCTTCTCGACGCGATTGGCGGGGAGCCCGTTGCAAGGGCAAAAGAGGAAGTTGCGGTCCGCCTTTCCGCGCGGAAAGGCATTTTGAATGCTCTCAAAGCGCTTGGAGGGGACGAGGGGGAGCGAAGCCGCCGTCTGGACATCCTCCGTTTTCAGATCGAAGAACTTCAGCGCGCCGATCTCAGAGAGGGAGAGGAAGCGGAGCTTCTACTGTCCCGCGAAAAATTCCGCAATGCGGAAAAAATCGAAAACGGCCTTTCGGAGGCAAGGGAATCCCTTCTTGCGGACGGCGGATGCCTCGACGGGGTCCGCAACGCTTCCCGCGCGTTCCGTGCCCTTGCAAAATATTCGAAAAATTATGCCGCCATTGCCGAACGTCTCGAAAATTCGGCTTCCGAACTTGAGGACATAGGAGAAGAGGTTGAGGCCGCGCTCGACGGACTCGATGTGAACGAGAGGGAAGCGGAGCGCGTGGAAAACAGGCTCGACGAACTGGGAACGCTCAAAAAGAAGTACGGCGGGTCGGTGCTGAGCGCGATCGAATATCTCGGTAAGGCCCGGGAGGAGTGCTCCCTCCTTGAAAACAGCGCCGAAAGATACGAAGAGCTGTCAAATGAATTAAAAACGGCGGATGACGCGCTGTTCCGGGCATGCGAAAAGCTGACAAAGGCAAGGAAAGATGCCGCGGACGGCTTTTGCAAACGGGTGACGGGGGAACTTTCGACGCTCAATATCGGTTCAGCGAAGTTTGAAATCGAATTTGCGGAATATACCCGCGACGATGTTGACCGTGCGACCGCCGAGGGAATCGGCGGCGTAAAGTTTTTATTCTCTGCCAACAAGGGAGAGCCGCCGAAAGAACTCGGCAAGATCATCAGCGGCGGGGAAATGTCGAGATTTATGCTCGCAGTCAAGGCGCAGATGTCCGATGTAAACGGAATCGGAACCTATATTTTTGACGAGATCGATGCGGGAATAGGCGGGAACACCGCCAAAGCCGTTGGGGAAAAATTCTGTAAAATTTCAAAAAATACGCAAATTATCGCCGTATCTCACCTTGCGCGCATCGTAGCCTTTGCCGATAAAAACTTTTTTATCGAAAAAACGGAAAATGGCGGCAGAACCTGCACGCATATCCATTTATTGGAAGGGGAGGCGCGGCTCGGCGAAATTGCACGCCTTATCGGCGGAAATACGGGAGAAATTGCCATGTTGCATGCGCAGGAGCTCCTTGGTGAAGCCGAGAGTTACAAAAAATCCCTGTAATGGTGTCGGGTCAAACCGAATAGAAGTTTACGGCTTACGCAAAATAATCTCTAAACGGAGGTTTTCATGCGTAAGCTGAAATTATTTTTCGCGGCTTTCGCCATCCTGATGACCGTTGCGGTTTGCTACGGTACGGGACTTCGGGCAAATGCCGCTTCTGATGAATATTATTTGGGCGGAATGACGGCAGGTTTCTCCCTGTCTGCGGGCGGTGCCGAAATTATCGGCCTGAGCGAAGTCGTTGCGGAGGACGGGATCCACCGCCCCGCCGAGGAAGTCGGGCTTAAAATCGGGGACCTGATCTGCGCCGCTGACGGCATCAAAATCAAGACGATTGAGGACATGAACCGTACACTCGAAAAGAGCGGCGGAAAAGAAGTCAAATTTACGGTTAAACGGGACGGAGAAACGGCAGAGATCGGCATTGTTCCGGTCAAGGATAAGAAAAACGGAAAATACAAGATCGGCGTGCTCATCCGCGATACGATGACAGGGATCGGCACCGTGACGTTTATCAACAAAAACACGCTTCGGTTCGGCTCTCTGGGGCATGCGGTATGCGACGAAAACAACCAATCGCTCGACATTTCGGACCCTAAAGTTTATCTCTGCAGCGTTATCGGTATCAACAAGGGCAAACGAGGTAAGGCGGGAGAACTCAGAGGGCTTTTTCTCAATGATAAGAACATCGCAAAGGCGGAAACCGTATGCGATACGGGACTTTACGGGACATTCGATAAGAATTACGACTTTTCACGCACCGAGACAGTGGAAATTGCGCCCTTGTCGGAGGCAACCATAGGGAAAGCGGTGATCTATTCCACAATCGACGGTATCTGTCCTCAGGAGTATGAAATCTGCATTGCAAAAGTCGATGCAGGCAACAGGGAAAACAAGAATTTTGTCATCAAGGTGACGGATGAGCGGCTAATCGAGGAGACGGGCGGCATCGTTCAGGGAATGAGCGGCAGCCCCATCGTACAGAACGGAAAACTGATCGGGGCAGTTACCCACGTATTTTTGAACGATCCGACGAGAGGGTATGGCATCGGCATCGAGAATATGCTGAAGAATTAAGTAGAATTCTCTCGAATGCAGGTTCATATCATATGATATGAACCTGTATTTTATGGAAAGTTTTTTTTCACGTGCATGGGAACGGAAAAAAACGCTGGTGATCCTCGCCGTTCTTGTGCTTGTTTTCTCGATTCTCGGCATGTGCTTTCTCGACAATCCCGCTGTCTATGAATATCATTTATCCATTTGCGAGAGTTATCTGACCGATGTTTGCTTCTCCGACACCAACGTCTTTCTGATATTTTTGGAACGGGCAGGCGGGTGCGCCCTGCTCGCCGCTCTGATTTTGGCCGGAGGATTGCACCCGGTGGCACTCCTGCTTCCGATTGCCGTACTTATCTTCCGCTCTTTTACGTTCGGGGGAAGCCTCTATGTGTTTTTCGATTATTACGGCATTTCCGGTGCGATGGTTGTCTTTATCATCTATCTTCCGAATCACCTTGTCACAGACGCTCTTCTGGTTGTTGCCGCGGCCGTAACTTTCGGAAGAGCTTTTCGTTTTTGCTTTACTCCGTCGGATTTTTTTGATCTTTTGCGGGATTTTCTTACGATTTTGATCTTTATCGCAATCATCTGTCTTGCCGAAATGATTTTGCTCCTTGCGCTCTTTCATCCGATAGGTAAAATTTTGTAAGAGTATTTTTTGGTACATGTTACAAACTGAAGATATGAAAAAATTCATTTGTACGGCCGCTCTGCTTGCGGCAACATTGATGATGGGAAACAGTATAAACGTTTCGGCGCTCGAATCGGCCCCGAGCTGTAAAGCGGCGTATTCCTGTGACTTCGAAACGGGTTCCGTAATTTATGCCATGGAGGAAACGAAGCGCCTTCCGATTGCAAGTATGTGCAAGATCATGACGCTGCTCTTATCTTTTGAGGCGGTGGACAGCGGGGACCTTACCTACGGCGAAATGATTACAATAAGCGAAAATGCAGCGGGAATGGGAGGTTCGCAGGTTTTTTTGGACGCCGGGCTCAGTTATCCCGCAGAACAACTCATAAAATCCATTGCCGTATGCTCGGCAAATGATTCGTGCGTCGCTATCGCGGAAAGGATTGCGGGGAGCGAGGGCGCTTTTATCGACAAAATGAATGCGCGGGCAAAGGAACTCGGCGCGGAAAATACGTTGTTCGCAAACTGCACGGGCCTCCCCAAAGAACCGCAGTATTCCTGCGCTAAGGACGTTGCCGTCATGCTCAAAGAACTTTTGAAACACGAAAAGTACTTCGAACTTACAAAGGTATGGACGGAAGAGTTTCAACACCCCGACGGCAGAACGACTTTAATGACAAATACCAATAAACTCATCCGCTTTTACCGGGGTTGTGACGGCGGAAAAACGGGCTTTACGAATGAAGCCGGTTCTTGCCTTGCCGCCACGGCGAAACGGGGAGAAATGCGCATCATCAGCGTTGTCATCGGCGCGGAAAATTCAAAGAGCCGGAATGCAATCGTCTCTTCTCTCTTCGACGATGCCTTCGGCGGCTATGAAAATCACATTGTACTGAAAGCGGGGGAAGCGATTGAAAACAATGCGTCTGTAAGCGGCAGTAAGATAAAACAAATCGGAATCTGTGCCGAAAAAACTCTGTCGGCTTTCGGGAAAAAGGGGGAAAGCAAGGAATTCAACGTCGAAATTTCTCTTCGGGATATGAAGGCGCCCGTACGGAAGGGGGATGAAGCGGGAGAGGCCGTCCTGTACCGCGAAGGCGTGGAGATCGGCCGCGTCAGGCTTGTTTCCATGGAGGACGCACCGGCCTACAGTTGGTGGGATGCCTTTCGGGAGACTGCGAAAAATTGGAATTAAATATTTTGCATAGTACTATGTCAGGCATAATGAAGAAAAAAATTCATTGTGCTTTTTTTTTCTTGAAAAGAACCTGCCGATATGTTATAATACGGGAAAGGTGAATCAATGAACGAAAGAGAAACGTTAAGAGTAAACGGAAAGGGACATCTTGAGATTGGCGAAGCCGACTGCGTGGAGCTTGCGAGAGACTTCGGGACTCCGCTCTATGTCTTTGACGAGGACTATATCCGTCGCATGATGCGTATCTACAGGGATACAATCAACGGGGAGTACGAAGGAAACGGTCTTGTGCTCTATGCCTCTAAGGCATTTTCCTGTGAAGCCATGTATGTCATTGCCGACGGGGAGGGGCTTGGAGCCGACGTCGTATCGGGAGGGGAACTTTATACGGCGATGAAGGCAGGTTTTCCCGCCGAAAAGATTTATTTTCACGGCAACAACAAACTGCCGGGCGAAATCCGTTACGCTCTGGACTGTAAAATCGGTTGTTTTGTGGTCGATTCGGCCGTAGAGGCAGACCTTCTCGAGGACGAGGCGGAAAAGAGAGGCATCGTTCAAAATATATTGCTCCGTATCAATCCCGGCATAGAGGCGCATACGCATGCCTATGTGCAGACGGCGGCGCCCGACAGCAAGTTCGGCTTCTCCGTCCACAACGGAACGGCGGAGAAGATGGTTGCATATCTTCTCAAAAAGAAGCACCTTCGCCTGCTCGGCTACCATTCCCATATAGGTTCGCAAATTTTTGAAAAGGAATCATTTACGCTTGCCGTTGGAAAAATAATCCGATTTGCCGCCGAAATCAAGAAAAAGTACGGTTTTGAGCCGCAAACCGTCAATATGGGCGGAGGATTCGGCATTTGGTATACCGATGAAGACGATAAGAGTTCCGCGGAAGGCTACAGGGAGTATCTTTCCGCAATCATCGCCGCCGTCAAACAACAATGCCGGAATTATTCGCTTGCGCTTCCCCGCATTCTCATCGAGCCGGGCCGTTCGGTTGTGGGCGAAGCGGGTATCACGCTGTATACGGTAGGTGCAATCAAGGAGATTCCGGGGCAAAGGAAATACGTCGCGATTGACGGGGGGATGTTCGATAATCCCCGTTATTGTCTCTATCAGTCGAAATATACGGCCGTTCTTGCCAACAGAGCCGCGGAAAAATCCACGGAACTTGTTTCTCTCGCAGGGAAATGCTGCGAAAGCGGGGACCTTATCGGCATTAACATGAATTTACCCAAGGCAAAGACGGGGGACATCGTAGCCGTGCTCTCTACGGGAGCATATAACTATTCCATGGCGAGCAACTACAACCGGAATCCCATTCCGCCCGCCGTTCTCGTCAAAAACGGAAAAGCCGCATACATCGTGAAGCCCCAGCGCTACGAAGATTTGGTGCAGTATGATGTCATTCCCGCTTATTTAAAAAAATAAACCGCAATATCCCGGAGAAAAAGCGTAATTTTCACAGAATGTCCGCTTTTTTCTTGCTTTTTTCCGATAAAATTGTTATAATGTATACCATGCCTTATGTTAATAAAATCATCGAGCTTGTGGCAAGTTTTATCGCGGTTACAGTCGTTCTGACGTTCCACGAGTTTGCGCATGCGTATGTTGCCTATAAATGCGGCGATCCGACGGCGAAACTCTACGGAAGGCTTACACTGAACCCTTTAAAGCATTTCGACATTCTCGGGCTTATCTGCTTTACGCTTGTCGGCTTTGGGTGGGCCAAGCCCGTTCCCATTGAACCGGATAATTTCAAACACTACCGTCTCGGGCTCGGTCTTACGGCGAGCGCAGGGATCGTGATGAACTACATCATGGCATTTCTCTTCTATCCGCTCTTTCTCGTCGTAGTCCGCTTCATGCCCGAAGTCGTCTTTCTGAAGAGTTTTTTGGAAAGTCTGTTTGGGTTACTCTATGCATACAGTCTGAGTTTCTGCGTATTCAATCTGTTGCCGCTTTATCCGCTCGACGGTTTCCGTATTGTCGACGCCCTGAATAAGCGCCGCGGGCCAGTTTACCGCTTTTTACGCCGCAACGGGCACTATATTCTGCTTTTTTTGGTTATAGAAAGTTTTCTCTGCCGCCTGCTCGGGGCTTACTTCGACATCGTGAATTACTTCAATATTTTGGGATGGATCATGCAGTTTGCCGAGAAATATTTCGGATTTCCCATTCTTGCGGTCTGGGGTCTTGCTTTCGGAATGCCCGTCGATAGCCTTTGGGGGTTGCTTAAATGGTAGACCGCGACAAATTCGAATCGGTCGTAGATTATACGACGGTTCTGAGCAACTTCGAAGGGCCTTTGGATCTTCTTCTCTATCTCATCAATAAGGAGGAGATAGAGATCAAGGATGTTTTCGTCTCTCAGGTCACGGAACAGTTTCTTGATTACATGAAGGGGCTCCCGTATCTCGATGTAGATAAGGTAAGCGATTATCTCAATATTGCCGCTTCCATCATCAAGATCAAAGCACAATACCTTGTACCCAATATCGACGAAGATCCCGAATACGAGGAGGAGATCGAGGACGAAAAGGACAACATTATCCGCGCGCTCGAAGAATACAGGCTCATTAAGGAAGAAACGACGAAGCTCAGGGAACTCGAAACCGTCGGCTATTATTTCAAGGAGCAGGACAAGGAAGTCGGCGAGACAAAGACGGTATTCAATCTCGACGCTTTGACGCTCGACGGCCTTGTTTCGGCTTTCCGGGCACTGATGCTTCAACGCGAGAGTAAGAAAGCCGGCGAAGAGGTCCGCGAAATCCCGCGCGATGAATTCACCGTCGAAGAGAAGGCGGCGTTTATCATGGAAAGCCTTGAAGGGGGCAGAGCCATCAAATTTGAAGAACTCTTTACCCCGGACTATACAAAGGCTGAGATCGTTACGACCTTTCAGGCGATGCTGGAACTTTTAAAGATGCAATTCCTGTGCGTGAGGCAGGAAGAGGCATTCGGTGAAATCATCATCTCACTCAATCCCGACAGGAAGGAGGAAGAACCTTTTGGAACAATTGACGAATATAATTGAGGCTATCCTGTTTGCGTCGGGCAAAGCCGTGCCGATCGCCGATATGGCTGAAAAATTGAATGTCACGGAGAGCGAGATCAAGCATGCGCTCAAGGGTTTGAGGGAAAAATACGGCGAAGGAGAGGGAATCCAGCTGTTGGAATTCAATAAAAAAGCGCAACTTGCCACAAATCCCGTCTACAAGGATCAGGTTGCCGTCGTGCTGAACCAGATCCGCCAGAAAGAGCTGACCCGCACGGTTTTGGAATGCGCGGCCATTATCGCTTATAAACAGCCGGTCACGAGGAGCGAAATCGAAATGCTTCGCGGAATCAACAGCGACTATGCGGTGAACGTGCTCCTCGATTTGCAACTTATTTATCCCTGCGGCAGGAAGGATGCGATCGGCCATCCCATTCTGTTCGCGACAACGGATGAATTTTTGAAGCGTTTTAAGCTCAACACGCTCGAGGATTTACCCGATTACGAACAGCTCATGGATGCTATCCGCAATGCGACGCCCGATGAGAGAGACAGCTATCTCTATGCCCGCGATGAATATAACACGGAAAGTCCGGATGACGGCTCGGATGCGGACGGCGGGGCGGCAACGCCCGCAGAGACAGGCGGGGAACCCCGGCAGCAGAACAAGGAGGAGGTGCGCAACGGGTACGAAATACCCGATTTCCTGCGCGGCCTCGACGACAGCGATCTCGTCAAGATCGACTGAAAGATTTTCAGAACGCAAATAATTTTTCAAAATCCGCCCATATTACGGTCATGGGCGAATTTTTTGTTTGGTCCGCATTTATCGGAATCCTTCTTACCTTTTTCCCCGTTTTTTTGTGGCTGGATTCCTATGTGGATGTCCCAAAAAATCGCGCGTGGTTTTCCCTCTCCATGTACCGCCATCTGAAACTTTTCGGCGGTTACGGGCAACTCGACAGGGAGGGAATCGCCGTGCATCTCACGGAGAAAAAGGCCGTCTTTGTGCCCTACGGTAAAATGGGCGATACGAGAAAAAAATTCGAGATCACAAAGGGATTTCAGCTCTGGAGATTTCACCAGTCGGTGGAAACCGGAGGTGCGGAGAGCATTTACGGAATCTATATCGCCGCGCTATTGCAGGCTGTAGGCGGGGGAACGTATGCCTACCTTAAAACGAAGCATCCGTATTTATCTTTGGAAAACAACATCCTTCTCTCCGATAAGGCATGTCTGAAATTTTCTTTCGAAACCGCAACCGTATTCAACGGCTTTGTGCTCGGCATGGCATTCATGAAAAAAGCATTGGAGGTATTATTAAATTGGATAAGAAAAAAAAGATTGACAGCATCCTTGAAAAGACAGCGGAGCAGTTGACAAGCCTTATCGATGTAAACACTGTCATCGGGAAGCCCGTAGTGACGTCGAGCGGCACACAGGTCATTCCGTTCACAAAGGTCACAATGGGGTATCTCTCCGGAGGCGGCGAGTACGGAGAAGTCAAAGCCGTAAAGGTTGACGAAACGTTTCCTTTTGCGGGCGGTGCGGGAACGGTTATTTCCATGAAACCCGCGGGATTTCTTATCGACGACGGCATGGATTGCCGCGTCGTAAGGCTTTCGGATGACCCCATCGACGGACTCATCGAGAAGGCAGGCGACGTCGTCAATAAAATTGTCGACAAGGTTGGAAAGGATAAAAATGAAACGGAATAAGTACCGTTATCTTCTGCTGGCGGTTTTTGCGGTAATTTCGTTTTGGGGATGTGCGAAAAAAACCGTTTCGGCGGCTGCGGCGGGGGAGGCAAAGGGAGAATGTGTCGTTGAGGTCTCCTCGCGCCGCATTTTGCAAGAAAAAGATGCGTACGCGATGCTTCCTATGGCAAGCACGACGAAGGTTTTGACTGCCATTCTCATCCTTGACGATTGCAACATCGCCGAGACAGTCACAATCCCCAAGGCCGCAGAAGGAGTGGAGGGCTCCAGTGTCTATCTTCGCGCGGGAGAGGAGTACACCGTAAAGGAACTTCTCTACGGACTTATGCTTCGTTCGGGAAACGACTGCGCCGTGACTCTCGCCTTGTACCACAGCGGGAGTATCGAAGCGTTTTCGGAAAAAATGAACGAAAAAGCGGCACTTTTAGGCGCAGAGGGGAGTTTCTTCGTCAATCCGCACGGACTTCCCGACAGCCGCCATCACACAACGGCGCGCGACCTTGCGCTGATCTCCGCCTATGCGATGGAGAATGAAACCTTCCGCGAGATTGTATCCTGCAAATATTACGGGCCCCGCAACTGGCAAAACAAGAATAAGATGCTCTTCAATTATGATGGGGCGATCGGCGTCAAGACAGGCTTCACAACCGCGGCGGGGCGTTGCCTTGTGACCTGTGCGGAAAGGAACGGCATGACGCTCGTGTGCGTCGTTTTGAACTGTCCCGAAATGTATGAACGTACAAAAGAACTTCTCGACGGTTGTTTTGCGGATTTTCAGATGTACGAACTCTGCAACCGCTCCGAGCCATGGGAAAATTTCGAAATTAAGAGCAGTTTCAGCTATCCCTTGAAAAAGACAGAACTCAGAGGCCTGCGTTTTGAGAATGTCCTGAATGACCCAATCCCCGCAGACAAGGGAGAAGTTGCGGGACAAATGCGCATCTACCTGCAAAACAACTTGCTTTTTTCGCAAAATTTGTATATCATATAGGCAGAAAGTAAGGAGCGCAGGTTTATTCTGCAATTGAAATGCGAATCAATAAATTTTTGGCTGAACAGGGTGTTGCCTCAAGGCGGGGAGCAGATGAAATCATTGCCGCAAAAAGGGTGACCATCAACGGAAAGACAGCCAAAGCGGGGGATGACGTGAAGCCCTCCGACGATGTCTCCATCGACGGGAAAATACTTTCCCACAAGGTAAAGTACGAATATTATCTTCTGAACAAGCCCAAAGGGTGCGTCTGCACCGTCAACGACGAGAAAACGGAGCGGCCGAGAAAGACGGTCATGGACTTTTTGCCGCCAAACGCGGGGCGAGTATTCCCCGTCGGCAGACTCGACTTCGACACCGAGGGCCTTCTCATTCTGACAAACGACGGAAATCTCGCTTACCGTTTGACTGCCCCGCAGAACGAAATTCCCAAGACATATCTTGTCAAGGTTGAGGGGGCGGTCTCTCCCGCCCTGCTCAACCGCCTGAGGAGCGGCGTCGAGATCGAGAGGGGCTTTGTCACAAAAAAGTGCCGCGTCGCCGTTGTTTATACCGATAAAAATTGTACAAAGCTGCATGTGACCCTGACGGAAGGCAAAAACCACGAGATTCGCCGCATGTTCGAGGCCGTCGGCAAGCCCGTCGTGTTTTTGAAACGTATCAAGGTCGGCGATTTGGCTTTAGCGGGTCTCGATCGCGGAGAATGCCGACGTCTTTCACAGGAAGAGGTTTATTATCTGAAAAATCTATAAAAAGGGTCACCGCTTTTTTAACAATGTGCGGAGACCCTTCGGCCGTTCCTAATCATGTCATGGTGAGCGCAGCCGAACCATCACATTGTTATAATGTGGTGACCCTTCGGC
>CAZTBU010000001.1:0-141843 GCA_964612545.1 uncultured Clostridia bacterium | reverse complement strand
GTCATGGTGAGCGCAGCCGAACCATCACATTGTTATAATGTGGTGACCCTTCGGCCGTTCCTAATTACGTCATGGTGAGCGCAGCCGAACCATCACATTGTTATAATGTGGTGACCCTTCGGCCGTTCCTAATTACGTCATGGTGAGCGCAGCCGAACCATCACATTGTTATAATGTGGTGACCCTTCGGCAAGCTCAGGGTGACGACATTTTTTACGTCATGGTGAGCGAAGCCGAACCATCTTCCGATTAAAAATTCAATTTGAAGAAGGTTTTCTTCCGCACAACCGGGAATTTTACCGAAAACTGCGTATAAGGCCAATCACTTTACCCAATATACGGATGCTGTTCTGGTTTTCGGGGATAATATCTTCCATAAAGCTGTTCTCGGGGTGAAGAACGATTTTTCCGTCTCTTTTAAAGAACCGTTTGACCGTGGCACCGTCTTCCGTACCGTCATCGAACATGGCAACGACGATTTCCCCGTTCTCCGCGGTCTGTTGCCGCTTTACGATAATCTTATCCCCGTCAAAAATACCGGCTGCGATCATGGATTCGCCGTGCACACGGAGAAGGAAGAGGTCATCGCCCTTAAATTCCGCCTCGGGAAGAGTGTAAAAACCCTCGTTGTTCTCTACCGCAAGGATAGGCTGGCCCGCATTGACGACGCCGAGAAGTGGCGCACGCACGGATGAACTTCCCCGTACGATCACAGATCTGTTCTTTTTTGCGGCCTTATCGAGATACCCTTGTTCGCGAAGACGGTTGATATAATCGTAAACCGTCGCCGTCGATTTGATATTGAGAGCCGCACAGATGTCGCGCACGGAAGGGGAAAACCCGTTTTCATCGTTATAGCGCAGGATATATTCAAAGACATCCATCAATCTATCTTGCTTTATCATTCGTCACCTCTTGACTGCATTATAGCACAGAGCAAAAATAAAAGCAAACAAATGTTCCACGATTTGGAAAAATATTTTGTTGCATTTTTTAAAATGGGGTGGTATACTATCGGTATGGAAACAAAAATGTGCGTGCTGGACGAAACAAAGGAGTGCGACGGATGCCTGGAGTGTCTTGTTTGCGACTTGGATCCGACGAAAATCTGCGACAACTGCGGCAAATGCCTTGACATCCGCGACTATGCGGCAATCAAGATCGATAAAGTCATCATGGATCCCGATTACGTTCCGGATGACGATAAAAAGGACTGATTTTATCGGCATAAACGGCGGGTATGATCACCGTGATTTCGGCTCCGTTTTCGGTATATGTTACATTTTGTTCGTTAAGATATGGACGTATGGTGCTGTACTGCGCCATTTTTTCATATGGAACGAAGAGCGCCGCACGGACAAAATCTTTTTTAAGCGCCTCAAAGATACGCCTTTTCAGATCCTCGAGGCCCAAATTATTCACGGCGGAAATGCAAACTGCATCCTTCGGGAATGTTTCCCTGTTTTGAACGAGATCGCATTTATTCATTACGACGAGATAGGGGGAGGAAAATCCCAACTCATCGAGCGTTGAAAGGGTGGTATCGAGCTGCATTTCGTATTCGCCGCTTGCGTCGCAGACGATGAGGGCGAGGTCGCAGTTCAACGCGGACTCGAGCGTTGATTTGAACGCCTCGATAAGGTGATGGGGAAGGCCCTGTAAAAAACCGACCGTATCGACGAGCAAAAAGGGAACATTTTCGATAGTAAAACCGCGCGCCGTGGGGTCGAGAGTTGCAAAGAGAGCGTCTTTCACGAGTACATCCGCGCCCGTCAGGTGGTTGAGAAGGGTGGATTTTCCCGTATTCGTGTATCCGACAAGGGCGATCGTCGGAATACGCTCTTTTTTTCTGCGCTCCGTCTGCATTGAGCGGCGTTTTTCCGTCTCCTTAAGGCGTTCCTCAAGATAACGGATGCGGTTTCTGATATGCCGTCTGTCCGTCTCGAGCTGACTTTCGCCGGGTCCGCGCGTGCCAATCCCGCCGCCCAACCGGGAAAGAGCGGCGCCTTTCCCCTTGAGACGGGGATAAAGGTATTTAAGTTGGGCAAGTTCCACCTGTATTTTTCCTTCTCTGCTCGCGGCGCGACCGGCGAAAATATCGAGAATGAGGGTCGTCCTGTCGATGACCTTTCTGCCTTCGAGCGCCTCGGAAATGTTGAGCGTTTGGGAAGGGGAAAGCTCGCCGTTAAAGAGGACGGTTCTTTCCGAACAGCCGAGTTGCGCTTTAAGTTCCGTGAGTTTTCCCATGCCGATATAGGTGGCGGGATCGATTTCCCGAATTTTTTGATAGACGGTTCCCGCATATTCCGCGCCCGCGCTTTGAATGAGCGAAACAGCCTCCTCATGCAAAATCTTAAAATTTTCGCCTTCGACGGGTTGAATTACATAGATGATCTCGGGAGAATTCAATCGCTATCCTCCTCTTTGCGGTGAAGTTTCACCTTATCCGCAACGGCGCGGCGGTTATCCTCCGTGATGGCGGCATAGTGCTTCCGCGTTGTGTTGACGTCCTTATGGCCGAGCACATCTGCGACAATATAAATATCATGTGTTTGGCGATAGAGGGCTGTGCCATAGGTGGAGCGCAGTTTGTGCGGCGTAATCTTTTTGAGCGGTGAAACAATTTTTGCATATTTATTGACAAGATTTTCAACGGCCCGCACCGTGATTCTTTTATACTGCATGGAGAGAAAGAGGGGAGCGGGAGATTCATCGGGGACCTTCGGGTCTCCTTTTTTCTGTTCGATATAGGCGGCAAGCGCATCGGCAACTTCTTCCGAAAAGTACAAAATAGCCTGATTTCCTCCTTTGCGTGTGACAACAAAGGAATTATTGTCAAAATCTATGCTTTCGTCATTGAGCCCCACAAGTTCCGAAATTCGGATACCCGTGCCCAAAAAAAGAGTCAAAATGGCCGTATCGCGCACCATCGTCCGATCGTGATAATGGCTTGCATGGGAAGAAAGGCCATTTCCGTATTCCGCTTCGTCCAAAAGTTCGCCGACCTCGTCACCGTCCAAGCGAATGATTTCCTTTTCGTGAAGTTTGGGCGTTGAAACTTTTGCGGAGTTATTCACGGCGATAAGGCCCTTATTGAAGAAATATTTAAAGAGGGAACGGACGGTGGAAAGCTTTCTCGCTTTAGCGCGTTCGTTGCAACTGAGCCGTTTTCCGCCGAAAGTATAGTGAGAAAGATACGAGAGAAAAATTTCGATGTCTGTGTCTGTGACCTGCTCCAGATCCTCAAGTGTAATTTCCGTGGGTTTTTTATTTTTAAAACACTTTTTGGAAAGAAAATCGTAGAAAATACGGAGGTCGTAGGCATAATTGAGGCGCGTAAGGGCACTCGTGCGTTCTTCTACGCCACGAAAAAAATCCTCGCAGTACTCGGGCAGTTCGGTAAGGAGGCTGTCGATACGCTCCAAATTTTTCAGGTTGCGTTCCTGATAGTAACTGACGCTCTTTTTTGCCATAATCAAAATTATACCCCTAAGTGAGGCAAATGTCAATTTTACGAATAGTTTAAAAAAGACGTTTTGAAAAATTTTTCATCACTGCTTATTACAGTAGTGGCGGGAATCGCCGAAAGGACATTGTTCCCGACAAGAGGAGGGGACTGTTATATAATGGCATAATGGCAATTGCTTGAGTAACTAAGAACTATTCGCAAAATCACGGTTTTACGAATAGTTAGGGGCAAGAAAAGCCAATTTTACGCCAAAATCGTATATTTCAGACTGTTTATGGCGCTATTTTCGGTTTACCTTTCATTTATAACGAAAATCATTAGTGACGCAATCACGGCCCGTGAGCGATGTTCATCCGAACCGTATTACATACAGTTTTGGACCTTGTATTGCCGTATCCGATTTGTGCAGGCCATTTTTGAAATTCAAATGCAATGCTATGTCAGACATAACTATTATGTCAGGCATAGTATTTGGTTAGGATGCCGCACGAATTCTCCTCCACGGAAACTTTTTCGCAAAACAGGCGATCCGAAAGCATTTCTTTCCATGTTCCCCTGAATGTCAGATCATATCTGCAGGAGCTTCGGTTTACATAGACGATTACGCTTTTTTCGTTTAATTCCCGCGCATAGACAAGACAGCCCGTATCGGCAAAGATCTCCCGATATTCCGCCTCCGCAAAAATATCTCTGAAATTATTTCTAATGTTTCCGAGCTTTTTATAGAATCCGTGAATTTCTTCATCGATATTGTCCCAAGGAAAACATCTGCGGCAAAACGGATCCTGATAGCCCTCCATTCCCGCTTCGTCTCCATAATAGATGCACGGTACGCCGGGAAGCGTAAATTGAAGCACTGCGGCCATTTTCAAAAGTTTCTTTGCATAAATTCTCTCATCCACGCTTAAAGAAAGTACGGCCATTTTTTCCTTGTCGTTGCAAATTTCACCGCCGAAAACCGTAAGAATCCGCGGCGTATCATGGGAACCGAGTAAATTCATCAGGCAGTCAACGGTATTTTTGGGATAATTGTCGAGAAGCAGGGCGATTGTCTCGCGGAGATAATAGGTCATTCCCGTGCGTATGAAGTTTATGATGCCGTTTTTGAGCGGATAATTCATCACACTGTCGAGTTCATGACCCTGAAGATATTCCCTGCGGACGCCGTATGAGATTTTGTTTGACGCATCTTCCCACACTTCGCCGATGATGATGGCGTCGGGATCTTCGCTCTTGACGGACGATCGCAGTTCTTTCAAAAAGAAATCCGGCAATTCGTCAGCGACGTCGAGGCGGTATCCGCCGATTCCGCGGCGAAGCCAATGCTTTATGACGCCGTTTTCTCCCATAATGAATTCCCGATAGCTTGTTGATTTCTCCTCGATTTCCGGAAGCGTTTCAATCCCCCACCAACATTCATAGAGCATGGGATACTCCTTAAAAACAAACCAATCGTAATAGGGTGATTCTTTGGATTGGTAAGCGCCTACGCTGCCGTATGTGCCATATTTGTTGAAATAACGGCTGTCATCACCCGTGTGATTGAAAACTCCGTCCAAAATGATGCGGATGCCGAGCATTTCGGCGTCCTTCACGAGAGCCTCGAAATCTTTCTCGGTTCCGAGAAGCGGATCGATTTTCAGATAATCGCCCGTATCGTAACGGTGATTGGAGTAAGCCTCGAAGATGGGATTAAAATAGAGTACGGTGACGCCGAGCTCTTTCAAATATCCGAGCTTTTCGCGCACGCCATTGAGGTTCCCGCCAAAAAAATCGTTATTGAGTACTTTTCCCATCTCATTGGCGCGGAAAGAAGGAAGCCCGCCCCAATCATAGCGCAGATATTTTCCCTTCCCGAGCGGATAATCGCCCTCTCCCTTACAGAACCTGTCCGGGAAAATCTGATACATTACGCCGCCTTTGAACCATGCGGGCGTTGTGTATTCCTCATCATAGACCGTGATCTGCCAGTCGCATGCGTCACTGTCGAATGTGCCGCGCCGCAACTTGCCGCAACGGAAAGGCGCCCCGCCAAATTCAAAATAATAGAAATATAGGCCTGTTTTGTGAAACTTCAACCGCAGAGAAAAACAATCCCCCTCGTTTATCATGGGGAAAAACTTTGCTTCCCCGCCGCTCCTCCATAAAACAAGCATACACGTTTGAGCGGAGAATTGAAATTCCCCGCTTTCCTTGTTCATATAGAGATGAAGAGACAGATCTCCGTGGCACGGGACAGCGCCCCGAATGCTCTTGCATGCGCTGTCAAGAGGATCGTAGTAAAGAGACATTTGCTTCAAAATTTATTTTAAGGGCTTTAAATTCCAGATTTTTGTTGCATATTCGCGTACGCTTCTGTCTGCCGAAAAATATCCCGCCGCAGCGATATTGTTGAGCGATTTCTTATTCCATGCGAGTTTGTCGTTGCGGTAAAGCTCGGTCATGGCATTCTGCGTCTGTGTATAGGACTCGTAGTCCGCAAGGCACATATACGGGTCCGCAACGGGTGCATTTCGGAGCAGATAATTTGCAATATCCGCGAAAGAACAATTATTATATCCCACGATGAGCGATTCGATGATACGGCGCATTGCGAAATTCTGGTTATAATATGCGCTTGAGTTGTACCCTTTGCTCCAGAGTTGTGAAACTTCGTCTGCCCTGAGGCCGAAAATGTAAATATTATCCATCCCCACGCGCGAAGCCATTTCAACATTCGCGCCGTCCAATGTGCCGATTGTCAGTGCGCCGTTGATCATAAATTTCATGTTGCCCGTGCCGCTCGCTTCCTTGCCCGCCAAAGAAATCTGTTCGGAAATTTCCGATGCGGGCATCAATTTTTCGGACATCGTAACATTGTAATTTTCCATATAGACGACGTTTAATTTTTCATTGATCTTCTTGTTCTTTCTGATATCTTCGGCAAGATAGCAAATCAATTTGATGATTTGCTTGGCCATATCGTAGCCTGCGGCGGCTTTTGCACCGAAGATATACGTCTTGGGAAGAAAGTCCATGTCAGGATTTTCCTTCAGGGCGTTATATTCACCGATAATATGGAGTACGTTCAGGAGTTGGCGCTTATATTCGTGCATGCGCTTGGCCTGCACGTCGAAGACTGTGTCCGGGTCAACGATTGCGCCCTGATAACTCCTCGCGTAGGCCGCGAACTGCTCTTTTTTGATCCTTTTGATCTCGCCGAGCCGCTTCAAAACGCTCTCGTCGTCTTCATATTTCTTGAAGTCGGCAAGTTTTTCGGCATTCTTATCGTAGCCCGTGCCGATACATTCGTCCAGAAGCGCGCAAAGTTCGGGATTGGATTGGTTGAGCCAGCGTCTGTGTGCAATGCCGTTCGTTACATTTGTAAATTTCTCCGGCGTGTATTCGTAAAAATCGTGAAAAACGTTTTCCTTGATGATGTCGCTGTGGAGTTCGGAGACGCCGTTGACGCTGTGCGAACCTATGACGCAGAGATTTGCCATTCTTACTGTATTGTGAGACAAAACGGCCATGCGGGAGATCCTGTTCCAATCACCCGGGTATTTGTGCCAAAGATCGTCGCAGAAACGGCGGTTGATTTCCTTTAATATGACGTAAATGCGGGGAAGTCTGCGGGCAATAAGGTCCTCCGCCCACGTCTCGAGCGCTTCTGCCATTACCGTATGGTTGGTATAGGCGCAGGTCGCCGTCGTGATATTCCACGCGACTTCCCAGCTATAGTAATTCTCGTCTACAAGGATGCGCATAAGCTCCGGAATAGCGAGCGCGGGATGCGTATCGTTGATGTGGATCGCAGCCATTTGGGGCAACAAATTCAGGGAACCGTACCGCCGCTTGTGGTCCGCGACAATGCATTGCAGGGAGGCCGAAACAAGAAAGTACTGCTGTTTCAGACGGAGTGATTTTCCTTCATAGTGATTATCGGAGGGATACAGCACCTTCGAGATAAGTTGTGCATCGCTGTCATCCCTCATTACCGCCTCATAATTGCCCTGCGAGAAGAGTTGCATATCAAACTTCTGCACCGCTCTCGACCGCCATAGACGGAGTACGCTGACAGCCTCGGAATTTGCGCCGGATACCATCATATCGACTGCGGTCGCCTCTACTTCCTTTGCATTGTGATATACGGTTTCCATACCGTGATCTGTCCACTTTTCTTCGATTTCGCCGTCAAACCGAATGATAAATTGTTTATCGGAACGTTGCGTAAGCCACGCCTCGCCGCCGGGCAGCCAGATGTCCGGAAGCTCCATTTGCCAGCCGTCCACGATCTTTTGTTTAAAGAGACCGTACTGATAACAGATGGAAAAACCCATTGCAGGGTAATTCTGCGTCGCGAGCCCGTCTAAAAAGCATGCGGCAAGCCTGCCGAGTCCCCCATTTCCGAGCCCCGCATCGGGCTCCTCTTCGTAGAGATCCCCGAGATTTACATTCAGGCTCTTGAGCGCATCGGCGATAGGCTTTTCGATTCCGAGATTATAGATGCTGTTTTTCAGGGACCTGCCCATCAAAAATTCCATGCAGAGATAGTAGACGCGTTTTGCCTTTGCCTCTTTGATCTTTAAATGAAATTTTTGCCGTTTCTCGAGCATGACGTCTCTTACACTCATCACGACGGCCTTGTAGATTTGTTCTTTCGATGCTTCCTGCGCGCTAACGCCAAAATAGCGGGTCAGCTTTCCGGCGATCATGCGCCGGGCATCCTGTTCTGTCAGTTTTTCCATGGATATATTGTCTCCTGAAGAAGTATTACTTTAAAAGCCCGAGATACATCTCTTCATATGAACGCGCCGAGGAAGCCCATGAAAAGTCCGTGTTCATTGCCTTATAGACAAGGCTTTCCCATAATCCGCGGTTCCGGTAGACGCCGATCGCTTCATTGATGACATAGAGCATGTCATAGGCGTTGTAATCGTGGAAAGTAAAGCCGTTCCCGCCCGCGCCGAAAGGCGTGATACTGTCCCGAAGGCCTCCCGTCTCACGCACGATGGCGATTGTGCCGTAGCGGGAAGCGATCATCTGCGAAAGCCCGCACGGTTCGCTCTTTGAAGGCATCAGGAAGAGATCCGAACCCGAATAGATTTTGCGGGAAAGGTCTGAATTAAAAGAAATGATGGAAACGACTTTTCCGGGGTATCTCCTTGCAAGGTCGGAAAAATAATTCTCGTAGGAGGAATCCCCCGTACCGAGCAAGATGAACTGTATATCCTGCCGGAGAGCCTGTTCTATGACCTCTTTCACGAGGTCGATCCCCTTATGGGATACAAGGCGCGTGATCATAGAGAGGATGGGCGTATTGGGCTTCAGGGGAAGGTTCAGCATTCGCTGCAACTCCTCTTTACAGACCGCCTTACCCGCCATGTCGCCCGCACTGTAATTCTGGAAAAGGGCGAGGTCCGTCGCGGGGTTATAATAGTCCGGGTCGATACCGTTGAGAATGCCGCGAAGTTTAAATTCATTCCTGCGGATAATGGGATCAAGCCCGTGAGAATAATAGGGATCCTTGATTTCTTGCGCATAGGACGGAGAAACCGTCGAAAAACATTCGCAACACTCGATTGCTCCCTTCATCAGGTTGATACAGCGGTCGTATTCCACGAGATAGCGGAACCGGTAGGAGATTCCGAAGAGATCTTCGAGTAAATCGAGGGAATATTGTCCCTGATATTCGATATTGTGGATCGTAAATACGGCGCGGATAAATTGATACTCGGGACGGAAACAGTAGATCGTCTTGAGATAGAGCGCCGCAAGGGCGGCCTGCCAATCGTGGCAATGCATAATATCGGGATAAAAACCGATGAAGTTCATCATCTCCATGACGCCGCGGCAGAAGAAAGCAAACCGTTCGCCGTCGTCGTAGTAACCATAGCACTCGGGACGCTTGAAATAGTACTCGTTATCGAGAAAATAGAACGTTACATTATCTTTTTTGTATTCAAAAATGCCGCAATACTGGTTCCTCCATGACAGTGCAACGTAAGTATTGCCGAGAAATTTGAAATCTTTCCTGTATTCCTTCCCGATGTCCTGATAGAGCGGGATCACGACGCGGACGTCATATCTCCCCCTATTCGCCAATGCTTTGGAAAGGGAGCCGATGGCTTCGGCGAGCCCGCCCGTTGCGATGAAGGGCGCAGCCTCGGACGCAACGAAAAGTATTTTTTTCACGGCCTCTACCTTAATATCTGCGGGGACTTCTTTTAAAGGCGCTTCCGCCTTGCCGAGAATTTCTATCTCCGGCAATTCCGCCCGTGTCCCCTTCTTTTTTGATGTAGCACTCATATCTATCCCCTTAAAATGAACTATTTTCAGAGCATTCTGCCCTTGGCAATGAAATAAGGCAATGCTTCACACCCCGCAAGATGTCTTTTGTCCCGGATGACTACGTTTTTATCCGTAATGATGCAGTCGAGGCTGACGTTAGAGCCGATGACGGTATCCTGCATGATGATGGAATTGCGTACAACGCTCCCTTTTCCCACCTTGACGCCGCGGAAAAGAATACAGTTTTCCACCGTTCCTTCGATGATGCAACCGTCGGAGATCAAAGAATTTTTCACGGCGGAATTGCCGATGTATTTGCTCGGAGCCGAATCGCGTACCTTTGTGTAGACGTCCCGTGCGCCGAAAAGTTCATCGCGGGTATCCTTCCGAAGAAGTTCCATGCTGTGACTGTAATAATTTTGCAGGGAACTGATCGTCGCATAATAGCCGTTGAATTGATAGCCGAAAAGGCGGAGCGTGTCGACATTCTTTGCAAGAATATCTCTGCCGAAGCTCGAAAGCCCCCTCGTCACCGCGTCCTGAATGGTATTGATAAGGAATTCCCTGCTCATTACCATTATATTGACGTAGAGATTGTAATTGCCGCCTTTGAGTTTGGGGTTGATCTTGAGACTCTTTAATCTACCCGTTTCGTCGGGCTGGAGCGTCATGTAGTAGGAAGACTGCACGGGCTCCGTCTCCTCATGGTAAACCATGGTAATGTCTGCCCCTTTTTGTTCATGAAAATGCAGTATTTTCTGAATGTCCACTCTCGCGATTCCGTCGCAATCGGTGATAACGACGTAATCTTCGTTGCGGTGCGTCAAAAAGCCCGTGATTCCCATCAGGGCCTCGAGGCGGGTCGTATAGGGAGCGTCGGTTTCATCGGAATAAGGCGGGAGAAGGATAATACCGCCATCCTTTCTCGCGAGATCCCAATCCTTGCCGCTGCCGAGATGATCGATGAGTGACTGGTAATTGTTTTTTGTAACGATTCCCACCGTCGTAATGCCGGAATTCACCATGTTTGACAGGGTAAAATCTATCAGGCGGTACCTTCCGCCGTAAGGAATGGAGGCCATTGTTCTGTGGCGGGAGAGTTCCGGAATATTTTCGTCATGAATATTTGAAAAAATAACGCCTACTGCGGAATGTGCCATTGTTTTATTTCCCCTTGTAATCCTTGTCGATGATTTTTCCGCCCTCGGCCTGACCGGAGACGGTAATATTTCTCCCGAGAACGGTAATTCCCTTTCCGCCCTCTTTGGGTTCGCCCACTTGCGCTCCCTCTTGTACGGTCACGTTTTCATCGATGATGGAATAAACGACTCTCGCTCCCTTCTTCACAACGGTTCCCGCCATGAGGACGCTGTCGGTGACCTCCGCCCCCTCTTCGATGACGACGTTGGAGGCCAGAACGGAATTTTTTACGATGCCGTCAACTTCACAGCCGAGCGCAACAAGCGAATTGCAGACGACGGCATTGCCGCCGATGTGTTCGGGCGGAGCCAAGGGATTGCGGGAATGGATCTTCCAGTCGGGATCGCTGACGTCGAAGGCGGGATTTTCGCCCAAAAGGTCCATATTGGATTCCCAGAGAGAAGAGAGCGTGCCGACGTCCTTCCAATAGCCGCGGAAGCGGTAGGAAAACATCCTTTCTCCCGCATTCAGCATGGCAGGTAAGACGTCTTTGCCGAAATCCTTGGAGGAAGCGGGATTGGCGTCGTCTTCTTCGAGATATTTGAAGAGTTTTTCGGCCGTAAACATGTAAATCCCCATCGAAGCAAGATTGCTTTTGGGTTGCTTGGGCTTTTCTTCGAATTCATAGATGGAGCCGTCCTCGCGGGTATTGAGAATGCCGAACCGGGAGGCCTCTTTTATCGGAACTTCGATCGCGGCGATTGTGCAGTCTGCCCCCGTTTCCTTGTGGGCGCGGAGCATTGCGGCATAATTCATTTTGTAGATATGATCTCCGGAGAGAATGAGCACATAGTCGGGATTGTACTTCTTTATGAAAGAGAGATTCTGGTAGATGGCATTTGCCGTACCTTCGAACCACGACTGTTTCTTCTTCGCCTGATAGGGCGAAAGAATATGCACACCGCCGAACGTACGGTCCAGATCCCACGGCTGGCCGTTACCGATATACTCATTGAGTTCGAGCGGTTCATACTGCGTAAGCACCCCCACCGTGTCGATTCCGGAGTTGATGCAATTGGAGAGCGGAAAATCAATGATGCGGTACTTCGCGCCGAAAGCAACTGCCGGTTTTGCAATGTGATTGGTGAGTGCGTAAAGTCTGGATCCCTGTCCGCCCGCCAAAAGCATTGCAACACATTCCTTTTTCCTCAACATATTTTTAACCCCCTAAGTTATTCCTCATTTTGAACGGTACGATCTGCGGAACCTTCACAGACAAGGTAAACGGTTGTAAGTTTCGGCATCGGCAACTTCAGGGAATATTGTTTGCCGTGGCTCGGCTTTTTAACGGTAATATAAGTCTTTTTTGTCAGTTTCCCCTCTCCGCCGTATTTTTTTTCATCGGAATTGAAAATTACCTTATATTTTCCCCGTTTATTGACACCGAGGAGATAGTCCTCTGCATCGCTTCCGGAATATGATGTTACGCATATTATTTCGTTCCCTGACTTATCCCTGCGGATGAAAGCCACGATGTTCCTGTCTGCGTCGTCGGGCGCGAGCCATTCAAAACCATCCCATCCGTCTTCAATCTCATAGAATGCGGGCGTATCTTTATAGAAGAAATTGAGCGCTTTGACATACTCGGAAAGTTTCCCGTGCATCTCGTATCTGTCGCGCAAAAAGAATTCGAGCCCTTCCTTGTAATCCCATTCCTTAAATTGCCCGAACTCATAGCCCATAAAGTTCAGTTTCTTGCCGGGATGGGCCGTCATATAGCCGAGAAAGGCGCGGACGCCTGCAAACTTATCTTCATATTTCCCCGGCATCTTGTTGATAAGCGAGCACTTTCCGTGCACGACTTCATCGTGCGAAACCGGCAATACAAAATTTTCCGAGAAAGCATACATCATGGAGAAGGTCAGCTTGTTATGATTGTACATGCGGAAATACGGATCGAGGCTGAGATAGGAAAGCATATCGTTCATCCAGCCCATATTCCATTTGAAGTTAAAGCCGAGCCCGCCCACGGAACTTGGTTTCGTCACCAGCCCCCACGCAGTGCTCTCTTCCGCAATCATCATCGCATAGGGAAAACGCAAGAAAACGGCCTCGTTGAGGCGGCGCAGGAAGGCGATTGCTTCGAGGTTTTTGTTTTCGCCGTAGATGTTCGGCGTCCACTCTCCGGGGCGCTTGTCGTAGTCGAGATAGAGCATTGAGGCAACGGCATCTACCCTGAGCCCGTCCACATGAAATTTATCGAAGAAAAAACATGCGTCCGAAATAAGAAACGATACAACCTCCTCCCTTCCGTAATCGAAGCGGCGCGTCCCCCAACTCGCGTGCTCCATTCTGTCCCATTGGCTGCTCTCATAGAGTGGCTGGCCGTCGAATTCGTAGAGCCCGTGCCCGTCTTTCGGAAAATGTGCGGGAACCCAATCGAGAAGGACGCCGATACCCGCTTCATGAAAACAGTCGACGAGATACATGAAGTCTTGCGGCGTACCGAGGCGGGACGTCACGGCAAAATAGCCCGTCACCTGATACCCCCATGACCCGTCAAAGGGAAATTCCATGATCGGCATGAATTCCACATGGGTGTACCCCATCTGTTTGACATAAGGCACAAGTTCCCGTGCGAGATCGCGGTAGGACAGATAATTTCCATCGTCAAACCTCTTCCACGAGAGCAAATTGACCTCATAGATATTGACGGGAGAAGCGTAGATACTCTTCTTTGCCATTGCTTCGAAATATGCTTTGTCTCTCCAACCGTAGCCCTCCAAATCATAGAGTTTAGAGGCTGTGGCGGGCGGGGTCTCGGTATGGAAGGCGACGGGGTCCGCCTTGTAGAGCAGATTCCCGTTTGCGGCCGTTATACAATATTTATAGACGTCGTACTGCTTGACGCCCGCTATAAAGAGTTCGAAGGTTTCACCGTCGGCCATGCGTTCCATCACATCCGCGGATGGATTCCAGCCGTTAAAGTCACCCACCACGGAGACGCTCTTTGCGTGCGGTGCCCAGACGCGGAAGACGTAGCCTTCCGCGCCTTCCATAGTGGTCTTATGTGCGCCGAAGGTTTCATAGATTCGATCGTTTTTCCCGTGATGGAACAGGTAAAGCGGGAAATCCGTCTCTTTCTTCATCTCATCCATAATTTACCCCCGAACCAAACGGTCAAAATTATTTCGGGAAAGTATTTTTCCCAAACCAAGCCTATTATACTATATATTGTAATTACTTTCAATACCAAAATACAAATATTTTGACTTATTTTTTTCAAAAAAGAAAATTTTTCCTTTCAGCCGCATCGCGTCCGCAATTTTTACATAAAAAAAATTTCCCCGGCGTGGCGCCGGGGAAAAAAAATTCAGTCTTTGATACTCTGTGCGATGTCATAAATATTTCCCGCGCCGAGGACCAGAATCATGTCGTTCGGCCGTATATTTTTTTCCAAATAAGTTTTGAGACGCCCGGGTGAGGCGATGTAAACGGCGTTTGGAAGCATCGCGGTAAGGCGGACCGCACTGCCGTCGAAATCATATTTTTCCCGCGCGGAATATGTGGTGTAGATGACGAGATTTTCGGCCGAAGAAAGCGCCTCGATGAATTCGGGCATGAGATCCCGCGTTCGCGTATAGGTGTGCGGCTGAAAAACGAGACGGACTTTCCCCTCCGTAATACGTTGGGCGGTAAAAAGCGTCGCCGCAATCTCGCGCGGGTGATGTGCGTAATCGCAGACGAGCGGAACACCGCCGAGCGTACCGATTCTTTCAAAACGACGTTTGACTCCGCGGAATTTCTCTATCCCTGTTTTGATTTCATTCGGAGTGAGGCCCAAAAGTCTGGCGGAAGCATAAGATGCGAGCGCATTCATCACGTTAAATACGCCGATGACATTGAGCTTGATCCTGACGACGGGGATGCCCTTCTCCTCCACCGTAAAGGAGTAGACCTCTCTGTCGCTCCGGAAAGATGTTGCGCGTATATCGCCGTTATGAATGCCAAAAGACAGAACGTGCGGAATGGACCGCGCATGCACATCGTCTGCATTGACGACAGCCTTTTCGGACTTCGCGGCAAATTCCCTGTATGCGTCCAAAAGTTCGGCCTTTGTCTTGTAGCAGTCGGTATGGTCCCGGTCACAGTTGAGAACAACCCCGACCTCGCTCCTGAGTTTCAAAAAACTCCGCTTGAACTCGCACGCCTCGGTGATAAAATATTCATTTCCCTCACCGTGATAGTTGCCGAGATCGAGATCTTCTCCTCCGATATGACAGGTAAAAGGCTTCCCGGCAGACTTCATGATATGCGCAAGCATGCAGCTTGTGGTCGTTTTGCCGTGACAGCCCGCCACAGATACGACATGGCGGAAATCGTCCGCGACGGCGCCCAAAAGTTCTGCGCGGGTCAATATCTTTTTCCCTTCCCGCTTTGCCTCCGATAACTGTCTGTTTTCGGGAAGGATTGCTCCGCTCACGATGACGAGTTCCTCCGTGATCTGCTCATCCTCACCGATATGGACGGGTATCCCTCTCTCCCGCAATTTTTTTGTAAACGAACTTTCGGAGGCATCGCTGCCCCTCACTCCAAACCCTCTTTCGAAGAGGCAGAGTGCGAGCGCGCTCATGCTGACTCCCCCTATTCCGATAAAGTATACGCCCGAAAAACTCTTGATTTCGGCAAAATTCATACCGCATTCTATGCTTCAACAAAAAAAACCGTGATTTTTTTGCCGAAAAGAACTAATTTTATTCTATAACTATTGATACTTTTACAAAAACGTGATAAAATAATGGGCAGAAAGATGTAAGGGAGGAAAATTACATATGACAATCGGGGATGTAAGAATACGTCAGGTACGCCACATGGACGGCAAACTCAGGGCAGTTGCCTCGATCACGATCGATGACTGTTTCGTCGTACATGACATCAGAATCTTCGAACGGGACGGCGAATTTTTTGTTGCCATGCCCAGCCGTAAGGCTTCGGATGGAAGCTACAAGGATATTGCCCACCCGCTGAACACCGAAACGCGCGAATACATTCAAAAAACCATATTGGACAGTTATCAAGCGTTTTTGCGGGAAAACGGCGGTAATGACGCGGAAGAATAACGTCATGCCGAAATTTTTTCGGCACGGTATCATGGAAAAACAGTGCGGGGTATCAGGCCCCGCACTGTTTTTGATCGTTTCCGGCATACGGCAGATCATTTTTTTATTTTCGCGAGGAAAAATCCTTCATAAAGATCCGTCGGGCAGACGCAAACGGTGCCTTCCGCCGAGGGCAAAAGCGGAATCCCTTCAAACGCCCGCACAGGTTCAAGGTAAGCATCCGTTCCCTTCAGCGCGCGCTCCAGGACCTCCCCGTTCTCCCTCTTTAAGACGGAACAAGTAGAATAGATCATTTCTCCCCCTTTTTTGAGTAGTTTTAACGCCTTTTTAAGCAACTTTTCCTGCATTACGGCACATTTTTCCACATAGGCGCCATCGATGCGCGACTTTTTCGCGGCATTGACCGTTCCGCTTCCGCTGCAGGGAGCATCGAGCAAGATCTTGTCGAAGGAAAAAAAGTCGTCCAGAAAAAGCGCATCCGCGCAGATAGACGTCACTCTCCCCGCGCCTTGCCGCCGAAGATTGAAATTCAGCCTTTGAAACCGTGCCTTGTCGCGTTCACAGGCGGTAATGAGCGCCGCGGGGGAAAGAGCCGCAAGTTCCGTCGTTTTCCCTCCGGGCGCGGCCGTCATATCGAGCACGCTTTCTCCCTTTTTCGGGTCAAGATACAGGGGCGGAAGCATCGACGACAAGCTCTGGAGATAGATTTTTCCTTCTTCGTAAAAATCTGTTCTCAAAAGATCTTCTTCACGGATGTCCTTCATGATGAGGGCGGAAGCGAACCAATCCACGCTTTCAAACGAAAAACCCGCCTTAAAAAAGGAATTTTTTCCCTCTTCGGCGGTCATTTTCAAAGTATTTATGCGGAGCGTCACGGGACGGGCGCTCCTATAGCCCTCCTCGATGTCCGCGGTAACGGATTCGCCGTAATCGGCAAGGAGCAACGCATGAAGATCGTTCACTTGATATTCCCGATCCACTCGTCGATGACACTCATGGGCGTGACAAGGGTTTTTTCCTCGAACTTGACATTCAATATGGGCCCCACCGTTGCACCGCGGAGCGCCTTTTTGAAGTCGCTCGGCGTATGGCCGAGCCATCCGCCGTTTGTTGCAAAGGGATAGACCGTTTTACCGTTCCAGTTTACACCCTTCAAAAATGATTTGACAGCGGGAGCGTATGTATACCACCAAACCGGTGTGCCGATTATAATTTCATCATAGTCCTGCACGTTGACGGGAAGCGCGTAGAGTTGAGGAACATAACCGCTCTCAACCTCTTTTTTGCCGAGACTGACAAGCACGTCGTAGTCGTCGGGATAACTTTTCAGCGTACGGATCTCTGCGATGTCTGCACCGGTATCCTTTGCGATTTTCCGCGCGATAGAACGTGTATTTCCGCCGAAAGAATAATAGACCACAAATTTTTTCATATGTTTCCCTCCTTTTTCATCAATAAAATGTTGCAACCGCTTCCTCATCGGGAAGGGGTTTTGTGCGTTCGGCCTGTAAAATCTTCAGTACGGGCCCCTTTCCGCCGTAAAGTTTGTGCGGTTCGATATCCACCCGTGCGGTAATCTCCAACCACTCGTTTGTATCGATCCGAAAATACGGTTCCCCGATACAGACAAGGCCCTGATAGGCTATATCGGCGGCGCAGCAGGTCATGACAAACCGCCCGATGCCAAATGTACCCGCTTTCATCTTTCTGTCAAGGGCAACAATTCCCTTAAAATGCACCGTCTTGCCCTCGTAGTTGTCCTCCGCTTCACGGAGATCGCGATAGAAATAAGCGTAATCCCTGTCCTCGATGTCGATAACGGGCGCATTGATGTCGTAGGGAAGCGGATCTTCAATATCATCATATTCCACTCTGCCGCCGATATATTCATAGACGATGTCGGGACGGCGGGAAGCGGCGCGGACGATCTTATGGAATTCCTCTTTCTTAAAATCCTGTTTGAAGCGGTTAAAAACCACCATATCCGCGAACTGTATTTTGTCGTAAACGAGTTGCCGCATATTGGCGTTATAGCTGATGAAGCTGTTTGCATCGAAGAATGTCATCACCTGCGCGATGAGCCAGCCGTCCGGCATCGCATCGAAAAACTTTTGGAGAAGCATCATGCCGTTCCATTCGGCGACGACGCGCTCGATATTGTTCTCCTTTGCGATCTGCGTAAGGTACGGCACATTGAGGCTTGTTTCATCTGCCTTAATGACAACATATTTTTTTACGGCAAAGCGGGAAGGAGTATATTCTTCCTCCCCTTCCTCGCAAACGAGAAGAAGTGTCTTCTCGCCCGAATCGAAGCGTTCGTCTTCAAATGTTTCCTGAATGAATTTTGTTTTACCCGCATCGAGAAAACCCAAAAAAAGGTAGACGGGAACTTCTCTCGGCATATTTTACCCCAAAAACAGTGTCTTCAGTTTTTCTTCGTCGATCTTGCAGCCTATGACGCAGAGCCTGCCCGTCACGGCAGGCTCGCCCGTGCGGAGATTGGGTTCTCCGGGGACAAAATCAAAATAGATCCATTCATTGCCGCCGTTTACATACCCCTTTGCGCGGAGAATTTGGCCGTATTTTCCCGAATCGAGCGCGGAAAGCGCATTCTCAAGTTCTTCTTTTTTGAAAACCTTTGCCGTCTCGACGCCCCAACTCGTAAAGATTTCATCGGCATCGTGATCATGATGGTGATGGTGGTGGTGATGATGATGGTGCTCCTCTTCGTCATGGTCTTCGTCGTCATGGTGGTGATGGCAGCCGCATTCCCCGCCGTCATCATCATCGTCGTCATCATCGTCATCATCATCCTCTTGTGCCGCGGCGGTAAGCTTTTCAAGCTCCGCTTTGAGACTGTCCGTCTTTTGCATGGCGAGAAGAATATCTTTCCCGCCGAGGGCATCCCAGTCCGTCGTAATGACGGTGACGTTCGTTTGCTCCTTTAACAGCGCAACGGCCTCCTCCGTCTTCGCGGGATCGGATGTATGCGAGAGTACGATACAGCTTGCATTCTGTACCTGATCGAGGAAAAATTCGCCGAAATTCTTCAGATAAAGTTTACATTTCTTCGCGTCTACGACGGTACAGAAGGCGTTGAGAACTCCGCCCGGTACCTCCGCGCGCTGTACGGCTTTAATGACATCGGAGAGCTTTCCGACGCCGGAAGGTTCAATGAGGATCCGGTCGGGATGAAATTCGTCCGCAACCTTTTTGAGCGCCTTTGCAAAGTCCCCGACAAGCGAGCAACAAATGCAACCGGAGTTCATCTCGGTAATTTCGATGCCTGCTTCCTTCAGAAAACCTCCGTCTACACCAATTTCACCGAATTCATTTTCGATAAGCACGACTTTTTCGCCGGCATAAGCTTCTTTGAGAAGTTTCTTGATGAGCGTCGTCTTCCCCGCACCCAAAAAACCCGAAAAAATATCGATTTTAATCATTATATGCCTTCTTTATGATGTTATTTTTTTATTTTTTTTGTATTTGCATCAAAAAGCCCAATTTCCGTTCTTGAAAATCGGCACCCTTTCACCGCTCTTCGTAACGCCGGTAATTTCAAGATCTTCGCTGCCGATCATGAAATCGACATGGATCGTGCTGTCATTAACGCCTTTTTCCATGAGCTGTTCCTTTGTCATGGTCTCATAATCTTTTACGCATTCGTTGAACCCCCTGCCGAGCGCCAGATGGCAGCTTGCATTTTCATCGAAAAGCGTGTTATAGAACAGTAAACCCGTGTTGTTGATGGGAGAATCATAGGCAATCAGGGCGCATTCTCCGAGCATCTTCGCCCCTTCGTCCATCGATACCATCTTTTCGAGGAGTTCTTGATTCTTCTTTGCCTTGACTTCGGCGACTTTGCCGCCCTCGAAACGGACGGAGAAATCCTCGATAAGTTCCCCCTGATAAGAGAGCGGCTTCGTGGAATAAACGATGCCTTCCGCATCCCCCGCTTTGGGCGAGATAAAAATCTCTTCGCTCGGAATATTCGGATTGAAACAAGCGCCTGCAAGCGTCTCCTCGCTTCCGCCGCAGAACCTGCTGCCGTCAATGAGCCCGACTTTGAAATCGGTGCCGTTTTTTGATTTGTATTCGAGGGAAACCAACTTCAATCTATTGAGACGGTCGCATTTTTCGGCAAGTTCATCGTTATGGCGGTGCCAATCTTTTACGGGATCGGGCCCGTCTGCGCGGGAAGCGGCAAGAATGGCATCCCAAAGGCGCTCCACCGCACTGCCCGACGTCGGCGCATCCGGGAAAACTTTCCTGGCCCATGCCTTGGAGGGCACAGCGGCGATACACCACTGATATTTATTTTCCATTTCGTCGCGGATGGGTTTGATGACCTTGGAACGTGACATTCTGACCGCCGTATACTTCTCTTGGTCGAGCCCCTTCAATCCGTCCGGGTCCGCCGATTCAAGGTAAAGCATGGCGGGAAGCTGTTCCTTTCTGTACTCGAGTTTCTCGATCTCCCACTTTGCAAAGGCTTCGAGAGATTCCTGCTTCTGGTATTTATAGTGCGTTGCAACGAGAGGCTGATAGGACCAATCGACCGTAACTTTCCCCGCGCCCGCGCGGTAAAGCTCCTCCACAACCATTTCCACAAATTCGGGCTGATCGAGTTCGGCCTCCACTACTACCCATTGGCCCTTTTTGACGTTGATTCCCGTTTTGGCAAGAAGTTTTGCGTACCTTCTGAGCTGAAGTTTATTCACTTGTCCGTCTCCTTGGTTCAGAATTTGTATTTTTTACCCCATTATTATAGCCCATACTTTTTCCAATGTCAAACACATAGCGCCAAATAATAAAATTTGCTCTTGAATTCGCAAATTTTATTTTTTTGCAAAGTATTATGTCAGATATAATACTATGTTTCCGCTCTTCATGGTTTGCTTTAAATCAAGTACGCGTTGATTGGAAGAGCCGCGGAATTTCAGGCGGATGTCCTTCAGTTCCTCGATAAAGGGCCCGTCCACAAGAATATCTATTTCCCGCAAGAGTTGCCTGACCCCTTCTCCGTCATCCTCTTTGAGCGTTTTCCCGTAATAGGTGTAGCCCGTATAGCACCAAACATTTTTCCGTGGATATTTTTCGTGAAATTTTCCGAGAAACGGGAGCAACGCTTTGCGGTTTTCGGGTTCGAAGGGATCGCCGCCGAGAAGGGAAAGCCCCGCAATGTAGTCGGGAGAGAGCGCTTCAAAAATCTCCTTTTCGGTATCCTCCGTAAACGGTTTTCCATAGGAGAAATCCCATGCCACGGAATTAAAACATCCCTTGCAATGCCTTCTGCAACCCGAAACAAAGAGGGAGACTCTGACCCCCTCTCCGTTTGCAATATCATATTTTTTGATTTCGGCGTAATTCATTTTTTTATAAAGATTACAGGTGAAGAACGCGCTCCTTGATTTCCTGTGTTCGTCCCTGATTCCAGTACTGCGTTCCGATATAGCCGCATGTGCGGCGGGCGACATTCATCTTGCTTTGGTCGCGGTTATGGCATACGGGGCATTCCCAAATATATTTTCCGTCCTCTTCCACCGTGACAATTTCACCGTCGTAGCCGCAAACCTGACAGTAGTCGCTCTTGGTATTGAGCTCGGCGTACATGATATTGTCGTAGATATACTGCATGACGGCAATGACCGCGGGAATATTATCCTGCATATTGGGAACTTCCACATAGGAAATGGCGCCGCCGGGGGAAAGCTGTTGGAATTCGCTCTCGAATTTCAGCTTCGTGAAGGCATCGATCTTTTCGGTCACATGGACATGGTAGCTGTTTGTAATGTAGTTTTTATCGGTAACTCCGGGAATGATGCCGAATCTCTGTTGCAAACACTTTGCAAATTTGTATGTTGTGCTCTCAAGCGGCGTGCCGTAAAGCGAAAAATCAATGTTGTGCATCGTTTTCCATTCCTTGCACTTGTCGTTCATGTGCTGCATGACGGAGAGCGCGAACGGCTTCGCCTCGGGATCGGTATGGGATTTGCCCGTCATATATTTCGTGCATTCATAGAGACCCGCATAGCCTAAAGAAATGGTGGAATAGCCGCCATACAGAAGTTTATCGATGGTTTCCCCTTTCTTCAGCCTTGCGAGCGCTCCATATTGCCAAAGAATGGGCGCCGCGTCCGAAAGCGTCCCCTTCAGCCTGTTGTGGCGGCACATAAGCGCTCTGTGGCACAGTTCGAGACGTTCATCGAAAATCTCCCAAAATTTTTCCATATCGCCGCCCGAAGAGAGCGCAACATCCACAAGATTGATCGTGACAACGCCTTGATTGAATCTTCCGTAATACTTCGGCTTTCCGTTTTCGTCGACGTAAGGCGTTAAAAAACTGCGGCAACCCATACAGGTGTAACAATGCCCCTCGCCGTTTTTATCGACTTTGTATTCGAGCATTTTCTTTTCCGAAATATAGTCGGGCACCATGCGCTTTGCCGTGCACTTTGCCGCAAGTTCGGTAAGGTAAAAATACTTGCTTCCTTCACGCACGTTATCTTCTTCGAGCACATAGATGAGTTTGGGGAAAGCGGGTGTAACCCACACGCCGACTTCGTTCTTAACGCCTTGGATGCGTTGGTTAAGCGTCTCCTCGATGATCATGGCAAGGTCTTCGCGTTCCCTCTCGTTGCGGGCTTCGCCCAAATACATAAATACCGTGACAAACGGGGCCTGTCCGTTTGTTGTGAGAAGAGTGACCACCTGATATTGGATGGTCTGAATGCCCTTGCGGATCTCTTCGCGAAGCCGTTTTTCGGTGATACGGTCGATTGTCTCCTCCATGACGGCAATATCCCTCAATTCGTCGGTGACCTCCGCGCGGATCTTTTGCCTGCTGATTTCAACAAAGGGCGCAAGATGCGTTAACGAGATAGACTGCCCGCCGTATTGGTTGGAAGCCACCTGCGCTATGATCTGCGTGGCGATATTGCAGGCCGTGGAAAAGGAATGCGGTTTTTCGATAAATGTCCCGGAGATGACGGTGCCGTTTTGCAACATGTCCTCAAGATTGACGAGGTCACAGTTGTGCATGTGCTGGGCGTAATAGTCGGCGTCATGGAAGTGAATTATTCCCTGCTCGTGCGCCTCCACAATGTCGCGGGGCAAGAGTATCCTGTTCGTGAGGTCCCTGCTGACTTCCCCCGCCATATAATCCCGCTGAACGGAATTGACCGTGGGATTTTTATTGGAATTTTCCTGCTTGACCTCTTCATTGTTGCACTCAATGAGCGTAAGGATGCGCTCGTCGGTCGTATTCGCCTTTCTGACAAGCGCGCGGGAATAGCGGTAAGTGATATACTTCCGCGCCACGGCAAACGCCTTTTGGTCCATGATTTGGTTTTCCACAAAATCCTGTATCTCTTCCACGCTGACAGCGCGGTTGAGATCCCCCGCAAGCGCGGCGACCTTTTCTGCAATGGCCGTGATCTGCTCTTCCGTAAGGCGGTTATCGTCACTTACTTCATTGTTTGCCTTGTGGATTGCGTTTAAAATCTTTTGAATGTCGAATTTGACTTCTGCCCCGTTTCTCTTGATGATTTTCATGATAAATGAACTCCTCCTTTTCTTTTCCCGGCCCTAAGGGCGAAAAAGCGTTCCCCGAAGGGAACGTTTCCATGATACAATAAATCCATAAAGAAGTCAAGCGTTTGGACACAATATTTTGATAAAATTTTTTTCCGTAACCACTATATATTGTGGTTGTGTCGAATTTTCCCGATTTATGCGCATGAAACAAAAGACGCAGATGTTACACGGGATTTTAATTGCGGAATTTTCAGAATTCCGCCACTTTGAGGCTCTTTAAAATTTCCTCATATTTCTCTCTCGAAAAAGAAATCGTGCCGAAAGTGGTTACCGCGGCTGTACCCGCGGCGACGCCTGCGCGCAGAATATCGGGAAGATCCGCACCCTGCTGCATCATGTTGGCGGCCGCGGCTACCATTGCATCCCCCGCGCCGACCGTGGAATTCACCGCAACATTGATACTCTTGCAGTAATAATTCTTTGTGCCGTTTGTAAGGATCGCGCCGTCCCGTCCGAGAGAGAGAAAAACGTTTTTTGCGCCCCTGTCGAGAAGTTCATGGCACCCGGAGAGCATCTCCGTCCTGCTTTTCAGTTTTCTGCCGAGCGTATTTTCAAGTTCTTCGAGGTTGGGCTTCGCGAGATCGACCCCCGCTTCGAGCGCCGCGAGGAGCCTCTCTCCTTCCGTATCGACGATGCGGAGGGACTTCGGATCCACCGCCCTGAAGAGATCGCGGTAATAGCTGTCGTCTACGCCGCGCGGAAGACTTCCCGAAATGACCGTAACGCCGGCGGATGCCGAAGATGATTGGATCATGTGGAGAAGTTCCACGAGTTTTTCGTTCTCCACGCTCCCGCCGACATCGTTTATCTCGGTCAGCATGGAGCGTTTGTCTATACATTTATAATTCTCGCGGACCCTGCCGCCGTTCCATACAAATGCAAACCTGACTCCTTCCCTGTCGAGCGCGTCGATAAACATCTGTCCGTTTTCGTTGTACATAAAACCCGTGGCAAGCGCCTCGCCGCCGAGCCTCGCAACACCGATGGCAACATTGAGCGCCTTGCCCGTAAAGGAAAGCGTTTTACTCTTTACTGTGTTGACCTTCCCGACATTGAGCGAATCAAGTTCGATGGTAACGTCCACGCTGGGACTCATGCAGACCGTCAATATCATTTTTATCTCCCTTTGCGGCTTTCCCCCTTATAAAAAACCGCACTTTCCCCGAAAGCGGAGAACCTACATCGAAATCATCTGAAGCGTCTCGTAAAGTTCATAATTGAACTTCTTCTTCATGGAAACGGCCTCGATGATGTCCATATCGATGATTTCGTTCTTATGAATGCCGACAACGCGGTTGCCGATGCCATCCTTGAGGAGGCGGACCGCCTTATTGCCGTACTGCGCCGCGAGCATTCTGTCTGCCATGGAGGGCGAGCCGCCGCGCTGGATGTGACCGATGGTCGTGGGCCTTACGGAGTAAGTCGTGAGTTCCTGAAGTTTCTTCGCAAATCCTTCCGCCGTTGCGGCCCCCTCCGCCACGACAATAATGTTGGAATGTTTTCCGTTTGCACGGGAACGGTTGATGCGCATGACGATGTCTTCGAGATCGTAGGCGATCTCCGGCACGACAATGATCTCGGCGCCCGAAGTGATTCCCGTAAACAGGGCAATATCTCCGCAATGGCGGCCCATGACCTCCACGACAGAAATACGCCCGTGGGAATTCATCGTGTCACGCAGTTTATTGACAACTTCGAGGCAGGTATTGACCGCCGTGTCGAAGCCCAGCGTATAATCGGTATACTGCAAATCGTTATCAATGGTGCCGGGGATACCGATGGTTGGAATGCCATAGTCCTCCGTAAGGCACTTTGCGCCGCGGAAACTGCCGTCGCCGCCAATGACGACAAGTCCCTCGATCCCGTGCCTTTCAAGGGTGGCAACCGCCTGTTTCTGCCCTTCGACCGTAAGCATTTCAAGGCATCTTGCGGTACGGAGAATGGTACCGCCCCTCTGCACAATGTCGGAAACGGAGCGCATTTCCATTTGTCTCATATTATCTTCGATAAGACCGGCGTAGCCGCGTTCGATACCGTAAACCTCCATTCCGAAATAAATGGCGGTACGGACCACCGCACGTATCGCCGCATTCATGCCCGGAGCATCGCCGCCGCTTGTGAGTAAACCGATTCTCTTCATACCAACCTCCGTGATCCATTCTATTATAGCATATACTTTTCAAAAAAGAAACAGATTTATAAATTTCTTTTCTTTTGTTTCAAATTATTTTAATGCAGGAATCGGGCAAAAACATTCTGATCTCGGCGATCAATGCCCGTGATATCCGCACCTTGTATTCATAGCGCTTGCCGTTGAAGAGAATCTTTGCCGTCGTCCCGCCCTGATACCCCTCGAGCGTATCAATGAGCTCCCCGAACTCTCCCTCCGGGAGCGAGCGCGCGTCCAGCCAAAGCACTTCTTCCGCGGCAGGCTGTGCCGCCGCAGGATTTTCGGCGGCATCGTCGGGTTGAAGCGCTTCGAAGTCATCGATGATGATGACCGGCGCCTTCTCCGCGGGAATATCGATCTTTCCTTTCACGCGGACGACCGCGTCCTGCCTGATGACCGGACGGATCCTCTCGTAGACCCTCGGAAAGGCGAGGCACTCCACGCTCCCGTAAAGATCTTCCACGGTGATGAATGCCATGAATCCGCCGGATTTCGTGCTGATCTTCTTGACGGCAGAAACAATGCCGCCCATTGTGACAGGATCCCCTGCCCTGACAAGATTATATGTCCTGTCGTGCGATTCCTCGTCCTCCTCGAAGTCGGTAAGTGCGCCCGTATTGAAGTTGCAATCCGTGAATTTATGGGCATATTTCTCAAACGGATGCCCGCTGACGTACACGCCGAGAATGGATTTTTCTTTTGAAAGGAGCTCTTCCTTTTCCCATTCGGGAATATCCGGATAATCGACTTTAGGCGTCTCTTCACAAATAATATCGCCGAAAAGAGAAATTTGCATGCTGTTTTTTTGTTTTTCGAGGGCCTGTATACGATGGATGAGGTCCTCATAGACGGCTTCGTACTGCGCACGGGAATGCCCCATGCTGTCGAACGCGCCGCCCAGAATGAGCGACTCTACCATCTTTTTGTTTACAAAAGAAATACAGCGCATTAAAAAGTCCGGAAAGTCCGCAAACTGCCCGTTTTTCGTCCTCTCCTCCACCACGCTCTCCATCGCCGAGATACCGACGCCCTTCAAGGCACAGAGACCTATGCGGATGCCGTTCCCCTCTACGGCAAAATACGCCTTGGAACGGTTAATATCGGGCGAAAGAACGCTGATGTTCTTCTCTTTCATGTAGACGATGTACTTTGCGATCTCTTCGATTTTCGTGATACGGTTATTGAGAACGCCCGCGAGGAATTCCTTCACATAGTATCTCTTCAGATATGCCGTTTCATAAGTGATGACCGCATATGCAGCCGCGTGGGATTTATTGAATGCGTAGGAAGCGAAACTCTCCATCTGGGCGAAAAGTTCCGCGGCCACTTCGGGCGGTATTCCGTGCGCCTGGCAGCCCGTAATATTTCCTCCCTTGTCGATGTCGCCGTAAATAAATTTTTCCTTCTGTGCCATCAATTCGTTAAGGTGCTTTTTGGCCATGGCGCGGCGGACAAGGTCTGCCTGTCCAAGGGAGTAGCCCGCAAGATTCTGGAAAATTTGCATGACCTGCTCCTGATAGATGATGACGCCGTAAGTCTTTTCGAGAATGGGCTTCAGAAGCGGGGTAAGATAACGGATCTTATCCGGTTCCGCCCTGTTTTTCAGGTAATCGGGTATGAAATCCATCGGGCCCGGACGGTAGAGTGAAATGCCCGCAATAAGATCTTCGAGGCAAGTCGGGCGAAGCTGTTTCATGAAGCGCTTCATCCCCCCCTGTTCAAGCTGGAACACGGCGTCCGTATCTCCGTCCGCAATGAGTTCGTATGCCCCCTGATCGTCGCATGCCTGATCGAACTCGATGCGCAAGCCGTAATCCTCATAGATGTAGTCGAGGGTCTTTTTAATGTCGGTCAGCGTTGTGAGGGCAAGGAAGTCCATCTTGAGCATGCCAATGGACTCGACTTCTTTCATGTCAAATTGCGTCGTGATGTCTTCGCCGTTGCGGGAGAGCGGCACGTTATCGGCGATTTTCTTTCTGCAAATGACGACGCCCGCCGCATGCATGGAAGTGTTGCGGGGCATTCCCTCAAGCCTGAGGCCCATGTCAATGACCCGTTTCAATGTTTCATCGGATTCGTAAATTTCGATAAATTCGCTGTTGCGCTTTCCCTCGAGCTCGGAGACTTTCTTCTTGGCCTCGTCCAACTTGCTTTCGAGGTCGGCAAGTTTCATTTTGCCTTCGTCGGACATATCCGCCTTTGCCTTCATCTCCGCAAGGCTGCGTTCGGCATCCGTTACCTTCTTCATCTTGCCGTCGATGTCCAGCCCCAAAAGTTCGCGGATGGACGATTTACCGTCCATGAGCTTGGTAACGCGGTCCGTGTCGGAATAGGGAACACGCATGACCCTGCCCACGTCCTTGATGACGGCACGGGAAGCAAGGGTACCGAAGGTAACAATCTGCGCGACGTTTTCGGGATGATACCGCCTTCGGACATATTCTATCGTCTCCCCTCTTCTTTCCGTGCAAAAATCGACGTCGAAGTCCGGCATACTGACGCGGTCGGGGTTCAGAAAACGCTCGAAAAGCAGGTCATAGCGGAGCGGATCGACGTTCGTGATACCGATGGCATAGGCGACGATGCTCCCGACGCCGGAACCGCGGCCGGGGCCTACGGGTATGTCGTGCAGGCGGGACCAGTTGATGTAATCCCACACGATAAGAAAGTAGTCGGCAAATCCCATTTTGATGATGACGGAAAGTTCATATTCCGCCCTCTTTTTGATATCCTCGCCGTAGTTGGGGTAACGCTTGGGCAGGCCCTCCCACGTCAGCCTCTCCAGATATTCGGGAGAGGGTGTGCCGTCGTCGGCCGTATAGAGCGGAATAAGCGTTTTATCGTAAACGGGCGTCCCGTCGTCCTTGAGATTGAAGGGCGTATCCGTTTCCGAAACTTTGTTTGCAATTACGCGTGTATTGGAGATTGCCTCGGGAAAATCCGCAAAAAGCGCCGCCATCTCATCGCCCGACTTCATGTAGAACTCATGCGTCTGCATCTTCATGCGGGTGGGGTCGTCGAGCGTGCGCTTCGTCTGAATGCACATCAAAACGTCCTGCATTTCCCAATCCTCTTTTTTGAGGTAATGCACGTCATTTGTTGCAACAAGCTGTGCCCCGATTTCCCTTGCGATGCGGACGAGGCCGGGCAGGATCTGCTTCTGCTCGGGAATGCCGTGGTCCTGTATTTCGATATAGAAATCGTCCCCGAAAAGGCTCTGGAGGTAGAGAGCGAATTCCTTTGCCTTCCCGTATTCGCCTGCCATGAGAAGTTTCGGAATGCGGCCCGCAAGGCAGGCAGACAGGCAGATAACCCCCTCCGTGTGCTCCTTTAAAACCTTATAATCTATGCGCGGACGGTAATAATATCCGTCCACGAAGGCAAGAGAATCGAGTTGTACGAGGTTGATGTATCCCTTCTTGTTTTTGGCAAGGAGAATAAGATGGTCGGCTTTGGAATCGGTATGTTGCCTGTAGTCATCAACCGCATAGAATTCACAGCCGATGATTGCCTTGATCTTATTCTTTTTGCATTTTTCGGCAAATTTCAGGGAACAGTACATGTTCCCGTGGTCGGTAACGGCGACGGTGTCAATGCCGTTCTCCTTGCAGTGACGGACAAGCTCGTCCACCTTCACTGCCCCGTCGAGCAAGCTGTATTCGGTATGTAGATGAAGGTGTACAAAATCAGTCAAAGTTTTTCTCCTTGCGGTATCAATTTCTTCAGACGGCGTTGCAGGCAGCTCTTGGAAATACCGAGGAGCCGTGCAAGTTCGCTATAGGTAAGGGTTGGATTCAGGATACGCGCCTCCGCCGTTTCTCTCAGCGGCTCCGGCAACAAAGCAAGCTCGCTCTCCCTGAGGGATTCCAGATAACGGATCTGGCGCGCGCTGGCCGTCAGAGATCTGTCGACATTGCCGGCCGTGCAATTTTCGAGGCGGTTCCGGTTGTTGTTTTCATCGCGGGTTGCAACGGTAAGCGCGAGCGTGCGCAAAGCCCGTTGCGCTCCGACCACGGAAAGAAAATCACCGATGCCCTCACGGCTTTTGGAGTAGACGACGTGCTTATCCGCGCGCTCCACCATACCGCAGGGAAGAAAAAATCTGTTAAAGAGTTCTCCGCACAATCCTGCGTCGGCAAGTTCGTGGAACACAAGCTCGAGATGATACCCCGTCTTTCGTTCACCGTACGGTAAAATGCAACTTCCCCCTCCGAGGAAGGCGCCTTTTAAAAAAGCGCGCGCCGTTTCCTCCGTGCCGACATCCTGCGTAAAGATCTCCTCCGCATCGCTAAAGGCTCCATCTCCCTTGCAGGAAAATGTCAGCTTGTCCCGCCCGTGTTTGGGATCGCGGACGGCCTCCGTCAGCGACATGCGGAAACGGCAATTCTCCGCAACGCCGAGAATATAGGCGGCGACGGATTCGTTCTCGCTTACAAAAAAAATCCCGTCCTCCGTGCAGCCCCCGCACGTCTTGAAAAATGCCTGCAAAATTGCCAGACTGCATTCCCTGCTTTCGGGAAGCGTCTTTGCAAGCTCCCGCTTAATATCCGTGGTAAAGCTCATCTCTATAATCGCTTTTTGTACTCTTCGAAACGAAAGACCGGAAGTCTGCCGTCTATGTTGTCAATGCGGTCCAAGGGTACCCCTACGCGTTTGATTTGCGCTTCGGCAAGTGAAGTGTCTCCGATCCTGTCTGCGGTGTGCGCATCGGAATTGATAACGAAGCGGACGCCCGTCTGCACAACTTTGTCGAGCTCCTCATCGGTAAGATGTTCCTTTTTAGAGCTGATTTCAAGATAGGTCCCGTAGTCGCGGCAACACTTTGCCACCTCTACAACATCCGAAAAGCATTGAAAATTAAGATGCGTTAAAATATCAACGGGGTTTTTTTCGATACAGTTGATATACGCCTGCGTGGTGTATTTGACGAGGCTTTGGGAGGGCTTCAAGTGAAGTTGCGTGTTCCACCAGCCACGCCATCCGATCTTTCGGTCCGCAAATTTCTCATAATGCGCCATGACGTGAATTCCCATCAGAAAGATGTCGAATACCCGGTAATCCTCCCCGGTAATGTCGGTAAGGCCCGAAATCCCCCTTAGGTTGCATTCCATGCCGACGAGCACTCTGACGCCCGTCGCCTTCTCCGCCTCGCGGCAATCCCGGACGAGATCCGGCACCTCCTTTCTTTTGACACCGAACACGACATGGGAAAAACCGTGGTCGGTAATTGCAACAGCGGAAAGGCCGAGCTCCTTTGCCCGCATGGCATTCTCCATCACCGTATTTTTTCCGTGAGAGTACGGCGTATGAGTATGATAATCTGCAGTAAGGTTCATATATACTCCATAAATTGACTGTTATGTAGAACCGTAAAAAGCCAGCCGTCGGATTTCTTCCCTGAGGACGATCCCCGTCTTTTGATAGACTTCCGTCCTGACCTTACGGATGAGCGCGGAAACGTCTTGGGAGCTGCCCCCCTCGTTGATGATGAAATTCGCGTGCCGATCGGAGACGACGGCTCCGCCGCAACGCAGTCCTTTCAGGCCGCATCGGTCGATGATTTCGCCTGCGCTCTGCCCCGGCGGATTGACAAAGGTGCAACCCATGCTTCTCCCCTTGGGAAGAGAAGCCCTTCTGGAGAAAAACTCGGAGCAATTTTTCCGTATGTTCTCCCGTGTAGAACGTTCTGCGCGGAGAAGCACGCCTGCTATGAAAGTGCCGTCCTGAAAAACGCTCGATTTTTCTCCGAAACGGCACGCCGAAGCGGGAAGACTCCCGATCCTGCCCTCACGCACGGCAAGAACGCGGAGCGTAACGTCGCAAAAGTGCTTCTCTTTGACGCCCGCATTCATCGCGCAGGCTCCGCCAACCGTCATCGGAATGCCGATGAACGGCTCGAAACCGCCGATCCCGTGGTTGAACGCAAACCGCAGCAGTGCTCCGCCTGTCACCCCCGCGCCCGCAAAAAGGCAATTTCCGTCAAGAACCATACCCTTGAGAAGATCCGTACGTACCAGGGCCGCTTCGATCTCGCCGTCGGGCGGCAAAGTATTCGCCCCTGCACCCAAAAAAGCGTAGAAAATATTTTCTTTTTTCAAGAACCGTAAGACCTCTGCCGCCTCTTCCGCATCGGATGGAGAGACGGAAAAAGCCGCCTCCCCGCCGCAGCCTATCGTCGTGCAACGGGAAAAAGAAATGTGCTCCGCAGTTGCAACCGAGGGACATCTCTCTTTGAAAAGCGCGTATACACCCAATTTATTTCTCCTTTATTTTAGCATATTTTTCGGAACATTTCAACGGGATTTCAGATATTTTTCGAGAAAATTTCTTTCCTTTCCCTCTCTCGCCGCATCGGCAAGCCCGTCAAGCGCTTCTGCCGAAGTAAAGACGTTCAGAGTACTTTTCCATTTTGTACTTTCAGGCGGATACATGCCGATCTCGCCGAGTCTTTGTTGCGTCTCTTCCGATAAAAGAAAATCGAGAAATTGCATGCAGGGTTTCTTTTTTTCACGGGAAAATATGCTTATATATTGAAACAAGTCGTTATATTCCCCCAATTCCTCACTGAAAACCTCCAAATTCCGCGCACGAAACCGGTTTTCATCCCGCTGGGTGCCCAAGAGATAGCGGAACTCCCCGTTCAAAAAACCAACGTATGCGCTTTCGGACGGAACCTCCTCTCCTTCGAACCCGTGAAGCCTTGCAGATAAAACGGAAAGATTGGTCCCTCCGCAGGAAATGGCGGTTCTTCCTTCTTCGCTGAAATTTTCGGTCAGTGAAAATCTGAAATATTTTCCCGCACACCACGGAACGGCAAGATATTTTCCTCCGATCGTCCCTCCGCCAAAGGAATAGGGCAGCGTCAGGCAATGCTCGGCTATCTCTCCGAGCCCCACGCCGAAAGATAGCATGTCCGGATAGATTCCGCGGGAAAAAGCCTCTTTTGCGCCCTCGGGGGTATAACTCAAAACATAAAAATAAACGCCCTCCGCCTGTAATTTTTGTGCTGTTTTATTCAAAAAGGATGTACGGGAACCCTTCCCGCCCTCAAACGTATCCACATTCCAGATCTCGACAATGGTTTTTTCCGCTGCGTTTCCCTCCTTTTCGCGCGGCAAAAACAGAAGCAACAAGATCACCGCACCGATGAGCAGAAACGGCAAAATTTTCCTGATAATTTTCATATATATACTATTGTATTATGAAAGAAGCGCATACATGCAAGAAGGGACGCCGTAGCGTCCCTTCCGCGTCTTTGCCGCGCATGCGTGTTTACGGCAGAGACTCTATTTTCAAAGCGAACCCGCTTGAGCATAGATTGTGTCACAAACACGCAATTATGCAGAAATTAGCTGCGTTGTTTAAAGCTGTCGCAACAGGTGCAATGTTCGCAGTCACAAGTGTTGCCGACATGAATCTTCGCAAGTTCGCACATCATGCCGTCACGGTTGAATTTACATTCCGTCACATCGCAGGAAACGCCGCTGTTGATATTGTGTTCCATAAGACCCTCCTCTTCCGTCAGTATACCCCAAGCTTTCGAAAAATATCGGGAGAGATGATTGACAAATGGCGGAAATCATTGTACAATGAAAGAAAAGGAGCATAATAAAATGAAAGTCATTTTGAAAGAAGACGTGAAAGGCAGCGGCAAAAAAGGTGACATTATAGAAGTCTCGGATGGCTATGGCAGGAATTTCCTGATCAAGAAAGGGCTTGCGGAGGTTGCAACTTCAACCGCCATCAATGAAATGAAACAAAAAAAAATCTCCGAAGAACACCGCAGGGCGGAAACCGTGAAAGCACTGAAAGAACTTGCGGATAGGCTGACGGGCACGGGAATCACGCTTTCGATCCGTGCGGGGGAAAACGGAAAGACATTCGGCTCCGTCACTTCCCAACACATCGCCTCCGCTCTCGCGGAGCTCGGTTTTGACGTCGATAAAAAGAAAGTTCTTTTGAAGGATCCCATCAAAAACGTCGGCACATACGACGTGGAAGTCCGCCTCATGGAAGGAGTGATTTCCAAAATCAAGGTCAACATTGTAGCGCAATAACATTTCCGCATAATAAAAAGGCGTCCGCAGAGGGACGCCTTTTTATTATGCAATGTCATAACTATGCCAAACATAATACTACGCAAAAACGAATTACATGCGGTTTATTTGGACGTTTTCCTTCCATAATAGGCATTTAGATACATCTGCTTGATCTCGGACATCATCGGATAGCGGGGATTTGCACCCGTGCACTGGTCATCAAATGCGTCCTCCGTCATCTTATCGAGCTTTTCGAGGAACTGCTCTTCGGTATATTTTCCATCGAGAGCCTCTTTGATCGTTTTGGGCTGGCCGATCGCATCCTGAAGTTCGCGAAGTTTTTTGAGAAAATTCTCCAAAACGGCCTCATCGTCCTTTCCGCTACACCCGAGATACCTTGCGGCATCCGCATAGCGCGACAGGCACTGCGGATAGGCATATTGGGGAAAAGTCCCCATCTTCGCAGGCGCCTCGGCGCTGTTAAAACGGATGACTTCCTCAAGCATAAGCGAGTTTGCCATGCCGTGCGCAATATGGAAATAGGAACCGAGTTTATGTGCCATGGAGTGGCAGACGCCGAGAAATGCGTTCGCAAACGCCATGCCGGCCATCGTCGCGGCGTTGGCAACCTTTTCCCTTGCTTCGGGATCCGCCGCTCCGTTTGCGTATGCGGAAGGAAGATACGTGAAGAGCAACTTAAGGGCCTCCTTCGCAAGTCCGTTTGTAAAATCCGTTGCCATAACGGAGGCAATCGCCTCAAGCGCATGGCTGACGGCGTCGATCCCCGCGCATGACGTAAGCCCTTTCGGGATATTCATCATTAAATCGGCATCCACGATCGCCATATCGGGCATGAGTTCATAATCCGCGAGAGGATATTTTGTCCCCGTCGTCTCGTCCGTGATGACGGCGAACGGAGTCACCTCGCTCCCCGTGCCCGCCGTAGTGGGAACGGCAACGAAGAGCGCCTTGTCTCCCATATGCGGGAAGGAATATATTCTCTTGCGGATGTCGGAGAAGCGCATCGCCATGCCCCCGAAGTCGGCTTCGGGATGCTCATACATTACCCACATGATCTTGGCCGCGTCCATGGGAGAACCGCCCCCCACGGCAATGATAACGTCGGGCCCGAAGCTCTTCATCATTTCAAGTCCCTGTCTTACGCAAGCAAGCGTGGGATCGGGCGTAACGCCGGTGAAAGTCTCGTACTCGATGCCCTCTTCGTGCAAAATATCGTTGATTCCCGCAGTAAAACCGCTGTCATACAGAAATTTATCCGTGACAATAAAAGCCCGCTTCCTGCGGTAGACCTCTTGGCCGAGTTCTTTGAGTGCCGTACCGAGACAGCCGCGCTTGAAATATACCTTTTGCGGTGCTCTGAACCAAAGCATATTTTCCCTCCTCTCTGCAACCGTTTTGATTTGGATGAGATGTTTGACGCCGACATTCTCCGAAACGGAGTTTCCGCCCCACGAGCCGCAACCGAGCGTCAAAGACGGCGCAAATTTAAAATTATACAGATCGCCGATACCTCCATGCGAAGAAGGGGTATTGACGACGATCCTGCAGGTGCGCATACTATTTTCAAACTTTTCGAGTTTCTCCCGCCCCTCCCTTACATTGATATATATGGAAGACGTATGCCCGAGGCCGCCGTCCTTGACAAGCCTGTCGGCCTTGGCGATGGCGTCATCGAAGTCCTCTGCCCTGTACATTGCAAGGACGGGCGAAAGTTTTTCATGGGCGAAGGGTTCGGAAAGATCGACGCTTTCCACTTCGCCGATGAGCACCCTGCTCCCCTGCGGGACGTCAAAGCCCGAAAGTTTTGCAATCGTCGTGGCTGTCTGGCCCACGATTTTTGAGTTCAGTGCGCCGTTGATAAACATGGTTTTGCGGACCTTATCCGTCTCTTCCGGCGTTAAGAAATAGGCGCCGCGCTTTTTCATCTCTGCCTTGAAACTGCCGTATACGTCTTTCAGGACGATAACGGATTGCTCCGAGGCGCAAATCATGCCGTTATCGAATGTCTTGGAATGCAGAATGGAAGACACAGCGAGCTTAATGTCGGCCGTCGAATCAACGACGGCAGGCGTATTGCCCGCGCCGACGCCTATGGCGGGTTTCCCCGAAGAATAGGCCGCTTTCACCATTCCGGGGCCGCCCGTTGCAAGAATCATGTCCGCTTCACGCATGATCATACCGGAAAGCGGAACGGTGGGCTGATCGATCCATCCGATGATGTCCTCCGGCGCCCCCGCCTTTACGGCGGCCTCGAGAACGATTTTCGCCGCCTCGATCGTCGAATGTTTCGCACGGGGATGCGGGGAAATGATGAGCCCGTTCCTCGTTTTTAAAGATAGCAGGCATTTGAAAATGGCGGTCGACGTCGGATTTGTCGTGGGAACGACAGCCGCAAGTACGCCGATGGGCTCTGCGATGCGAGTGATGCCGAACCCTTCATCGTGCTCGATGACGCCGCACGTCTTCGTATTTTTATAAGCATTGTAGATATATTCCGAGGCGTAGTGGTTTTTAATGACTTTGTCTTCGACAACGCCCATACCCGTCTCCTCGACCGCGAGTTTTGCAAGCGGGATTCTCGCCTTGTTTGCAGCCATCGCTGCCTCGAAGAAAATTTTATCGACCTGTTCCTGCGTAAACGCCGAATATGTTTCCTGTGCGGCCCGTACTTTAACAAGAAGTTTTTTCAACGATTCTTCGTCGTCTACAATAAAATCTTTCATACTGCCTCCGACTCCAAAATATGCTTGAATCTATCTTACCAAATATTCCCCGAAAAGTCAATCTCCACACATCATTTTTCAAAAAAGATCCGCGGGTATTATCGGCAGGCCGGACCCTGCGGAACATGGGCGGGGATACGCCAAAAGAAATACCGCCCGTTCACGGGCGGTATTTCTTTTGGCAGGGGAGACGCGACTCGAACACGCAACAGACGGTTTTGGAGACCGTTGCTCTACCATTGAACTACTCCCCTCTGCATTATTATATTATACATGGAACCTGCCTTTTCGTCAAGAATTTTTTCAACGAAACCGGAAAATTTTTCATCATATTCTTGCTTCTACAAACCATTGCTCTTTTTGCGGTTCGAAATAAAGCCGCCGTACCGCGCCGCCGATAATACAACTGTATCTGACGGGCAGGACGTTCCCGACGAGATCGGGAGCACGCGTAACGGTCATGACACGGTCGATTTGAATGTTTCTTCCGTCGGTCCATACAATTCTTAACGGGATCATGCCGCCTTTGGCCGAAAATTTTGCATAGACGGCAACATTTACTCTCTTACGTTCCACATGTCTATTTTGCGTAAAATTTTTCAAAAAAACGGCCCCGCGCCGTTTTTTACAGATACTATGTTACGCATAGTACTATGCATAACTAATAAAAATCATATTTCATAACAATTTATGCCGTCGGGCGTACGGGGAAAAATCAATCTTTACCGTTATCGAAACGTTCGATTTTTCTACCTCAGATTTCCACATGCCCCTTTTCGCCGAGAAGGTTTTTATGTCTGTCCAGTATGGGCATGATTTCCTTTGCGATAAACTCCTCTGTTTGGTGCGGCGCCCTTCCGACAAATTTTTTCGCGTCAACGATTTCACCGAGCCTGCCCTTCACGGCCGCAAAAGCCTCATCCGCTTCGATCCGTCCGAGAAGATCATTTTCGGCACCCTCTTCTTTTACCCTTGCGCCGGCTTCTTTCGAGAGCACGCGGAGACGTTCATGAAGTTCCTGCCTGTCTCCGCCTGCCTTGACGCATTCCATGAGGATATTTTCGGTCGCCATGAAGGGAAGTTCGGCCATGACGTGCTTTTCGATACTTTTTTCGTAAACGATAAGCCCGTCGGCGACGTTCAGATAAAGATTTAAAATTGCGTCCGCCGTCAAAAATGCCTGTGCGTTGACAATGCGGCGGTTGGAAGAATCGTCAAGTGTTCGTTCAAAACACTGCGCCGATGCGGTCATCGCACTGTTAACCGGGAGCGAAATAAGATAACGGCAAAGCCCGCCCATCCTTTCGCATCGCATGGGATTGCGCTTATACGCCATTGCGGAGGATCCGACCTGCCCGCTTTCAAACGGCTCCTCAATCTCCTTCATGCTCTGAAGCAATCTGATATCATTACTGAATTTATAAGCGCTTTGGGCAATTTGGGAGAGAACGCTGAGGACGTTATAGTCGAATTTCCGCGGATAAGTCTGCCCCGTCACGCTATAGACGCGATCATATCCGAGTTTTGCACAGACGCGTTTTTCGAGTTCCCTCACCTTCCATTCGTCACCGTCAAAAAGATCGAGAAAGCTCGCCTGCGTGCCCGTCGTCCCTTTAACACCGCGGAGACGGAAACGGGAAAAGAGCGAAATCAGGTTCTCATAGTCGAGCATGAGATCCTGCAACCATAGCGCGGCCCTCTTTCCGACAGTCGTAAGCTGGGCAGGTTGCAGGTGTGTAAAGCCGAGCGTTGGCATATCCTTATAGTTCAGGGCGAAATCCTTCAACTTGTCCATAACATTGACAAGTTTTCTTAGAATAATATCGAGCCCGTCGCGCATGATAATGAGTTCCGCGTTGCAGTCGACGAAACAGCTTGTGGCACCCAAGTGAATAATGCCCTTTGCGGCGGGGGCGACGTCACCGTAAGCCTTGATGTGCGCCATGACGTCATGGCGCACATCGTGTTCGTACTCGTCCGCCTTTTCGAAATCGATGTCCCCGACGTGAGCCTTCAACTCGTCTATCTGCGCCTGGGAAACGGGCAATCCGAGCTCCCGTTCGCTCTCGGCAAGGGCAATCCAAAGTTTCCTCCAGAGAAGGACGCGCCTCCTGTCTCCGAAGTTTTCTTGCATTTCCCGGCTCGAATAGCGTGCCGTTAATGGGTTTTCATATAGTATTCTATCTGACATATTACTATTTTAATGAATAATTTTATGCTTTTATCGGGTCGGGATAAGCGACGCCAAAGGTCTCTGCGGTCACTTTTTCCATTTTCTGTTCTTGAAGCGGCCTGTCATGAAAATCCGTGCGGACAGAGGCAATCCCGTCCACGGCATCCATCCCATCGATAACTTTTCCGAAAGCCGCATATTGTCCGTCAAGATGGTACGCGTCACCGTGCATGACAAAGAATTGGGAACCTGCGGAATCGTAACTTTTGGCTCTTGCCATGGAAAGGACGCCCCTCTCGTGTTTGAGGGGATTGGAAACGCCGTTTGCGCGGAATTCCCCCTTAATATGATACCCGGGCCCGCCTGTGCCCTGCCCCAAAGGGTCACCGCCCTGAATCATGAATCCCTTGATCACGCGGTGAAAGATGAGTCCGTCGTAAAATCCTTTCTGCACAAGGGATAAAAAGCTATTGACGGTGTTCGGGGCGATCGAGGGATAGAGTTCCGCCCTGAATCTTTTGCCGTTTGCCATCGTAAATGTAACAACCGGATTTTTTACCATATATGATTCCTCTTTACTCTTCATATTTTTCAACGTCCGTGCCCGCCTCTTCAAAGAGATGCATGGAAAACTCATCCGGATAGCCTTCTTTATAAACCACACGTTTGATCCCCGCATTGATGATCATCTTCGCACAGATGACGCAGGGCTGGTGCGTGCAATAGAGCGTCGAACCGTCAATGTTGATACCGTATCTTGCGGCCTGAATGAGCGCGTTCTGCTCCGCATGCGCGGCAAAACACAGCTCGGCGCGCGTTCCGCTCTCGACATTCATCTTTTCACGGAGACACTCGCCCCTTTCGATGCAGGAACGGATCCCTTTCGGCGCCCCGTTGTAGCCCGTAGCCATGACGCGGTTATCGCGCACGATAACCGCACCCACCTTGCGGCGGAAGCAACTCGCCCAATTTCCCACTTCCTCGGTGAGTTCCATAAATCTTTTGTCCCATTTATCCATATCATTATTATAGCATTGAGAGACTGTGCTGTCAATCATTCCCCTTTTTTTAATAAAAAAACATGAAAAATTTTTCCAATCCTGTTTGACATTGTATCACAGGGGTTTATAATAAAGGAAGAAAATAAAGCACCGCACGGAAAGCGGACTTCAAGAGGAGGTTATTCATGAACATCAAACCATTGTTCGACAAAGTCGTCGTCGAAGCGGTCTCTGTCGAAGAGAAAACAAAGAGCGGATTTATTCTTCCCTCATCTGCGCAGGAAAAGCCCCAAACCTGCGTCGTCGTTGCCGTCGGTCCCGGCGGGATCGTTGACGGAAAAGAGACCGTCATGCAGGTGAAGGTCGGCGATAAAGTCCTCTGCTCCAAATATTCGGGCTCGGATTTCAAGGTTGACGGCAAGGAATTCACCATCATCAAGCAGAGCGATATTTTGGCGATTGTAGAATAAAATTAAGGAGATAAAAAATTATGGCTAAACAAATCAAATATGGAGAAGATGCAAGAAAAGCATTGGAGACGGGCGTCAACGTGCTCGCCGATACCGTGAAGATTACCCTTGGCCCGAAGGGAAGAAACGTCGTGCTCGATAAGAAATTCGGCGCTCCCCTCATCACCAACGACGGTGTGACGATCGCAAAGGAAATCGAGCTTCCCGATCCTTTCGAGAACATGGGCGCACAGCTCGTGAAGGAAGTTTCCACCAAGACGAACGACGTTGCGGGCGACGGCACGACAACGGCCGTGCTTTTGGCACAGGCAATTATCCGCGAAGGGCTTAAAAACCTCGCCGCCGGCGCAAATCCTATTATTCTGAAGAAAGGTATCGACAAGGCCGTCGATGTCGCCGTTGAACATCTCAGGGAAATTTCCAAGCAGGTCGAAGGCAAAAAGGCCATTTCACAGGTTGCTTCCATCTCTGCGGGTGATGATACGGTCGGCGAACTCATCGCAAAAGCAATGGAAATCGTCGGGACGGACGGCGTAATCACCGTTGAAGAAGGCAAGAGCATGACGACCGAGCTTACAACCGTTGAAGGCATGCAGTTCGACCGCGGTTACGCTTCCGCTTATATGGTTACCGACTCCGACAAAATGGAAGCCGTGCTCGACAACCCCTACATCCTCATCACAGACAAGAAAATTTCCAATCTTCAGGAAATTCTTCCCATCATCGAACCCCTTGCACAGCAGGGCGCGCGGCTTCTCATCATTGCCGAAGACGTCGAGGGCGACGCGCTTGCGGCCCTCATCGTCAACAAGCTCAAAGGCGTATTCAACAGCGTTGCAGTGAAGGCCCCCGGATTCGGCGACAGGAGAAAGGAAATGCTTGAAGACATCGCGGTCCTCACGGGCGGCACGGTCATAAGTTCCGATCTCGGATATGAATTCAAGGATGTGACCATTGATATGCTCGGCAGAGCCGTGCAGGTCAAGGTCGACAAGGATAATACGACGATTATCGACGGCGCCGGAGACAAACAGGCCATCAAAGACAGGGTTGCCTCTATCAAGTCGCAAATCGAAATCACAACTTCCGACTATGACAAGGAGAAACTTCAGGAACGCCTTGCGAAACTTGCGGGCGGTGTTGCGGTTATCAATGTTGGTGCGGCAACGGAAGTTGAAATGAAGGAGAAGAAACTTCGTATCGACGACGCTCTCGCCGCAACCCGTGCGGCAGTCGAGGAAGGATATGTCCCCGGCGGCGGTTCGGCGCTCCTCAGCTGCATCCCCTCTGTCAAGAAACTTGTCGCAACCCTTGAGGGTGATGAAAAGACGGGTGCAAGCATCATTTTGAAGGCCTGCGAAGAGCCCGTCCGCCAGATTGCAAAGAATGCGGGCGTTGACGGATCTGTCGTCGTCGATAAGATCCTGACGAAGAAGACTGCGAACTATGGCTTCGATGCGCTCAAGAACGAATACGCCGATATGGTGGAGGCAGGCATAATCGACCCGACAAAGGTTACCCGTTCCGTATTGCAGAACGCGGCTTCCGTGGCTTCGACTCTGCTTACGACGGAATCCATCGTCACAGATATTCCGACTCCTCCCGCTCCCCCTGCACCTGCAGGCGGCGGCATGGACGGTATGTATTGATAAGAGCGGGGCTTTTGCCCCGCTTTTCTATTTGCAATCAAAAAGCAACCCGTAAGCCAAATTTACGGGTTGTTTTTAAGATTCCCCATGGGGGAAGATAAAACCATGACATGAATCTTATGACTTTTTCTTACTGAGAAGATGTTTCAGAAACGGAGGCATCTCGCCGCGGGCGGATTCCTCCCCATCGGCGGACGCAGGAGTATCGGCAGAGTCCGGAATATGTTGCGGATATGCGGACGCAGATTGCCGGGAATCCTTGGGATCGGGCGTAGCAGGTCTTACGGAGTCCGCAGGTTGGCGGGAGTCCGCAAAATCCGGCGTAGCGGGTTTTACGGAGGGTGTCCGGGGTTGTGCCTGTTCCGGAAATGCGGGAGAAGGAGCAGGCACATCCTTCCGTGCCGCTTCCGCAAATGTTATGTTTTTCGTTTCTTTGGACTGAAAACCGGTTGCAATGACCGTGACCTGCACCTCGTCCTCCATATTGTCGTCAATGCAGGTTCCGAAAATAATGTTGGCGGAATAGTCAACTACGCTCTGCACAAGGCTGACCGCTGTCTGCGTTTCGTTGATGGAAAGATCGTTTCCGCCCGTAATATTGATAAGAACTGCCGTTGCGCCCTCGATGGTCGTTTCGAGCAGAGGAGAATTGACGGCAAGACGCACGGCGTTGACAATACGGTTCTCCCCTTTCGCAACGCCCACGCCCATATGGGCAAGCCCTTTATCCTTCAGAATGGTCTTGACATCGGCAAAATCGAGATTGATGATAGAGGGCGTAACAATGATATCCGCGATGCCGCGGATTCCCTGCTTCAAAACATCGTCCGCAACGCGGAGCGCTTCGGGAAAAGAAATATCTTTGGGGACAATCTTCAGAATTTTGTCATTCGGGATGATGACAATGGTATCAACGTTCTTTCTAATCTCCTCGATACCTTTTCTCGCGTTGTCCATTCTGTGTTTCCCTTCGAAAGAGAAGGGCTGTGTGACTACGGCAACCGTCAGGATTTTCCTGTCTTTGGCGAGTTTGGCAATGACGGGCGCGGCGCCCGTGCCCGTTCCGCCGCCCATGCCGGCGGTAATGAAGAGAAGATCCGTATCTTCGATGGCTTTGACAAGTTCTTCCTTATCCTCTTCCGCCGCGGCACGGCCCATTTCGGGTTCCGCGCCTGCGCCGAGGCCTTTCGTAAGATTTCTGCCGATTTGAATGCGCGTGGGCGCTTTACTGCATGCGAGAATCTGAGCATCGGTATTGACGGCAATATACTCCGCACTCTTGATACCCGCATCGATCATGCGGTTTACGGCATTATTCCCCGCGCCGCCTACGCCGATAACCTTGATCTTCGCCTTCCCGTCGATCCGCGGAGACGTCTGCTCGGGTTCTTCCGCAATATCATTCGTTTCGTTTGTATTCCTCTGATAATAATCTGTAAACATTTCAGCCTCCGAATAGATGATTGAAAAATCCGCCTTTGGATTGAATATCGCATGCCATAGCAACAAGGGAAATGAAGGAACTCATCGACGGCTTACCGTAATACGGCAGGTTGGGCGCAATGTACTCACAGACGCGGTCAACCCGCTTTGACACATGTTCCAACGCTCCCCGTATATCGCAGATTCCTTCGCCCGTGACATAGAGAGGTTTATAATCAAGCTCCCGCCCCTGCATATTCTCCATAAAAATGCCGACTACTTCGCAGATATTGTCGAGACCGTCTTTAACGGCCGCCACGAGTCCGTCAAGATCCACTTCATAAGATATTTTTCCGCTCGTGAACTCCATTGTTCCCGCATTGCTACGGGTATAGAGATTCGTCTTGGGAAGAAGAGTTGCGGCGGCGTCATACGGAAGAGAAAAAGTCTGCATGAGACGGGCAAGAATCTGTGCCCTTCCGACGGGTGCCGTCTGTTGCTTTAAAACGGCATTTCCCTGAATAAGCATGACCGTCGTGGAATAATCCCCCACATCGAGAAGAAATGCATATTCATCCCGCGTTTCGGAAGGAATGAGATATGTTGCCATTGCAAGTGTGGAAGGAAGATAGGAGAGCGTGATCCCCCTGCCCGAAAAAATATGCTCCATAACGGAAAGGAAGTAGTTGTTGCAATAAAAATAGGAAACAAGACCTTTTAAGGAGGTTGACATTATTCCGCTCGGTTCAACGACCATACGCTTGTCCGCCGTAGTAAAAATAGCACAACCTGCCTGCAAAAAGGTAAGGTTTTCCAGCTCTTCCTTTCCGCTGTCGTACAGTGCATCGATGTCTTTTCCCGTGATCTTTCTGCGCTTGGAGAAACTCAGGACGGGCTCGGAAAGCCGTACCTCAAGGAATTCGCCCGGCACGCCGACAAAGAGGCGGCGTATCTTTTCCCCGCAGACCTTCTCTACCTCCTGCAATGCGGAAGAAATCGCCTCGGCAAGCTCCTCTTCGCTGTAAAAGACGCCGCTGTGATACCCCCCGTATTCCACCGATTTGACGGCCTTGAATACGTAGGTGTTATTTACGCCTCTCTCGCCTACGACCATAGTGATCTTCGAAGAGCGAATATCCAGAACAGCTACGCTTTTGCGACTCATATTCAATCCTTTTTTTCCGCAGTTGGATTTACCGTTTCATTATAACACATGTATAAAATCATGTCAAGGCATTGTACCTTTTTTTTTCGCGCATAAATCTTAAAAAAGCGCCCGCAGGGGGCGCCCGTAAACGGTTGGATTTTCAATTCCGCGAAGCGTCGTAATCGACCTGAATGCCGCCCGCCCCGCCGACAACGGTGATACAGCCGCAAAGCTTCTCTCCGTCGGTGCAGACAAGGTATCCCTCCTCCGCATCGAGCAGTGCGGCTTTCACTTTTTCCTCCGTCATGTCTGCGGGAGAAACGATCTCGATCCGTATGCCTTCCCGCATCTGAATGACAAATGTATCAGACACGGCACCCGCAGTATAGGCAACGGAAACGACGTTTGCCCGCGCCTCCGTCAGGACTTCCCCGAATACGGAATATGCCGAAAGGAGAGTGATAAAATTTTCATCCTCTATCTTTTCTCCCTGCGTCAGGCTGAGGCCGAAACCCGTAAGAATTATATTTTCTCCGCCCTTTCTGTTTGTTAAATCATTTTTATAATAAAGAAAAGTCCCGTCATCGGAAATCACGGCATATCCCCGCTCCGAAAGAACGGAAAACATCTCTTCACGCTCGGAGACAGCGACTTCCAGTGTGAAGGGATAACGCTTTACAATCTTATCGGCCTTCATGCAAGGATAGGCGGCAATGACCGATGCGACCTCTTCCTCATGAAGAAAGGCCGAACTCTTCCCTACAAAACCATCGAGCTTCCGTTTGAGTTCGGCGGCCTCCTTTTCCCCTTCCGCGGACACGACGGAAAAGCCGGCTTCGACAGACGTAACCGTGAAAACGGCGTTGAGCCCCGCCGCTACGACCGCGCAGAGCAACAAAAAAGAAATAACCGTGGTCAAAAGGACCCTTGTCTTCATATGTATCTCCATACCGGGTCAGATACGGACCCGTTTTATTTCCGCGCCGAGAGATTTCAGTTTTCCCTCAAAATCGGAATAGCCTCTGTCGATGTGGGAAAGGTCCAAAACCTCCGAAATGCCCTCAGCTCCAAGCGCGGCAAGCACGAGCGCCGCGCCGCCGCGCAAATCTCCCGCCGTGACGGCAGCCCCGTGCAGGCAGTTTACGCCGCGCACAAAAGCGTTCCGCCCGCGCACTTCGATGTCCGCCCCCATCTTCTGAAGTTCGGGAACATATTTGAAGCGCGTCTCGAAAAGATTTTCCACGATAAGCGCACCGCCCTCGCAAACAGAATTGAGCGCCGTAATCTGCGCCTGCAGATCCGTGGGAAAGCCCGGAAAGGGCATCGTCTCGATGCGGCGGTTGCATTTGAGCCTTCCGTAACTCGACAATCTTATTTTATCATTTTTTGTATGTATTTTGCAACCGTTTTCACGCAATTTGTGGAGCAACATGCCTAAATTATCGGCCGTAACCCCCTCTACTTCCACGTCTCCGCCGCAGAGAGCGCAGGCGATGAGAAAAGTGCCCGCTTCGATGCGGTCTTTCACGGGCGTATATGTAATGCCTCCGAGAGAGGTTACGCCATCGATCACGATGACATCTGTGCCTCCGCCTTCTATTTTTGCCCCCATGCCGTTCAAAAATTTTTGTAAATCCACGATCTCGGGTTCTTTAGCCGCACCTTCGATGACCGTTCTCCCCTCCGCTTTCACCCCGGCGAGCATAATATTTTCGGTGGCGCCGACGCTGGGGAAGTCAAGCACGATCTCTGCGCCGAGCAGTTTTTCACATTCGCAAAATATGTAACCTTCCCTCTCGGTAATGCTGACGCCGAGGCGCTTCAGTGCGTTCAGGTGCAAATCGATGGGGCGAAGCCCAATATCGCACCCGCCGGGGTATGCGATAACGGCGCGGTGAAAACGCGAAAGAAGGGATCCGAGCATAAAGACGGAGGAGCGGAGTTCCTTTGTAAGAGCCGACGATATGATATGGCTGTGTGCGTCGGAACTGTCAATGACCACGTTTCCGTTTTCGAATTTTACGTCTGCGCCGAGTTCCCTCAGTATCTGCGCCATGCAGAACACGTCGGCGATCTGCGGCGTTTCACGGATCGTTACTTGTTTATCGGTCAACACAGACGCCGCAAAGAGCGGCAGGACCGCGTTCTTTGCCGACTGCACCTTCACGCCGCCGAACAGCCGCCGTCCCCCGTCTATGATATATTTATCCATGGTTATCTCCTCAAGTATTTCTGGAAAACGCGGAAAAAGACCCTGATTCGGGATGTTCCGCGCCTGATTTGTATATTTTATGAGAAGAAGGCTTTTCGGTGTGCCTTGAAGCCCCGTAAATAATCCCCATGCCCGTCATGGTAACGATGAGCGAAGTATTCCCCGCCGAAATCAGCGGAAGCGGAAGCCCCGTGGGCGGAATTGTCCCGCTTACGACAAGGGCGTTGAGCGCCGACTGCACCGCAAACGACAGGGTGATTCCCGAAACAAGCATGTATCCGTAAAAGTCTTTGCAATTCCTCGCGATTCTGAATCCGCGCCACACCACAAAGCCGATGAGAAGAAAAAGAAGCAAGACACCGAAAAAACCCGTCTCTTCGGCAATTACCGAGAGAATGAAATCGCTCTCCGCAAAGGGCAAAAATCTGTATTTTTGCCTTGATTTGAAAAGGCCGACTCCGAAAAACTCACCGTTTCCGAGAGCATAGAGAGATTGAAGGAGCTGATACCCCTCACCGCGCGGGGAAGCCCACGGGTCCAGAAAAGCGGAAAGACGCTTCAACCTGTACGGTTCGGCAATGATAAGAGCGGGCACGGCAAAAAGCACGGGGACGCAGATGGCGAAAAGCGTCTTCCAGCTCGTGCCGCTTAAAAAGATCATGCCGATCATGATCGCCCCGACGCACATCGTGACGGACATGTTGGGTTCAAGCATGATGAGAACGCATATAGAGATTCCCGCAAGCAAAACGGGCAGAATACCCGTAAATTTTCGCATGCGCCCGACGTCCTTCGCAAAATAGGAGGCGGTAAACATGACAAAGCCGTATTTTGCGATTTCGGAAGGCTGGATTGTGAAGGAGCCGAAACCGATCCACCGCGTTGCGCCGTAGTTGCTTTTGCCGAGCCCCGGTACGAATACGAGCGCAAGAAGGATCAGGGAAATGATGAGCGCGGGCAGCCCGCCTTTCTTTAACTTTTCATAGGGAAGAAAGGAGACGGCAATCATACACGCAAGGCCGATGACAAAGCCGATAAGCTGTTTTTTGAAAAAGAAAAACTCATCACCATACTGGACTTTGGCGTTATAGGAACTCGCAGAATAGACGAACACGAGCCCTATGACCGCAAGGAGAATGACCGCGCCCAAAAAGAGGAGGTCGCCCCTCCCCCTGTTTTTCTTATTCGTCGAACTCTCCATGCGTCGCCTCCATCTTGGCGTAGGGCTGTGACTCCCGTTTGAAGAGTTCCATCAGCTCGCAAAAGCGTTTTCCCCGCTCTTCATAGCTCGAAAAGGCATCGAAACTTGCCGACGCGGGAGACAGAAGCACGTTTTGCCCCTTTTCGGCGATGAGATAAGCGACACGGACGGCAAGGTCGAAAGGACGGCAGAGAGTGATGGCCGAATAGCCCGTTTTGAGTGCGGCATTTAAAATGCGGAAGGCGTTTTCGCCGTAGATGACGGCATGGACAACGTTGGACCCTTTCAGCGTCTCGAAGAGCGGTTCATAGGAATAGCCCTTATCCTTGCCGCCGAGGAGAATCACGCTTTCCCCCTTCACACTTCCGACGGCCTTGATGGCGGAATCGACGTTTGTCGCCTTGCTGTCGTTGATAAATACGACGCCGTTCACCTCCCCCACCTTTTCAATGCGGTGTTTGACGCCGCGGAAATTCTGAAGCGCCGTGCGGATCGGTTCGTTCCCGATTCCCATGAGCTTTGCGGCCGCGATCGCCGCAAGGGCGTTGGCGCGGTTATGATCGCCGTCAAGCGTCAGCTCCTCCACGGAAAAAAGCCTCTCTCCGTACCAGCAAAAGCTGTTGTCCTGTATGTAAGCGCCCTCCACGCGCTCCCGGAGGGAGAACCATACGACCTTTGCTTTGGTCTTTTCGGAAAACCCACGGACAATGCGATCGTCATAATTCAGCACGGCGTATTCGCTTTCCGCGGAATTTTTGAGCAAACGGGATTTCAGGTAGATATAATTTTCCATGTTGTAGTGGCGGTTCAAATGATCCTCCGTCACATTGAGCACTACCGCCACGTGCGGTTTGAGCGAATAGAGCGTCTCCAGCTGAAAAGATGATATTTCCGCAATCGCGACACCGTCCTCGCCGAGCTCCTTCAGACAAGAAGTGATGGGCTTACCCACATTTCCGCAGGCTATCCCCTTTTTTTGGGCCGCCCTGAAGATACACTCGATCATTGTAACGGTCGTCGTCTTTCCGTTGGTCCCCGTTACGGCTATGCAAGGGCAATGAAGATTGAGAGCGCCCAGCTCCGCCTCTCCGATGATGCGCTTTCCCGCTTTTTTGAAGGAAATCGGCAAAGGATGGTCCACGGGAATTCCCGGAGAAAGCACAAGGATGTCGCATTTCTCCGCCGTCTCCGTAAGCGCCTCCTTGACAACGGGCGTACAACCGATTCCTCTTAAGTGCTCGGCCGCCGCGCGAACGTTGGCATCATCCACATCGTCATACACATACACCTTTGCCCCGCGCGATACGAGGAATTCGCTCGCCGAAATCCCCGAACGGGAAAGCCCCGCCACCAAAAATACCTGCTCGGAATACAGCATTCAATTCTCCTTTTCCCCGCGGCTTCTCCCGCGCGGGAGTCAGGCATAGGGAAGAAGAAGCGTCAGTCCCAAAACCGCGGTCAGGATCGCATAGCAATAGGAGATCTTTGCCTCCGAATAGCCCTTTTCCTGAAAATGATGGTGTATCGGCGCCATCAGAAACACCCGTCTGCCTGTCCGCTTATAGTGTATGACCTGAATCATAACGGATATGCTTGAAAGAACAAAGACAAATCCCGCGAAGGGAACAGCGAGCGTGTTTCCCGAAAAAAGCGCAATACTCGCGGCGAATCCTCCGAGGGCAAGGGAACCCGTATCCCCCATGAATACGCTCGCCCGCGATACGTTGAAGATAAGATAAGCCGCAAGCGCGCCCGTGAGGCAAAAACAGAGACAAGGCATGGCCTCCTGCCCCTGCAGGCAAAGAAGCGCACCCAAAAAAGCGAAAAAGACGGCCGAGGATGAGCCCGCAAGTCCGTCCAGTCCGTCCGTCAGATTTACGCTGTTGACTGTGGCGAGAAATACAAAGATTCCGAGCGGCAACATCCACCAACCAATATCGAGCGCGATTTTTGTATAGGGAAGATAGAGAACAGTCAGGCCGTTTCTGCACGCATAGACACTCGCAATCACGGCTACGGCGAGCTGAAAAATAATTTTTTGATAGGGCCTCAATCCCAGATTTTTTCCGCGGAATTTCTTCAAAAGATCATCGATGAAGCCGACGAGCATATAACCCGCGCCCACGGCAATGCATACCGTAAACGGTCTGTCCGCGAACCCGCAAAAAAGAAGAGCAACCGTTGCGGCGGCGGAAATAAATCCGAGTCCGCCCATTGTCGGCGTGCCGCTTTTATCTTTGTGCTCCTTGACGTACTCCAAAATATTTTGCCCCGCCCCGAGCTTTTTGAGAAGCGGAATTCCGGCGGCGCAAAGGATGAAGGAGAGAAGAAAAGAAAATAAAACGGACCACAGTATTTTATTGAGCATTTCCACTCCCCATGAGAGATTTCAATACATCCTTATCGCTGTATTTGTACTTTACGCCCATAATTTCCTGCTCCGACTCCCCGCCCTTTCCCGCGACGAGAAGAATATCGCCCTTTCCGAGCTTACGGACCGCATAGGCAATGGCCTTTTCCCTTTCCTCGACGGCTACATAGTCGCGGCTGACCTTTTTATAGCCTTCCTCGATTTCGGAGATGATGGCGCACGGGTCCTCGTAGCGGGGATTGTCCGAAGTAATGACCGCAAAATCACAGTTCTTCGCGACAACTTCTCCCATAATAGGCCGCTTGGCTTTGTCACGGTTGCCGCCGCAACCGAACACGGCGATGAGTTTGCCCTGCGCGTGCCTTTTCAGTGCCTGAAGAGATTTTTCGAGCCCGTCCGGCGTATGTGCAAAGTCCACAAAAAGTTCCGCACCGTTGCAGCTTCCGATATGTTCAAGCCTTCCCTCGACAAAGACTTCCGAAAGACCCTTGGCTATAAGCTCCATACCGACGCCGAGCCGCCTGCAACACGCTGCGGCCGCGAGCGCGTTGGAAACGTTATGCCGTCCCGTCATGGGGAGATCGATTTCACAGATGTCGTCTTCGATATTGAGGAGCGCATGCGTAGAGTCGATTCCCTCTCTCTCGATTATGGCGAAACAATCGGCGGGGCCGTCGAGCCCGTAAGTAAGGATTGCGGGAGAAATTGCGGCAATTTCCCCGAAAAATTTATCGTCGCTGTTCAGAATGGCAAGCCTGCACCGCGAAAACATTGATTTTTTCGCCTCGCCGTAGGATTGCATGTCCCCGAAAAAGTCCAGATGGTCCTGCGTAAGATTGGTGAAAACCGCACTTTCGTACACGATCGGGCGGTCTTTTTTCAAGGCAAGGGCATGAGCGGAAACCTCCATGCAGACGTATTCCACTTTCTCTTTTTTCATGTCCGAAAGGAGCGAGAAAAGAGATATGGGGTCCGGCGTCGTCAATGCGGGCGGCAAAACCGTCTTCCCGAATTTTGCTCCCAGTGTCCCGATAAGCCCCGCCTTTTTCCCCGCGGCGGACAAAATGCTATAGAGCATATGGGTGACGGTCGTTTTTCCGTTGGTTCCCGTCACGCCGACAATTTTCATGTATTTTTCGGGATGGCCGTAAAAGGCCGCGGCAATATGCGACAACGCAAGGCGGCAGTCGGGAACAAGGATATAGGGAAGCGACGTGTCCGTCGGTCTTTCGCAGACAATGGCGGAAGCTCCTCTCCGTTCGGCCTCCCGCGCATATTGATGGGCGTCTTCATGCGTTCCGTCAATGCAGAAAAAAAGATCCCCTTCCCCCGCAACGCGGCTGTCTGTGCACAGCGATCCGATCTCAATGTCCGCTCCACGGAGAACTCCGCCTCCTTCGGCGGCAAGATAAGAAAGTTTCATGGTTTAACCCTCCGGTTCCGGCAGTTGCAACATATCGATGATACCTTCAAAGATCTCTTTTGCACATGGCGCCGCGACGGTACTGCCGTAATAAGATCCCTGCGGTTCGTCCACGATAATGAGCGCAAGATATTTTGGATCATTTGCGGGAAAATATCCCACGAAGGAAGAGACGTACTTACCCTGCGCAATGTGTCCGTTTTCATATTTTTGCGCGGTGCCCGTCTTGCCGGCCACGCGGTAGCCCTCTATGTATGCCTTTTTCCCGCTGCCGTCACGCACAACGCCTTCGAGCATGGATGAAAGAATCCCGGAAGTCTCCGCGCTGACGGTGCGGTGCAGAAGTTTCTTCTCCGTCACCTCTTTTACGTTTGCTTTCTCCGAAAAGATTTCTCCGACGATCCGCGGCGCATAATAATATCCCCCGTTTACGGCGGAAGCCGCGGCGCAGGCAAGCTGAAGCGGGCTGACGGCAATGGTCTGGCCGAAACCGATACGGGCAAGATCGCAGTCGCGCACAATGCTTTCGGGAAGAAGCATGCCGATCGATTCCCCCGAAAAATCAATTCCCGTTGCCCTGCCAAATTGAAAGTTCTTTAAATATTCATAGAACGTTTCTTTTCCGAGTGCAAGCGCGATATCCACAAAACACGGGTTACAACTATTGTTCAAAGCCTCGGCAAGCGTCTGGTTGGAGTGCTTGCCGTTCTTGTGGTCACTCCAGCATTTTATGGTCGTTCCGTCTACGATGCGCGTGCGCGAGGAGGAAAATACATGGCTTAAGGGAAGCGCCTTTTCGTTCCCTTTGAGCCCCTCCTCGATATTTGCGGCGGCAGTGATGATTTTGAATGTCGAGCCGGGTTCATAAATATCCGAAACAAGCCTGTTGCGTGACAGCGAGTTGAGTTCATCCATGTTGTTCCGCGGTATATCGTTGAGATCGTAGGAAGGAAGGTTCACCATGGCGAGCACGGAGAAGTCCGAAGGGTCGAGCACGATCGCCCGCGCCGATTTTGCCTTCGATTCCTCCAAAACCCTTCCCATGACCTGCTCTGCAAGGGACTGAATGCGGTAATCGAGCGTCAGACGCACAGAGAGACCGTCTTCCGCAGGAAGATAAGCCGCAGCGGCATTTTCGAGATCAACGCCCACCAGATCCGTCTCATAGAGAATCTCCCCGTCCTCACCCGCAAGGAAGTTGTTGTAATATCCCTCCACGCCCGTTGTTCCCGAACCGTCAAAAGAGGTAAAACCAAGCACCTGACAGGCGAGGGAACCGTAGGGATAGACGCGTATGTCGTCCCGTGCATAGTAAACGCCGCGGACATTCTGCCCCGCGAGCGCTTCCACCGTCTCCTTGCCCGTCTTGCGCAATAGCAAAATTTCCGATTTGCTCTTGTCTGAAAGCTTTGCGGCAAGTTCATTCCTGTCGAGGCCGAGAATTCCGGAAAGAGATTCCGCCGCGCTTTCGGCATTCTCCACGGCGTTGGCGCGCGCGTAAACACTGTAAGCGGCGTTATTGCCCGCAAGCAGTTCCCCGTTCCTGTCGTAAATATTTCCTCTTCCCGCATGAACGGGAATCTCCCTTGTCCATTGGTCGAGGGCCAAATATTGCAGTTTATCCTTCCATATGACCTGAATATAGAAGAATCTGCCCAAAAAAAGACAAAAAATAAAGGCTATTGCCAATAACATGGCCAATAACCTCTTTCGTAAAACCGTGACCGAATATTGATTCTTGATGGGAATCACCCCCTTAAGAACGCGTCATGCCAAGCACGTTTTCCGCATAATCGTCAACATAAGCCGGATCCGTGACGGCTTCGATCTGACCGTTGAGCGATTCGGAATACTCGGAAAGTTTCTCGAGTTCCTCCTGTTTCCTGCGCACATCCGACTTCATGGAATTGATGATGCCCGTATTGATGCAGACGATTGCGATTACCGCAACAAAGACTGCGGAAACGATGGCAAGCGCCATTTTCGTTTTAGACGAAAGGGAAGCAAAGAAACCGACGTGCTCCTTCTGTTGCGGTTCGATTTCAAAATCCCGCCGGTAAAGCTCGTCGCGCTGTAAAGTATCCATCGTGCGCCGCGTGGGGCGGGTGTCCTCATTTTCTTCCGTCTCGGGCTTCGCTTCCGGCGCAGCGGGCTCGGACGTTTGGGCGGGTGCGGAAGCAGGAACTTCGGGGGCATACACGGCAGCGGCCGTCTCATTCTTTACATCCGTCCCGCCGATGGAATGATCCCTGTACGGGTAATCCGAAAAATGATCACGCTGCAAAGGGATCTCCTCCCTGACGGGGTCGATCGTTGCCGTATCCGCCGGTGCCGAAGGCATGGAAAACGCTTCCGTGATCTTGGCGGTATCGGGATCCCGGGTCTGGAAAACGTCATTGTAGATTTCCGCGCTTCTCTTTCTGTGTGCAATCGCTTCGGCTGTATTTTCTTCGTCCTCGGCGGACGGCGTATATTCTCTTTCAAGCAGAGCTACCTGTGCCATGTGTTTCAATCTCCTTGTTAAAATATTGTATTCGACAAATTACCCGTTCATTCTGTGATTTTTTCGGCAATTCGCAGTTTTGCGCTCTTCGCGCGAGGATTTTCCGTTTTTTCTTTTTCCGATGCCGTAAGCGGCTTCTTTGTGAGTATTTCGAGCTCTTTTACCCTTCCGCAGACGCAGACGGGAAAATTTTTGGGACAGGTGCAAGCCGTAGACAGATCCCCGAATACATTCTTGACGATCCTGTCCTCAAGGGAATGGAACGACAGTATTGCCGCCCTTCCTCCCTTCTTCAATCTTGCGGCCAAACCGCGGATGCTTGTTTCGAGGCCGTCGAGTTCTCCGTTAACCTCGATGCGGATGGCCTGAAAGGTCTGTCTCGCACATCCCGCAGAACGGTATTTTGCGGGAATGCTTTTTTCCACAAGTTCTCTGAGCTCTCCGCAGGTTGCTATGGGATGAAGCCGCCGTTCCCTCAGGATGTTTCTTGCGATGGTACCCGCAAAGGGTTCTTCGCCGTACTCTTTCAGAATCCGCTTTAAATCTTCTTCCGTATAGCCGTTGACGACGTCAAAGGCGGTAAGCCGGGAGCGCTTGTCCATGCGCATGTCGAGAGGCGCCTGCGCGGAACGGTAGGAAAACCCCCGCGACGCGTCGTCGATCTGGTGGGAAGAGACGCCGAGGTCAAGCAAAAAACCGTCCAGTTTCTCTTCGGGTGACAATACTTCTTCAAAATTCTTGAAGTCGGTCCGCACCAAGCGGTACCTTCCTTCAAACGGTGCAAGGCGGCGGGATGCTTCTTTGACAGCGTCCCCGTCCTTATCCGTTGCCACAAGCCTTGCGGTGGGTTCTTTTTCGAGTATTGCAAAGGAATGCCCCGCGCCCCCGCATGTTCCGTCAAAATAAAGCCCGTCCGGTTTCAGGTTAAGCCCCTCTATCACCTCGTTCAGCATGATTGGAACGTGATAGAAGCTCATTGCTTTTCCCGCTTTTCCATGTACGCTTTCTTGATACGGTTCGCTTCCGTCACCGTCATTCCGTTTAGCTTACCTTCAAGCGTCTTTTCGTCCCAAATCTCGATATAATCGCCCATGCCGATGGAAACGAGATTTTTTGTAAGATTCGCGAATTCCCTGTACTCCTTGGGAATCATGAATCTGTGTTGGCTGTCCTCCACAACATCGTCGACGACGCTGTAAATGTACCGCTTCGCGTCGTAGGCGTCTTCATCCGCAGGGTCGACGTCGCCGAAGGAAAGAAGATTTTTCTCCATGACCGACTCGCACATGACGGCGATGCAGCCCGTAGTGTATTTGACGAAGAAGAGCTTTTCATTCTGCGGAAACGCACTTTTGAATTTTGCGGGAATGCGGGTACGGTTCTTGGCATCGAGTTGATGTTTTGCCGTTCCGCTGACAAACTGCATTCCGGAAAGCCCTCCTTTTTCTTTGTACCCACATTATAGCATGCGATATAGGGCTTGTCAACCATCTTTGGCCATTTTTTTCCACCTAATGAAAAAATTTTTTTAAGAACATCTAAAACAAACGTTTGAAAAAAACACTTTTTTGTTTGCATTTTGCGAATTTCCAAGGAAAAATACCCTCTTTTTCGCCATTTCTTTCATTTTTATCTCAAAACAAACGTTCATATTTTCAGAGGATGCATGGTGGACAACGCTCCCTACATTCAGGCAGCGCAATACGGATTTTGCCACTCCGAGGTTTCCGTCATAGACCTTACACCCGAAATGTTTTGCAAATTCATCCCTGTAAAAGATGTAATGCGTGCACCCAAGCACTACGCCATCCGCTTTTTCCCTTAAAAAATCGGTTTTGGGGACAAGCTGCCCTATATTTGCCCTTCTCCCCTCTGCCAGCGCCCTCTCGATTTCACCCGCCAGCGCAGGGCAGGGCAATACCGTAAATTTACAGGACGGGCAGGCTTCGATGAGTTCCCCCAACCTTCCGCTTTCCGCCGTACGTACGGTTGCAAGGATGAGAGCGTTCCCGCATTCCTTGGCGGCGGAGCGGACGGCGGGCTCGGTTCCGACAATGGGAAAAGAAAATTCCTTCCGCACCCTTTCAATGCAGACGGCCGTGGCGGTATTGCAGGCGAGGACGGCGACATCGGTTTTCAGGCGTTCAAACACGGAGAGCGCCTCCTCCACGAAGGATACGATCTCATCCGCGCTTCTGTTTCCGTAAGGGGCGCGGCTATTGTCTCCCAAATAATAATATTCGGCATTTGGCAAAAGAAAAAAACATTCTTTTAAAACCGTCAATCCGCCGAATCCGCTGTCAAAGATGCCGATTTTCGGAATTCTCCCCTCCATTTTTTCCCCTTTTTCAAAAAAATTTTTCCGCTTACCATAAAAAAACAGTTTACAAGCAGTGTATTTTATGCTAAAATAATCAAGAATTATCAAGAGAATAATCTCATAGAGAAATTTCGTGAAAAAATATGAAGGAGAAAAACCGTGGCCAACATTAAATCCGCCAAAAAGCGCGTCCTTGTCACAGAAAAAAAGACCCTTGAAAACAAAGCCGTGAAGTCGGCTCTCAAAACGCAAATCAAGAAGTTCCTCGCCGCCGTAGAAACCGGCAACAAGGAGCAGGCCGCCGCCCTCTATCCCGAGACGGTGTCCGCCATCGATTCCGCCGTAACCAAGGGTATTCTTCACAAGAACAACGCTGCAAATAAAAAGGCGAAACTTGCAAAAAAGCTCGCCGCTCTTTAAGTAACGAAAAATTTTCTTTGCCTGCCGCCGACGGCAGGTTTTTTTATTTCTTTCCCCCTCCCCCACCGGGGCAAACCGACGGGAATTTCATACACATTTCAGTATATTGGGGATTTTTTTTTGCAAAACCGCCATAAAACAGTTGACATTCCATATTATATCAAGTATACTTGTCAGCAGTTTGGGTTTATTATTAGTAAACTTTTTGTTTATTATTGCAAAAGTCAGGTAAAAACTTTCAAAAAGTTTATTTTTAATAAACACGGGAGCCGGATATTCTATGGAACTTGGCATGAAACTGAAAGAAATGCGCCTGCAGAAAAATCTGACGCAGGAAGAACTTGCGGACCGTTGCGAACTGACCAAGGGCTACATTTCACAGCTCGAAAATGACCTTACGAGCCCGTCCATTGCGACCCTTGTAGATCTGTTGAATGCCCTCGGAAGCAACCTTTCCGATTTCTTTCACGGGGAAACCGAAGAAAAAGTTGTATTTACGGAAGCGGAATACATAGAAAAACAGTCGGATGGCATGCTCTTGCGCTGGGTCATTCCCAACGCCCAAAAGAACATGATGGAGCCCGTTCTCGTCGAACTCGGGCAGGAAGCGCAGACGCAACCCGATTTCCCCCATGAAGGCGAAGAATTCGGCTATGTCCTTGCGGGGAAAATCGCCGTAGTCATAGCGGGGAAACGTCACACCGCCAAAAAGGGCGAAAGTTTTTATTTCACGGCAGGCAAAGAACATTATATTGTAAACGAGGGCAAGGGAACGGCGAAATTTCTTTGGATCTCCACCCCTCCCAATTTTTAAGGATTTTCACGAAAGGAGGCTTTCATGGCGGAACACATCATCGAACTAAAAGGAGTCACTAAATACTTCGGCGAGAATCTCATCATCGACAACGTGAGTTTCTACGTCAACAAGGGTGAATTTATCACCTTTTTGGGGCCATCAGGCTGCGGAAAGACGACGACGCTCCGCATGATCGCGGGCTTCGAACTGCCCACGAGCGGCCAAATCCTCTTGAACGGAGAGGACATCTCCGCCCTTCCTCCCAATAAACGCCCTGTCAACACCGTATTTCAGCGGTATGCCCTCTTCCCCCACTTCAACGTGTATGAAAACGTTGCGTTCGGCCTGAAATGCAAGCGGGTTTTGAATACCTACCGCAACGCCAAGGGCGAAGAGTATACAAAAAAGGAGAAACTTACCAAAAAAGAGATTGCCGAAAAAGTAAAAAAAGCGCTTGAGATCGTTGACCTCGAGGGTTTCGAGAAGCGGTCCATCTCTACCCTTTCGGGCGGCCAGCAACAGCGCGTCGCCATCGCGCGGGCCATCGTCAACGAGCCGGAAATTCTCCTTTTGGACGAACCTCTCGGCGCCCTCGACCTCAAAATGAGGAAGGAAATGCAGATCGAACTCAAGAAGATGCACGACCGCCTCGGAATCACGTTTATTTATGTCACCCACGATCAGGAAGAGGCGCTGACGATGTCCGACACGATCGTCGTCATGTCGGACGGGGTCGTCCAGCAGATCGGCACCCCCGCAAAGATCTACAATGAGCCCTCGAACACCTTTGTTGCCGACTTCATCGGTGAAAGCAACATCTTCAGCGGCACCGTAATCGGGAAAAAGAAAGTAAAGTTCTGCGGTAAAACCTTCGACTGTGTAGACGAGTTCGACGTAAACGAGCTCGTGGATATTGTCGTCCGTCCCGAAGACGTAAAAATGGTTTCCTTCGAAGACGGCATGTTGAAGGGAGAGGTCATTTCCGTGGTCTTTAAGGGGATTCACTACGAAATTACAGCGCAGGTCGGGAAATACGAGGTCGTCATACAGAGCACGGAAAGCCGCAACGTCGGCGAAAAAATCGGCCTGACCGTCGCGCCCGACGGCATTCATCTCATGAAACCGAAATACACGACGAATGTCTTTGACGGCGTCATCACCAAGCACAACACCGTGGAATTCGCAAACGGCGAATTCGAATGCGATGTAACGCAGCTTTACCCCGGCAGCCACATCGACGAAGAGGAATATCTCATTACAAAAGAGGGTGAGAAGATCGACCTTACGGATACGGAAGTCCGCGTTGAAGTCGGCCTGTATGACATTTCCATCAGCGACGATGAGGATGCGGGCGGCACGACGGGGCATATCATTTCCATCATCTATAAGGGAGACCACTACCGCGTCATTGTCCGCACGGGCGATAGCGACGAGGACGAGGATTTTGTCTTTGCGACCGAAGACCTGTGGAACGAGAACGACTACGTCTCCGTCATCATTCCGAAAGATAAAATCAAGCTTTCCTTAAAGCCTTCGGCAAAGGAGGTCAAAGAATGAAAGTTCCCCGTTTTTCGAGAAAGACGCTCTGCATCCCCTATGCCGTGTTTCTCGTCTTTTTTGTCATTGTTCCGATGTGCGTAATCATCTTTTATGCCTTTACCGACAGGAATATGCACTTCTCGTTTTCCAATTTCCTTCGGTTTTTCTCGGACCCGACAAAACTTTCAACGATCGTCTATTCCATCGTCATCTCGCTCATTACGACGGTCATCTGTCTTGTCATCGCCTATCCCGTCGCGCTGATTCTCGCACGGAGCAAACTCCGGAAAAAGTTTGTCATTTTGATGCTCTTTGTCCTGCCCATGTGGATCAACTTCGTACTCAGGATCAACGCTCTCCGCGAATTTTTCAACCTTCTTTCGCAAGCGGAGGCGTTTGCATGGCTCGAAAATGCAAACATATTCAAAACGATCGTCGGCATGGTATACGACTTTTTGCCCTTCATGATTTTGCCCCTTTACACCACAATGCTGAAAATCGACGACTCCCTCTATGAGGCAAGCGCGGATCTCGGCGGAAATGCGGCCACGACATTTTTCCGCATCACGCTCCCGCTCTCCGTGCCCGGCATCATGAGCGGAGTGACGATGGTTTTTCTCCCTTCCATGACGAATTACGTCGTCTCGGATATGCTCGGCAATGCAAAAGTTACGATCATCGGCAAATTCATCTATGAATATTTCGGCTCCGATTGGCACATGGGTTCAATGGTCGCCCTTATCCTGCTTATCATCGTATTCGTATCCACCCTCCTATCGGGCGGTTTCAATTCGGACGAAAACGTCAGGGGGACAAACTTATGAAACATCCTGTTCTAAAAAAATGTCTCAAAGCGGGCGCCGTGGGGCTTGTGCTTCTCCTTCTGTACCTCCCGATTTTGCTCCTTGCGGTTTACAGTTTCGATAAAACGGACATGATCGGGCGCTTACAGGGTTTTTCCTTCAAGCACTACATCGACCTTTTCACCAACTCCAAAGTTCTCGGCATGATCGGAAACACGTTTCTTCTCGCCTTTCTTGCGGCGACGCTCTCGACGGTTCTCGGCACGACGGGCGCGCTCGGCATGTTTTACTGTAAGAAGAGGATGAAGACAGCCATCCACGCCGTGTCCCAGATCCCCGTCATCAATGCGGAAATCGTCACGGCGCTCTCTCTCGCCGTCACTTTTGTGGCAATCGGGCTCGGAAAATCCTATTTTACCCTTCTTATCGGCCATATGGTCATATGCACGCCTTTTGTGGTCCTCTCGGTAATGCCGAAGCTAAAGCAAATGGATAACTCCCTCTATGAAGCGGCCCTGGACCTCGGCGCAAGCCCCTTCAAGGCGCTCATGCAAGTGGTGCTTCCGCAAATCATCCCCGGCGTTATCTCCGGTTTCATGCTTGCGATCACCCTTTCGCTCGACGACTACATCGTCACCGTCTACACCCGCCCCGCGGGCTTTGAGACAATCTCCACCTATGTCTTTAATGCCACGATGAAGGGAAATAAGCACACCGCGGAGACGCTTTCCTCCTTCTGGGCGCTTACGACGATCATCTTTGTTGTCATTGTGCTGTTCGTCCTCATTTCCAACCTTGCGGGACGCAAAAAGGAGGCAGACAGATGAAAAAGAACCGGATTATTGCGATTGCCCTTGCGGGAGCCATGATGCTCCCCTCTCTTGCGATGCTTTCCGGTTGCGGCGGAGAGGAAGCCATTACTCTCCGCGTCTATAATTGGGAGGAATACATCGACGAGGGCGGCGAGGGTACTTTTATTTTCGATGAACTCCACGAGCTCGATAAAAACGGAAAACCCGTTCTCGGCGAAGACGGCAAGCATGTGCACGTCGAATCGGACATCGTGGACGACGATTATAAGGCATGGTATAAGGAAACGACGGGACACGGCCTCTCCGAAGAGGGGCCGCGCATTCTCGATGATTTCTGCGAATGGTATCAGCGCACACACGGACAACAAATCAGAGTGGAATACTCCACTTTCGGCACCAACGAGGATATGTATAACGAGATCATCCTCGGCAACGAGTACGATCTTTTGTGTCCCTCCGACTACATGATCATGAAACTTGCGGCAGAAGGCAGGCTCCAAAAGTTTGACGAAGAATTTTTCGACGCAACGAATCCCGAAAATTACTATGTGCGCAACGTTTCCCCCTTCATTGCCGAGAAATTTGCAACAAACGGCGGCCTGAATATCCGCAAAGATCCGGACGGGGAAGATATTTATTGGAAAGACTATGCCGCGGGCTATATGTGGGGCACAACGGGATTCGTTTACAATCCCGCTCCCCTCTCCGCCACAGGCATTTCGGAGGAAGATCTTGAAAAGTTCGGCTGGAACGTTTTCACGGACAAGCGCTTCAAGGGCAGGATCACCGCAAAAGACAATGTGCGCGATACTTACTTTGCCGCCCTCGGCGTGACATATCAGGACAAACTCATGGGCCTTGACAGGACGGCCGACGACTACATTTCCAGTCTGACCGCAATCTTCAACGCAACCGACGAAGAAACAATATCCGAAGTTGAACCTACCCTCATGAACATCAAGAACAACATTTACAGCTTCGAGACGGATACGGGAAAATCGGACATGGTGCATGGCAAGATCTGGCTCAACTATGCATGGAGCGGGGACGCCGTATACGCGCTCGACCTTGCGGAAAGCGGAAAAAGCGAAGACGGCGAAGACGAGGATACGGCGTATCTCAACTACTTTGTGCCCGAAGCGGGGTCCAATCTCTTCTTCGACGGTTGGGTCATGCCGAAAGGCGCAAACCGGGAAGCGGCCGAAGCCTTTGTCAACTTCATGTCCATGCCGCAAAACGCCATGCGCAACAGCTATTACATCGGCTATACCTCCGTCATTTCGGGAGAAGAACAGGAAATGCTCGACTATGCCGACTATTTCTACGGTTACTATCCCGAAGAAGAATACGGAGAAGGCGAGGAATACAGCGAACCCGTCGATTATGATTTAAGTTACTTCTTTTACGGTGAAGATCATGCCGAAGACGAACATATCAGTATCCCCGCAGAGCCCGAACAGGCGGAAAAGAGGCAACTTTTTGCCCAGTTCCCCTCTCCGGAAGTCATTGCGCGCAGTGCGGTTATGGACTATTACGACGAGGAGGCCAGTGTTCGCATCAATGAGCTGTGGTCGCGCGTGAAGGCCGAATCTCTCGAACCGTGGACGATCATTGTAATTGTTATCGCTATTTTTGCAATCGCCGTTACGGTTTTGCTTCTGAAATTCGGCAACCGAATTGATTTCTTCCGCAAAAAACCCAAAAAAGGGTATGAGAAGGTCAACGAAGAGCCCGTGAGATACAAAGCAGATAATTAAAGCGTACGTTTCGGACGGCAAAAGGCCCGCTATCGGCGGGTCTTTGTATTTATATGTTCAACCGATTATTTTCCTACGGAATCGGGCGCAAGAAAACCGCCTTCGAAACAATTTTTAAAAATAACGAAAATTTTTGGAATTCATTCCTTGTAATATTTTTTCAACTATGATATGATAGTGAAGGAAAATACGAAATACGGAGAAGTGGCATGGATAACGTTTTTATCTTCGATCATCCCCTCATCAACCATAAAATCGCGGTTCTCCGCGATAAAAACACGGGGATGAAAGAATTTCGCGAACTCATCGAAGAGATTACCATCATCATGACCTATGAGAGCATGCGGGACGTGGAACTCGTACCCGTGCTCGTAGAGACGCCGCTTGAGACCACGCGGCAGTATCGCGTTCCCGAAGGAAGCGTAGCCATCGTCTCCATCCTAAGGGCGGGACTCGGCATGGTGAGCGGCGTGCATAAAGTGTTCCCCAATGCCAAGGTCGGGCACATCGGCATGTACCGCGATGAAAAGACGCTTGAACCGCAGCTATATTATTGCAAACTGCCCGACGGCATCGAAAATAAAATGGTTCTTCTCGTAGATCCCATGCTCGCAACGGGCGGGTCTGCCTGCGACGCCCTTGCGGCACTGAAAAAGCGGGGTTGCAAGCGCATCAAACTGATGTCCGTCATCGGCGCGCCCGAAGGCGTGGAACGCGTCGCGAAAACCCACCCCGATGTCCAAATCTACATCTCCACCCTCGACAGATGCCTCAATGAAAACGGCTACATTCTTCCCGGGCTCGGCGACGCGGGCGACAGGCTTTTCGGCACAAAATAACAAAACAGCAAAAAACGCCCTCCCGACGGCTTTGGAGAGCGTTTTTTATGGTTTTATTTTCATTTCAAAAGCTTTTCGAGAACCGCAATGCAGGCGAGTTTGCAGTGTTCATAGGTAAGCCCGCCCTGAAAATAAGCCGTGTATGGCTTCCTTACGGGCGCATCGGCGGAGAGCTCGATGCTCGCCCCGGCAACAAAGGTCCCTGCGGCCATGATCACCTTATCGTCATAGCCCGGCATTTCCGACGGTTCCAATTTGGCAAAGGAATCGACGGGCGAAACGTCCTGCACGGATTGGATGAAGTCGCAAAGCTCTTTTTCGGTATTGAAACGAATGGCGCGCGTGATATCGGCAAGGGGTTCCCCGGTGGCGGGATAGTTTTCGTAGCCGAGAATTTCCATACATCTGCCGATGAGAAGCCCTCCCTTCAAAGCCTGCGCCACGACGTGCGGCGCAAGGAAAAATCCTTGAAAATACGGGCGATACCCATAGGCATTCGAGCCGATCTCCCCCCCGACGGACGGAGCCGTAAGACGGTTTTCGCATAGTTTGATATACTTTTCTTTTCCCGCGATGTAGCCGCCCGTGGGAGCGAGGCCGCCCCCGGGGTTTTTGATGAGACTCCCGACAATGAGATCGGCGCCGTCTTCCGTGGGTTCCCTTTTTTCTACGAATTCGCCGTAGCAGTTATCCACGAAAATGCACCCCTCAAATCCGTTTTTGCGGGCAAACGAAATAAATTCTCCGATTCCGCCGACGGAAAAGGCGTCGCGGAGTTCATAGCCGCGTGAGCGTTGCAGATAGAGCATGTCAAAGTGCTCTTTTTTCAGTTTCGCTTCAAATGCCGAAAAGTCGATTTTCCCGTTTTCCGAAAGAGGCAAAACTTCTCCTTCCACACCGAAATCGGCAAGGGAACCTATATCCTTGCCCCAAACCACGGGACGGATTGTGTCATACGGCAGTCCCGTGACAAAAAGAATGCGGTCTTTTGGACGGAGAACGCCGAAAAGCGCAACCGTAAGCGCATGGGTACCCGACAAAAGAGCGGGCGAAACGATGGCCGCCTCCGCACCGAAAGCACGGGCATACACGTTACCGAGCGCCTCTCTTCCCTCATCCCCGTATCCGTAACCGGTACTTGCCGCAAAGTGCCGCAAGGCAATCCGCTCCCCGCGAAAAGCATTTAACACTTTCTTTTGGTTGAATAGAGCTATTTCATCCACTTCTTCAAATCTGTCCTTTAAATCGTTCTCGGCAGATTTTATAATTTCATCTATCTTCATATATCTTTACAACCTCTCTTGCCGCTATCTCTGTCTCGCACGGATGGATTTTGTGTAAATTTTTCATTTTTTTGAAAAAAGTTTCCTGTCTTTTGGCATAATTACGCGTATTTTTCTTAATTATGTCTGGAATAGTACTTCGCAAATCGCCATTATTTAAGCATTCAATAACCTCTTTATACCCTATCCCCTGCATAGACTGTGCGTCTGCAGGCACCCCACTTTGTAAAAGATTTTGAACTTCATAGATGAGCCCGCGCGCCATCATACCATCAACCCTTCTGTCTATGCGTTGATAGAGTTCCCCGCGGGTGTATCCGAATTCAAATGCTTCGAACGGATAACGGGGCTCGCCTCCATCGCTTTGCTCCGACTTTTTCTTCCCCGTAAGTTCGTAAATTTCAAGCGCGCGGATGACCCGTTTCACATCGTTCGGGTGAAGTTTTTCTGCGCTTTCGGGATCTACCCGTTGTAAAAGCGCATGCAGGGCTTCCTTACCTTTCTCTTCGGCAAAGGCCTCGTATTTTTTCCGTATATTTTGATCGGCGGGAGCGCCGCCGAAGGCATGCCGATAGAGAATGGCATTGAGATAAAACCCCGTGCCGCCGCATAGAATGGGGATTTTTCCCCTTGCAAAGATGTCACCGACAATGGGAAGGGCCATTTTCTCAAAATCGCTGACGGAAAACTTCTCCGCAGGATCCGCAATATCGATCATGTGGTGCGGAATCCCTCCCATTTCTTCATCCGTCGGCTTCGCGGTTCCGATATTCAGCCCGCGGTAAATCAGAAATGCATCGCAGGAGACAACCTCTCCGTCCAAAAGGCGGGCGCATTCCACCGCAAGGGCGCTCTTTCCGGACGCTGTCGGGCCGCAAATAACAAGAATTTTCTTCATACAATGCGCTTGAAAAGTTTTTCGAGTTCGCTGCGTTTGACTTTCACCGCGACGGGCCGCCCGTGCGGACATTTAAGCCCCATATCCCCGTCCATGCGTTCAAGAAGTTTCCGCGCCTCTTCATCCGTCAGATACTCGCCTCCCTTCACGGCTGCTTTGCATGCAGCCGAGGCGAGCCTGTCTTTCAGAAGATCGGAAAGTTTTATGGCGCGAAGGGATTCCAACGATGAGAGGACCTCTTCGAAAAAGGCGGAAAGATCGATGTCGGCAAGGTCGCCCGGCACGGCGGAAACTTTCACGCAATTTGTGCCGAATTCTTCAATATCAAAGCCAATTTCCCTCAAAATCGGAAAATTTTTTTTAAGAAATACAAATTCGGAGGGGTTGACTTCCAATAAGTACGGAATAAGCATTGGCTGGGAGACGACGGTACGCGCGGCAAGTTTTGCTTGTAACCTATCGTAATTCAGCCGCTCATGCGCCGCGTGCTGGTCGACGATGAAGGCTTCATCCCCCGCCTCATAGATGAGATAAGTATGGAACAGCTCCCCTTTGAACTCAAGATTTTTGACGTCTACCCTTTCCTGTTTTGCCCTGCGTTCCTCCTCGCGGAGTAACCGCCGGTTTTCGGCAAAGATGTCCTCCTGCGTTTCGACTTTAACGGCGCCCGTGGGTGCGTGAACGGAATATTGCACGGGGTCAGGCGTATAGAAACGGGGCTCCGAAGGGTTGTTTTTCAAAGGAGAAACATCGAATTGAAGTTCCTTTTTGGCCTCTTCATAGGTCATTGTCCTCCCGGATACCGCAGGCGCCCCGGATGCCGATTGTGCCGGCGTGTTTTCCTCCGCATTCCCTTGATAGCTTACAAGATACTCAACCGCACGCGAATTGCCGTCGAGCACCGAGGATAAAACGGAATACACGCTGCCGTAGATGATCTGATTATCCTGAAAACGGACGTCTGCCTTATTGGGATGCACATTGACGTCGACAATTTCCTGCGGAACATCCAAAAAAAGCACATAAAACGGATATTGCCGCTTCATGAGATAAGCGGCGTAAGCATTTGTGACGGCGGAACCGACCGTCTGGTTAACGACATAGCGGCCGTTCACAAAAAGGCTTTGGTAGGTTCTGTTCGGCTTGGAGAAATTTCTGTCCCCGATGAAACCGTGAAGGAAAATTCCGTGTTTATCGGCGGAGATTTCAAGGCAATGCTCGAGCGTTGCGGCTCCGTAGACGACCGCAACGGCGGAAAGAAGCCCCTCGCCGAGAGAGCGGTATTTGAGTTTTCCGTTGGAAGTGTAAGTAAAGGATATATTGGGCCGTGAGAGAATAAAACGAACGATCATGTTGGTGACATCCGCCTCTTCCTGACTGTCCGATTTCAGAAACTTGAGACGCGCGGGAGTATTATAAAAAAGATCGGAGACGGTGACCTCCGTGCCCCTTGCTCCCGCCGAGGGAAGAACTTTGCCCAAAACACCCCCTTCGCAGGCAAGAGAATGCGCCCCCCTGCCCGCATCGGAGACGATATTCATCTTTGATACGGAAGCAATGGACGCAATGGCCTCGCCGCGGAAACCGAGCGTGGAAACGGTGAAGAGATCCTCCGCATCCGTAAGCTTACTTGTAGCGTGGGGATAATAGGCCTTGGGGAGCTCCTCTTCGGGTATCCCGCAACCGTTATCGGCAACGCGAATCTTTTGTTTTCCGCCGCCCTCGATCTCGATCCGTATTTCGGTTGCCCCCGCATCGACGGCGTTTTCAACAAGCTCTTTGACGACGGAATAGGGACGGTCGACAACTTCCCCCGCCGCAATACGGTTGTAAACGTCGGGGGATAATATATTGATCATTTTATCTTCTCCTTCCACTCGGAAATGAGCGCAAGCGCCTGCATGGGGGAAATTTGATCGACGTCGAGGCCGTTAAGCTCCTCTCTCAGATCCAAAACCTCTTTCTCCTCCGTCACCTCTTCCGCATCGTCCGCAAAAGCTCTTTCGCGCGCCTTATCGTTTTTTTCGAGCGACTTTAAAATCTCCTTCGCACGCGAGATCACGGCTTCCGGAACCCCCGCAAGCGCGGCAACTTCCACGCCGAATGAGCGCGAAGCCCCGCCGCGCACAATCTTTCTTAAAAATACGACGCTTCCCGCAATCTCCCGCACGCTTATCTTATAGTTTTTGACTCCTTCGAGCTTGCCCTCAAGTTCGGTTAGTTCGTGATAATGGGTGGCAAAGAGCGTCTTGGCGCGGATATTCCGCGTCAGATATTCAATCACCGCCCATGCGATGGACAGCCCGTCAAACGTGCTTGTCCCCCGCCCGACCTCGTCGAGAATGAGGAGGCTGTTCTCCGTCGCATTCCTCAAAATATTGGCGACTTCCGTCATCTCCACCATAAAAGTACTGCGGTCAAGAATCAGGTTGTCGCTCGCGCCGATCCGCGTGAAAATCCGATCCGTAAGCGGAACGGCGGCCCTCTTCGCGGGAACGAAACATCCCACATGCGCCATATATACAATGAGTGCGGTCTGCCTCAGATAGGTACTCTTGCCCGCCATATTGGGACCCGTCAGAATCATTGTGCGGTTTTCGCCGTTATCGAGAAGACAGTTGTTGGGAACGAAGCGTTCTTTCGAGATTGCTTCGACAACGGGATGCCTCCCCTCTTCGATTTCGAGTGCGCCGCCCTCCGTGATCTCCGGACGGGTAAATTTGTTCTCTTTTGCGACCGCCGCAAAGGAGACGAGCACGTCGAGTTCTGCAATCGCCTCCGCGATCTTCTGAAAAACGACGATATTTTTCGCCAAAATTTCAAGAAGTTCGTTGTACAGATGCTCTTCCAGCCGTTGGGCCTGATCGTCGCTCCCCAAAATCTTTGTTTCAAGCGCCTTGAGTTCCTCGCTAACGTAGCGTTCGCCGTTCGCAAGCGTCTGTTTTCTTGTATAGGAATAGGGTACGCGGTCTTTGAAGCTGTTGCTGACTTCGATATAATATCCGAACACGCGGTTATAACCTATTTTTAATGTCCTTATTCCCGTCTTTTCCCTCTCGCGCGCCTCAAGTTCGGCAAGAAGGGCCTTGCTCTTTGTCTTGACGTCACGCAGAGCATCCAACTGCTCGTTATACCCCGCCTTGATATAGCCCCCTTCTTTCAAAGTAGTCGCATTCGGGGCGATTGCACCGTCGATAAGCGTGCACATCTCCCGCGTGTCCGCAAGCCGCCCCGCGATGGAAGAAAGAAGCGCGGCATTAAAACCGCTGAGCTGAAATTTGATGTTCGGAACGATTGCAAGGGAGGAAGAGAGCGCAATACAGTCTTTCGGCTGTAAGTTGCCGTTGGAAATGCGCCCCGTGAGGCGCTCGACATCCCGCATGCCGGCGAGCATATCGGAAAGTCCCATCCTTACGACGCCTGCCTGAAAGAGTTCGTCCACCGCATCCAGCCTTTGGTTGATCCGGGCAATGTCCCTGAGCGGATTCAAAAGAATGGAGGAGAGCTTCCTTGCCCCCATGCCCGTCTTTGTCCTGTCGAGAAGCCACAGAAGAGAACCGAATTTCTTTCCCTCTGCGTTATTCTTTAATATCTCGAGATTCCTCAGAGCAGAAGCGTCGAGTGTCATATAGCCGGAGGAATCGGCAAAATGCAATTGATTGATGTTTTTGAGGGCATGTTTCTGCGTCTCAAGCAGATAGGAGATGAGAGCGCCTGCCGCAACCGTAACCTCTTCACGGCCGCCGAGCCCCAATGCATCCAACGACGCCACGGAAAACTGGTCTTTCAGAGCCTTCTCTGCACCTGCAAGCTGGAAAGCATAAGGAAGATAACAAGAGATCGGAGGGAGCAACCCGCGGGTCACCTCGGCTCTGTCCTTCGTATCCAAGAGAAAATCGTCGTTACAGATAATCTCGGCGACAGAGAGGTTTATCAGGGCGGAAAAGCACTTTTCGGCGTCGGGAAATTCACTGCAACACATTTCCCCCGTCGTAATATCTGCCCATGCGAGGGCATATTTACCGTTCTTTTTGCAGGCGCAAGAGATATAATTGTTCCTCTTTTCATCAAGAAGGCTCTCTTCCGTAACGGTACCTGCCGTTACGATGCGGATGACGTCGCGGTCAACCATGCCCTTTCCCGCTTTCGGATCGGAAAGCTGTTCGACAATCGCCACCCTCTCGCCCGCCTCCACGAGTTTCTGAATGTAAGAGTCGACGGCGTGATAGGGAACGCCGCACATCGGCGCCCTCTCTTTGAGCCCGCAGTCACGGCCCGTGAGCGTCAGATCGAGGATCTTGCTCCCCTTTTCGGCATCCTCAAAAAACAGTTCGTAAAAATCGCCCAGGCGATAAAAAACAATGCAATCCGGATGCGCATTTTTGACCTTTCTCCAGTGTTCCATCATAGGTGAAAGCGCCATGATTTATCCTCCGTTATTTTACAATACTCCCATAAAGGGAAATGCCGTTTGCACGCTCTACCTTAAGCGTTACAAATTTTCCGATCAGGCACTTTTCGCCCTCGAAATATCCCATTCTGCCGTATTCGTCCCTGCCGAGATAGAGTCTCTTCTTCTCATCGTAGCCTTCGCAGAGAATTTCGCAGTTTTTGCCGACATAGCCCGCACTGATTTCACGCGTCTGTTCATTGACGGCACCGATGAGACGGTTCAGCCTGTCCTTTGAAATTTCCTCCGGAATTTGCCCCTCCATCGAGGCCGCTTTGGTGCCTGTCCTCGGAGAATAAACGAACATAAACGCCGAGGCAAAGCCCGCCTCCTTCACGAGGGATAAAGTCTCTTGAAATTCTTCCTCCGTCTCGGTGGGAAAACCGACAATGATATCCGTCGTCACGGCGCAGGAGGGAATTTCGCGGCGCAGGAGAGCAATTTCATCGAGATATTTTTCCCGCGTATAATGCCTGTTCATGAGACTTAAAATACGGTCCGAGCCGGACTGCACGGGCAAATGTACGGAGTTGCAGATTTTTTTGTGCTTTTTGATGACCCCGACAAGTTCTGCGGAAAAATCTTTGGGATGGGAAGTCATAAAGCGAAGGCGGAAATTCCCTTCAACGCAGGCACATCTGTCCAAAAGTCCCGGAAAATCCGTCCCGTCGCCGCCGCAGTAGGAATTGACGTTCTGGCCGAGGAGCGTGATCTCCTTATATCCTTCCTTTGCAAGCGCTTCCACTTCGCGGACGATGTCGTCCGCATTCCGCGAAATCTCTCTGCCCCGCACATAGGGCACAATGCAGTAGGAGCAGAAGTTGTTGCAGCCGTACATGATATTGACCCACGCTCCGGGATACCCCGTACGGACGGGGATAATATTGTCCTCGGCGCCCCCCCTCTCCTCTTTGAGAGAGAAGACGCGCTTCTCCTGCGCCCTCTTCCGGTCGATAAGGTCTCCGAGATCATTCAAATTATGCGTTCCGAAGAGTATGTCAACAAAAGGGAACTTTTGCCTGATAAGTTCCGCCTTTCCCTTTTCCTGTGCCATACACCCGCCAACGGCGATAATGAGGTCTTTTTTCTCGCGCTTATGCTTTTTAAGCGCACCGATATTGCCGAAAGCATGATTTTCGGCATTTTCGCGGATGCAACAGGTATTAAAGACGATGATGTCGGCGTCGTCGATGTCCGATTCCTCGGTGTAGCCCTTCTCTTTCAGAATGCCCGCAATCTTTTCCGATTCGTGCACGTTCATCTGGCAGCCGTATGTTACGATGTGATATTTCATACCTTGATTTCCGAAAGAATTTCGCCCACCTTGCCATGAAGGACGAGGTTGCATCGGCCGTCGAGCGGCGTGGGGTCACGGTTGATAAGGACGAGATATTTTCCCTTGAAATAATTCACAAAACCCGCCGCGGGATAGACGGTCAAAGACGTCCCCGCCACGATCAGGGTATCGGCCGCGGCAATGGCGCGCAACGCTCCTCCGACGGTCTCCTCATCGAGCTGTTCGCCGTACAGTACGACGTCCGGTTTGATAATCCCCCCGCAATCGCAGTAAGGAATCCCCTTTGTTGCGGCAATTTTCTCCGCCCGATACGTTTTTCCGCAATTTAAGCATGTATTTTTATGCACGGTGCCGTGAAGTTCATATACGTTTTTGCTTCCCGCCTTCTGATGAAGCCCGTCGATGTTCTGTGTGATAACGGCGAGGAGTTTCCCTTTTTGCTCCATTTCCGCGAGTTTTTTATGGGCCGCGTTGGGCTCCGCCCCAAGAGACAGCATCTTTTCGCGGTAGAAATCAAAAAACTCTTCCGTATGGGAAAAAAACCACTCATGCGAAACAATCGTCTCCGGCGGAACGGCGGATTTTTGGCGGTAAAGCCCGCTCGCGGAACGAAAATCGGGAATCCCGCTCTCCGTAGATACGCCCGCACCGCCGAAAAAGACAATTTTACGGCTTTCATCAATAATTTCCTGTAGCGTTATCATACCGAAATATTATAACATATTCAAATAATTTTTTCAATCATCTTTCGGGAGAAAATCCCAAAAACCTTCAATCTGCCCCTTCATCCGCCGTCTCCAACAGGAAACTGACGGGACGAAAGCCGTCATTGCATGAAATCATGGCCGATTTTTTGTTTTTCATCCAACCGCCGTAAAAATCTCCTCCCCCATGCGCAAGCACCGTAACGAACGGGAACAGGGTCTCCCACGCGCTGTCGCAAAGCCCCTGCGGCTTTTTTCGTCCGTCCGCAAAAAACACCTGCCCCTCCTTCAGGCCGCAAGGATGGGGAATGGGATTTTCGTACTTTTCAATCAAATCGCGGTAGCATGCCATTCTCATGACGGTAATCTTCACTCTGTTCAAAATCTCCTCCTTCGGCTCCGCTAACGGCCGTGACGGGCAACAAACCCATTATAACATATAAATCCGGCGGTTGCAACGCTTATTTTTTTTTGTCCCGGCACATACTGTCACAGATGAAAAAAGTAATCCTTGCAATCCTTATTCCTCTCGGTGTATCGGCAACTCTTTTTCTCGGCGGAATATTCTATTATTTCGGCGTGACCGCCGGGGTAAACCTCGATAGCGAAAAATTAAAACTCTCCACCGCATGCGTACGCGTCTATGACGAAGACGGAGAACAAATAGAATCGGCAACGCGCAAGAGCGTCTCCATAGCCGATCTGCCCGAATATGTCCCGCAGGCATTTGTAGCCGTTGAAGACAAGCGTTTCTACACACACCACGGCCTCGACTACAGGCGTATCGGCGGAGCGCTTCTTAAAAATCTCAGGACATTTTCCTTCCGCGAGGGAGCTTCGACCATCTCCCAACAACTCATTAAAAATACGCATCTTTCGAGCGAAAAGACAATCAACCGTAAACTGAAAGAAGTAAAACTGACACGGCAACTCGAAAAAAAGTACACGAAAGACGAAATCGTCGAGCTATACCTTAACTCCATCTACTTCGGCCACGACGTATTCGGCGTCGCAGCGGCGTCCGATTTTTACTTCGGCAAAGAGGCGGAGGAACTTTCTCCCGCAGAAAGCGCCATGCTTGCCGCGCTCGTCAAGTCCCCCAACGGCTATTCTCCCTTCCGTAATGCGGAGGCGTGCCTCACGCGCCGCAATTTCGTGCTGAAACTCATGAAAGAACAGGGATACCTCGATGAGGCGAAATACGAAATATCCGCAGGGACTCCCTTGCCGGACCTTCCTGCCCCGACGAAGAAAAACGACAGCTATCTTTCCCTCGTCTTCGAGGAACTTTCGGAAATCTTTCCCGAAGCCGATACGGGAGATTTGAATTCCATCCGCGTCTACACCTTTTTAAATAAAAATTTGCAGAAGAAATTGGAAGAAACGGAAGCCGATTCCGACGTATGCGCACTCGTCCGCAACAACCGCACGAATGGAATAAAGGCGTTTTATTCGACCTGCGGGGTTCTGAAAAGGCTCCCCGCCTCAACCCTGAAACCTCTGCTCGTCTACGGCCCCGCGATCGAAGAGGATCTCATCTGCCCCGCAACGCCCATTCTGGACACAAAGACAGATTTTTCGGGCTATTGCCCCGACGATGTTGACGGCGCAAGCGGACAATACATGAGTGCCAGATATGCGCTTTCGCACAGCGTGAACATTCCCGCCGTCAAAATACTCAACTCCATGGGTTGCGAGAAGGCCGCCGCGTATCTCGAAAAGATGAATTTGCACATCGACGAGAGCGATTATTCCCTTGCGCTCGCTCTGGGCGGCATGAAGCAGGGCTTCACGCTCCCCGCCCTTGCGGATGGATACGCCGTCTTTGCAAACATGGGCACTTTTGCGCCGTCGAAAGTCATTTCCCGCATTGAAAACAGCAAAGGAAAAATCATCTATGCATATAAACCGAGAGAAACGCGCGTATTTTCGGAGGAAACGAGCTATCTCATCAACGATATGCTGAAGACTGCCGTCAAGGAAGGCACGGCAAAAAAATTAAAAAATCTGCCCTTCGCCGTCTGTGCCAAAACGGGGACAGCCGAAGGCAAAACGGGAAACACCGACGCTTACACGATCGCCTACACATCGGAAGACACTGCCGCCGTTTGGCTCGGCAACAGAGACAATACGGAAATTCGGGCCACGGGCGGAGGTATGCCGGCAAACCTTGTCCTCGGAATCTTAAAAGAAATCTATAAGTCACATTCTCCCGCCGACTTTCCCGCCTGCGGTGGCGTGGAAGAGCTTCTGATAGATATGCAGGAATACGAAACAAACCACAGGATCCTGCTCTCGGACCCCAATTCTCCTTTCCTGACGGACAGAAAGGAACTCTTTAAAAAGAGTTCGGCGCCCAAAGAGATGAGCACGAAGTATTCGTCACCGAAAATAGAAATGCCGTCAATTTATGTCAATAACGGGGCCGTCAGCATAGTACTATGTCAGGCAGAATACTATGATTATATTATTAAAAGAGAAAATCGTGGCGTTGAAACCACGATTTACAGCGGAAAATATCAAAAATGCATCAGCGACAACTCCGTCATAGCAGGCGAGAGTTATCGCTACAGCGTGACCCCGGTCTATAAAAACACGGAGGGAGAGACGCTCTATCTCCCCCTCGTCCATATTAAAATATGCAGTTCCCTTCCCGAGGATTGGTGGAAAGATTAGAATCGGATAATTTCCCTTGTGGAAAGTGCTTCCTCAACGAGGGCGTTGACGTCAAGCTTTTTCTCCTCGTCTTCGATGAACGAAAGTTTCGGCCTGATTGCGGGAAAATCGGGTAGAAATACGGTGCAGCAGTCCTCATACGGCAGAGTGGATGTCCCGTAAGTACCGATTTTTTTTGCGGCTTCGATGATGTCCTCCTTGTCGAATCCGATAAGGGGGCGAAGGACGGGAAGTTTTACAACCGCATTTGAGGAAGTCAGCCCCTCGAGCGTCTGGCTTGCGACCTGCCCGAGACTTTCCCCCGTGACGAGACAGCCTGCCCCTTCCCGTACGGCAATGCGCTCTGCTATGCGAAACATAAAACGTCTCAAAAGCGTCACGTTGAGCTCGGCGGCGCATTTCCTGTGGATTTCTTCCTGAATATGCGTAACACTTACCGTCGTCAGCCTTGTAACCAGCGTAAAACCGGACAAAATTTTTGCGAGTGAAACCACCTTTTCCTTGGCGGCTTCGTTCGTATACGGATAACTGTGAAAATGGAGCATTTCGACGGTCATGCCGCGTTTTGCCATCATATAGCCCGCAACGGGAGAGTCGATTCCGCCCGAAATAAGGAGAAGCCCTTTCCCTGCGGTAGAAACGGGCATTCCGTGAGGACCGTTGGTAAAGGAACTGAAAATCAAGGCCTTGCCGCTCTCGCGAATATCAATATAAACAGTGTGACGGGGATTGTGAACATCAACCTTTAAACCCGGATTTGCGCCCAAAAGCCTGCCGCCGATGCGGGCGCTGATTTCCATAGACGTCAAGGGATAGTGCTTATCCCCGCGATGCGTCTCCACTTTAAACGTACCCGTTTCCGGCGCTACGAGTTGCGCGGCGGCGAAAATGCTGTCTTCATCGTTCCCCGTGAGCAACCCCACGGAATAAGAATGGACGCCGAATACATTCGCAACGCGTCTTTGGATCTCGCCGGCCATTTCCTCATCGAAATCGGCAATTAAATATCTGCCGCTCGTGCGGTGGATCTCATGGCGGATGCCCTTCAGGGCCTTTTCGAGATTGTTTGCAAAAACCCGCTCAAAATAGCCGCGGTTTTTGCCCTTCAAATGAATTTCCGCATAGCGGATGATGACGACTTTTTCCATTTAATTTGTATTCCTTTGGTACTCTTTCACGGTAGAATTTAAGATCACGGCGGCCGCACGGATTTCTTCCTCCGTCGTAGCCGGAGAAAAACTCATGCGGAGAACGCCGTCGAGCACGTCTTCCCCATATCCGCAAGCCGTCATAATACGGCTGAAACGTTTCTTGGAGGAACAGGCGCTGCCCGTTCCGACGCAGAGCCCCCTATCCCAAAGCATACGTTGCAATACTTCCCCGCGCATACCTGCGGCAGAAACCGTCATGATATACGGGGAGCCGTTTTCGGGAGATATTCGGGTAAAGACCGACGGATCGAGCCCTTCCCACAATCGCTCCCGATATGCTTTAAGCCTTACAAAATCCTCTCTGAGTGTTTTGAATTTCTCCTCCGCCGCATACGCAAAGACGGCGATGCCAAATGTATTTTCGGTGCCGCTCCGAAGGCCGTTTTCCTGCCCTCCGCCGTATATATAAGGAGCTAAGGCGAGATTTTTCCGCTTTATAAGCGCGCCCGTACCCTTCAATCCCCCAATCTTGTGTGCACTGACGGAATACAGATCAACGTCCTGCGGGAGAAGAAAATTCAGTTTTCCGAAGGCCTGAACACCGTCGCTGTGAAATAAAGCGCGCGGATTTTTTTCCTTGACGGCTCTTGAAATCGCAGCGATATTGTTGACGGCGCCCGTCTCGTTATTGACGTGAACAACGGAAACAAGGCTTGTCTTTTCGTCCACAAGGGGCAAAATACTTTCGGCCTTTACGCTTCCGTCCTTCTCCACCGGTGCAAAACGTACTTCGACACCGCGGTTTTTCAGTTCATTGCAGGCCGAATATACCGCCGCATGCTCCCCCGCCGTCGTAACGACGTTTCCCCGCTTTCCGCACGAAAAGATCGCATGGCCGTCGGCCTCGGTGCCGCAGGAAGTGAAAATAAGATCGTATCCTCCCGACGCTCCCGAATAACCTAAAAGAGTTTCGCGCATCGAACCGAGTTTTTTTGAGACGGCAAAGCCCCCGCCGTAGCGGGCGGAGGGATTATAATAAAGTTCGTTTAAAAATTCCGCCGCTCTTTGAAGCGCCCCAACAAGCGGACGCGTAGTCGCGGCATTGTCAAAGTAAATCATTCCCGTTCCAATTTATCAATTCCAGCGCTTTGGACAATATATTCCATCAAAATCTGACGGCATTCGAGCACGTAGAGTTTTTTCCCGAGAGACCCGCTGACAAGCAAATACACAAATTGTTTCCCGTCCGCGGGAGCCGCGTTGGGGGTCAGAAGTATCGGCTTACCATCTATTCCCCTTAATACATCCCGATAAGAAGATTTCTCGCACCAACCGATTTTCAGAATGGAAACGGATGAAATCGTGACGCATTTTTTTCTCGACTTTCCGTTGAAAACCTTTGTTACACGCAGTTCATCCTCTACAAACGTATAGTCAAAGCTGACGTTGAACCTCTTTCTGACAAACCAACAAATAATTCCGCTCACCAGACATACAACAACGAGGAAAATCATAAATCCGATGTTGAAAGCCTTCCCGGAAGCGGAAAGTTCCCCGTCGGTTACGATCCCCTGAATAAACGGAACCGCAAAGAAGACCGCAATCCCCGCCGCGACAAAAAAGCCAACCGCCAATACCAAAAAGAAAGTGTAAAATTTTTCTTCCCTCTTTCCGCGGGTACTCGAAGCACTCTCTTCGTAGAGCATGTCACGAAGCATCGTCCTTTCCTCCGTATCTCTTCCCGATAATTATAGCATAATGAAAAATATCCGTCAAGCAAGGCAAAAAAATTTCAAAAAATACATTTGCCCGCCTTTCGCTCGATAAACTTATTGTAATTTAAGTATTATGCCTGACATAATACAATGCAAAATTAAAAAAAGTATAAAAAAGGCGCCCGAGCGCCGATTTCAGAGAATAAACATCTTTTTACGGAAATTCACATAATCCGGAATGGCGGGCTCACCGCCTTTCATGGCGCTCCCCCCAATCCACGCGGAACTGCGTCAGAAGTTCTCCCTCCGACCTCGCTTCGCAGACGGAATATCCCTCAAAATCCTGCCGCATAAAAGAGAGTTCTCTCCCCGGCTTTGCCTGCTTGGAGTAAGCGATACAAAAGGAAGAAATTTGCCTTTGACGGATTTCCTCTATTGAAAAGCAATCCATAAAAAAGTCAAGATAACGGGCATTATTGGCATGCATAAAGTGATCGCAGTGGGAAGCGTTCACCCGCATGCGATAAATCTCCCTGCCCTCTGTTATTTTTTGCACCTTCCATGACGGAACTTCGACGGCCTTATCGCTACGGTAGGGACAGTTTGTGTGAACATTTCCCATTTTTTCGGGCAAAAGCAAAGAAAAATCCGATGTATCCACGAGACACCAACGGGACGCAAGCGCGGCAACTTCCTCTTCGCCGGAGAGAGCGCGGTAGTGCCTTTCGAAGATGACATGGCGCGGCGGAAGCGGCCACGTCTCTATCGTAAGATTTTCGCCAAACGACACGGGACGGCGAAACTTGCAATAAGTGTTGACCACCAAAAAACCGTAACCAAGCGGCCGCAAATCGTCATAGCCGAAACCGAGTTCATTCGCACTTAAGCAGGCGGATTCTTGCACAAGCGACAAGAGACACGAGGGTGAAAGCTCATCCTTGAAATCGAAGTCGGAATATCTTAAATCATAGGTTTTCCTGTTGCAGTATGCCATAACGGTCAAATTATAGCACAAAAATATAAATTTGTCAAACGCTACGAAGTCTCTGCCGTGAGAAAAGAAAGCGCCCCTTCGAGAATCGCCGCCGCAATCTTCTTTTGGTAATCCTCCGTAACGAGCAATTTTTCATCGTCGGCATTTGACAAAAATCCGCATTCGACGATCACCGACGGATATTCGCTGCAATTCAAAACATAATAATCGCCCTTAAGCGCGTTTAATTTCCTGACGCACTCGGGCATGGCGTTGAGGGACGTCTGAATGTGCGCCGCAAGACTTTGGGAAGCGGCGGAACCCTCGCGAAAAAAAACCTGCGCGCCCCGCCTCGACCGCATGGAAAAGAAATTCTGATGCACGGAGATGACAAGCGCGGGAACACTTTCGTTGATGACCTCGGCGCGCTTTTTCATATCCCGCTTCTTATAGCCGCTTGTTGCCGTTCCGTATAATCCCGCCTCCGTAGGACGGGTTTGGATGACGTAAAAGCCCGCTTCCTCGAAATCCGCCTGAAGAATTCTCGATAGGGAGAGGTTGATGTCACTTTCTTTTTTACCGGTTTCGATTCCGACGACGCCGCCGTCCACGCCGCCGTGCCCCGCATCAATGACGACAACAAGGCGGCTTGTCTGTGCGGCTGTCCGCGAAAGCGCAAAAAAACAGACGCCGAACGTCAAGGCAACGGCAAGAAAAATCGCCAAAAATCCCATCGCGATCCGATGGCGATAAAAAAAATTCATACAGTAATGTATGAATTAAAACACCTGTTTAGAAGCGGCCGTACGGCCCCGCCTGCGGGAAAAAAAGCGTATCTCAAATTTTCGATTTTATATACACGTCGATTGCCCTCGCGGCTTTTTTCCCCGCGCCCATGGCGAGAATGACGGTGGCAGAGCCCGTCACGGCGTCCCCGCCCGCAAAGACGCCTTCAAGCGAAGTCCTTCCGTCCTCATCCGCCAATATCTGCCCCTGAGGCGAGATTGCAATCCCCGCGGCCGCCTGTTTGAGAAGCGGATTGGGGGAGGTTCCGAGCGCCATGATGACGCAGTCGGCGTCCATCGAAAATTCGCTTCCCTCCTTCACGACAGGCCTCCTTCTGCCGCTTGCGTCGGGTGCGCCGAGTTCCATCTCCGCACATTTCAGTCCGACGGCGTTGTTTTCCGCATCGGTCAAGATTTCCACGGGATTCGTAAGAAGCTTCAATTCGATCCCTTCCTCCACGGCATGCTCCACCTCTTCCCTGCGGGCGGGAAGCTCTTCCCGCCCCCTGCGGTATACGATAAATACGCGCTCCGCGCCGAGCCGTTTCGCCGTCCTCGCCGCGTCCATGGCAACGTTCCCGCCGCCTACAACCGCCGTCCTTTTCCCGCGGTAAACGGGAGTTCCGCTGTCTTCTTCATACGCATTCATGAGATTGGTGCGGGTCAAATATTCGTTGGCGGAAAAAACGCCCTTCGCGTTCTCCCCTTTGATGCCCATAAACCGCGGAAGCCCTGCTCCCGTCCCGAGAAAGACGGCCTCGAAGCCGAGCTCTCTTTTCAGCTCTTCCACCGAATAAAGCCGCCCGATGACGCTGTCCGTCTCGATTCTGACACCGAGTTCCTCTAAATTTTCAACCTCGCGGCGGACAATCTTCTTGGGAAGGCGGAATTCGGGAATGCCGTAGCTGAGCACGCCGCCTGCCAAATGAAGCGCCTCGAATATCGTGACTTCATAGCCAATGCCTGCGAGTTCTCCCGCACAGGCAAGCCCTGCCGGGCCCGAGCCGACAACGGCAACTTTATGTCCGTTGGAAGCGGGGCGGGCGGCATGGCACGCATGCGAAAAGTGATAGTCTGCCGCAAAGCGTTCCAATCTTCCGATCGCGACGGATTCTCCCCTGATACCACGGACGCAGGATCCCTCGCACTGTTTCTCTTGCGGGCAAACCCTTCCGCATACGGCAGGAAGCGAGGAACTCGCGGAAATAATCCGATATGCGCCCTCAAAATCCCCCTCCGAAATCTTCATGATAAAGTCGGGAATGCGGATGGAAACGGGACAGCCGCCCACACACGGACGGTTTTTGCAGTGGAGGCAACGACGGGCTTCGAGTCCGGCCGTCTCTTCGTCGTAACCGAGAGCCACCTCCGTGAAATTTTTATTCCGCACGAGAGGATCCTGCACGGGCATGGGATACTTTGTTTCCCTTTTATCGTACATCATTTCCCCTCCGTTTTGAATAGATTGCAGTGTTTCTCCCGCTCTTCCGCCTCGAAGCCGAGATAGGTGCGATTGCGGTAGATCGCTTCGTCGAAATCAATCTTATGCGCGTCGAATTCCGGCCCGTCCACACAGGCAAACTTCATCTCGCCGCCCACGGTCACACGGCAACAGCCGCACATGCCCGTGCCGTCGATCATGATTGGATTCATGCTCGCGATTGTCTTAATGTTGTACGGTTTCGTCGTTGCGGCAACAAACTTCATCATGACGAGGGGCCCGCCGGCGTAAACAATATCCGGCCGATCGGCCTCTGCCATGCGCTGAAGAGGGAGGCAGACATTTCCTTTCTCCCCATAACTCCCGTCGTCCGTCGTAACGATGACATCGTCGGAACAGGCCCTGAATTCCTCTTCCAGAATGACAAATTCCCTGCTCCGGAATCCGATAACGGAAGTCACTTTCGCCCCCGTTTCCTTGAGCCTGCGCGCAACGGGAAGAACAACCGCACAGCCAACCCCTCCGCCGGCTACGATTGCCTTCTTCACGGCTCCGATCTCCGTGGGGTTCCCGAGAGGACCGACAAAATCGGCGAGACAGTCCCCCGCTTTCTTCCCGTTAAGCGCCATCGTCGTCGCACCGACGACCTGAAAGATAACTTCCACGGCGCTTCTCTCCCTGTCCGTCCCGGCAATGGTAAGCGGTATGCGTTCGCCCCGCCCGTCCACGCGCAGAATAACAAATTGCCCTGCCAATGCCTTCTCTGCAATACGGGGAGCTTCCACTTCGATCATTGTGACGGAGCCGTTAAGTTCTTTTCTTGACAAAATACGATACATTTGATATAATTATATCATATCCGTGCGGCAAAGTCAACCATTCATAACAGATGGCCGCTTTCCGAACATCCCGCGGAAGCGGGACGCAGATACGGAAAATTTCTCGAATAATAAAAAAATTACGGCTTGCCCCGCGGCAAGCCTTTTTCGGTTTTCTCCGCATGAAAATACGGCGGCGGAAAGAAACGGGTCTCTGCAGACTGCGTTTCCGCCGCTAAAAAGTTCCCTTTTTCTTTTTGAAAAAGCCTCGTCTGCGCGTTTCAATCAGGTGATACTCCTGCTCACGTCTGAGATCGTAAAAACAGGGGCTCTGCGGCGAAGCAAAACAAAGTTTTCCTCCAATATCCGCCGTTTCTGCATAGCCGAATGCGCACAGACATACGGGAATACCGAACATAAACGCTTGTGCACGCATCAAAACCTGTTCGAGGCTTTCCGTGAGTTCCTCGAAGATGACAATGACGGCTTCGGCCCCGCAGACGGAGAGCGTCTCAATGACGCGCGGAAAATAGAGATCTTCCGCAACGACGACGCCCAATTTCCCTGCATTTGTATCGAAAATTTTGACGCCCGAACCGCTACGGAATTCCCCGCCGTCAAGACGGTTCATCATATCCGTGACACCCAGAATGCGTCCCCGTTCGGCTACAACGACGGATTTGCGCAAAATTCCGCGGGCATCCGTATAACAGCCGCAGACGACGACGTTTTTCTGTTCCTTGGAAAGAAGGGCGACATCCTCGAAGAGACTCGTCTCCCCTTTCAGCTCCCGCTCATAGCAGACCTTGCCGATTGCCTGAAAGCCGAAACAAATTATTTCGGGCGGATTTCCCTCGTAGCTGTCCGAAAATTCGCCAAGACTTCCCTTTGTCACAAAACAGATACGCATGTGCTCTCCCCGTTCATTGTAGTCGGAAGAGAAAAAATGTGTGCATAACAATTATCCGCCCGAAAAGCGGGCGGATAATTGTTTGATAACATTACGGCGTTTCTTCGGCAAGCAGCCTGAGAAAGATCTCCCGGTTGCCCGTGGCAGGGAGAAAGCGAAACAGCCAATCGAGATGGCGCGCAATGTCCTCGGGGACGGGATCGGCAACGGATGCCGCAAACCCCAAATAGGGAATATTCGTGTCCGTCTCTATACATGCCATCCAATAGCTGCTCTTGCGGTTAAAATCATTGATAAACCGCAGGATCTCTTCGGTTACCTGCCTTTCACCAAAATAGACATAGGCGGTGAGATTTGTATGCCCGTTCTTCGGATAATAAGAATAGTCTATATCCAGCCGTTCGGCAACCCGGCCGAGAACGGAAAAATCCTCTGTCGTGATGCTGATGCTGTTTTCCCGACTTTCTACGCCGAACTTTAATCCGAGATCGGTGCAAAACTTTTTGATTTGCCGCTCCGCTTCTGCAAACGCAGGACCCTGCGGGCGTTTCTTTTTCCCGATTCCCAAAAATCCGAACATAGTGTCCTCCGTCAACGGCCACCGTTATCTCTTATTCTTTATGTTCAATCCGTTCCGTTCCCGCCTGCGCTTGAAGGAGATCGCGGATCTGAATCAGGAGTTCATCCGTCGTGGGAGCGGGCGCGGGAGCGGTTGCCGCCGCCTCGGCAGCCTCTTGATCGAGCCTTGCCTGCTTTTCCGCAGCGGCTTTTTTAACTTCTTTCCAGTTCTTGCCGTCCTTGCGGAGCGTCTGGATCTCTTCCTTCGTCAAAGGATCATACTTCGTCTTTGCATTCTTCGCACTCTCTTGGATACGGTTCATTGTCCTGACGATGAGGAACAGAACAAGCGCGATTAACAGGAAATTGATGATCGCCGTGATAAATGCGCCCCAGTCGATGTAGATGGAATTCGCAAGATCGATCACGCTTTCACCCGCTTCGTTCACCATCATCGCCTTGTGGATATAAGTGTAGATGTTTTCCAACCCTTTTCCGCCCGTGATCAAAAACAAAAGCGCATTGATGATGGGCATGATGATTTGGTTGGTGAGCGCCGTGACGATTGCACTGAACGCACCGCCGATGATCACGCCGACGGCCATGTCGAGTACATTACCGCGTGTGATGAATGCCTTGAATTCCGCAAAGAATCCTTTCTTTTCTGCCATAAAAGTTACCTCCGATAAATTTTTATCATTTTTTTGTATTTTGCCATAGAACGCCCGATGGGTCTGTCGAGGCGGAACAGCCAATTTTCTCCCGTGGTTCCGGGAAGGTTCATGCGGGACTCGTTGCCGAGCCCCAAAATATCCTGTACGGGAACGACCGCGAGTTTTGCCTTGGAGGCAAGGGCCAGACGGATGAAAGCGTCGGGAATATTGTTTCCGTTTTTTTTGAGTTTCATTTCGATCCCGCTCTCCTTAAGCGCCATTGCAAGCCTCGCGCGAAGGAGAATGAACTCCTCCGCAGAGAGCGAATCCGCATATCCCTTCACGGTGTCGTTATCATGCGTTCCCGTATAACAGACGCTGTTTTCGGGAATGTTTTTGGGAAGATACTCATTGTCCCGATTGCCGTCGAAGGCAAAAAGCAAAACTTTCATCCCCGGGAAGCCCGTTTTCTTTAAAAGATCGTGCACACCTTCATCGATATTGCCGAGGTCCTCCGCAATAATGCGGTCCTTGTCATGGCCAAGTTCCGAAAAGAGCTTTTCTTTGGGCCCTTCCCGCCATTCCCCGCAGACGGCGTTCTCCGCATCCGCATCGATCTCGTAATAGCGGTCTATGCCCCGGAAATGGTCTATCCGGACCAAGCCGTATGTGGAAAGCGCCGTAAAAAGCCGATCCGTCCACCATTTGTAATGCGTGGCCCCGTGTGCTTCCCAATCATAAATGGGATTGCCCCACAGTTGCCCCGTGGCCGAAAAATAATCGGGCGGAACGCCGGCGACTTTTGTCGGCCTCAGATCTTTATCGAGCTTGAAAAGATCCGGATGCGCCCACACGTCCACGCTGTCATAAGCGACATAGAGCGGAATATCGCCGATGATGGATACGCCGATCTTCTCGCAATAATCTTTGAGCGCAAACCACTGTTTCCAGAATTCGTATTGAAGAAATTGCCAAAAGAGATATTCCCCGTGGTGATCCGTGCGTAATTTTCCGAGCGCGGAGGGATCGCGGTATTTGATGGGCTCATCCCAATCACAAAAACATCCGCCGTAAACCGTCTTTGCCGTCATGAACAGGGCATAATCCTCATATTTCCCCTGTTTTACAAAGCTAAGAAACTCGTCACCGCCGGACTGAAAACGGGAAAAGGCGTAACGCAACGTCTTGTATCTTTCCTCATAGAGCTCTCCGTAATCAAGCGTTTTATGCTCGGCGCATTTGAGCTCTTTCTTCGTCAGAAGTTTCTCTTTTGCGAGCTGTTCGAGGTCGATAAAATAGGGATTGCCCGAAATGCAGGACACCGATTGATACGGTGAATCGCCGTATCCCGTCTGCACGAGCGGAAGTACCTGCCAGTATTTTATGCCCGCCGCGGCAAGGGAGTTTGCAAAAGCATATGCCTCTTTCCCGAGCGATCCGATCCCGTACTTCCCGGGCAGTGAGGAAATATGGCACAAAACACCCGCGGCTCTTGTTTTCTTATCCATAAAATTTTTTATCTCTTTAAAAGCCGTGCCATCCTGTGCATGGCTTCCGATGTATTTTCATGTGTTCCGAATGCGGTAAGACGGAAATAACCCTCTCCGTTCTTTCCGAATCCGCTCCCCGGAGTGCCGACGACGGCGGCATTCCCGAGAAGGTAGTCAAAAAAACTCCAGCTGTCCATGCCGTTCGGACATTTCATCCAAATGTAAGGGGAATTTTTGCCGCCCGTGTACCAAATTCCGAGCCCGTCCAAAACATCGGAGATAATTTTGGCATTCCCGCGGTAATAATCTATGTTCCCGCCTATCTCCTTTTCCCCCTCTTCGGTAAAGACTGCCGCCGCCCCCATCTGAGAGATGTAAGAGGTACCGTTAAACTTCGTCGACTGCCTCCTTGCCCAGAGACGGTTTAAAGAAACGCCGTCTTTTACAAGTTGTTCCGGCACGACCGTATAACCGCAACGGACGCCCGTAAAACCTGCCGTCTTGGAATAGGAACAGATCTCGATCGCGCAATCCTTTGCCCCCTTCACCTGATAAATGCTGCGGGCGAGGGCTTCATCGGTGATAAAATATTCATAGGCGGCGTCGTAGAGAATAAGTGCATCGTTTTTAAGAGCGTAATCCACCCATTCCTTGAGCTGCTCCTTCGTATAGGCCGCGCCCGTAGGATTATTGGGGGAGCAAATATAGATAATATCCGCCTTCAGGTTTATATCGGGCATGGGAAGAAATCCGTTCGCCTCGTTTGCATCGGCAAAAACAACTTTCCTTCCCGCCATGATATTCGTATCGAGATATACGGGATAGACGGGATCGGGCACGAGAACGACATTCTCCGCCGAGAGAATATCCAAAATGTTGCCGCAGTCGGACTTTGCGCCGTCGGAAATAAAAATATCTCCCTTTTCGAGCGTTACGCCCTTGCGGGCATAACTCCCGAGGATGGAATCGAGAAGAACGTCATAGCCGTAACAGGTCCGATCGGGCGCATAGCCCTTAAATGTCTCCTCTCTCCCCATATCGTCAACGGCCTTATGCATCGCGCCGATAACGGCGGGCGCAAGGGGGCGCGTGACGTCGCCGATGGAGAGGCGGATGACTTCTTTTCCGGGATGGGCTCTCTTATATGCGGCGGTTTTTTCCCCGACTTCCGCAAAAAGATATGAATCCTTTAAATTTAAAAAATTACGGTTTATTTTCATGTCTTTTTCCCTGATATTTCACTGCGGCACGGATAAACTCGCGGAAAAGCGGATGTGCATTGTTCGGGCGGGACTTAAATTCGGGATGGAACTGCACACCGATGAAAAAATCGTTTCCGTCGATCTCTACGGCCTCGCAGAGCGTACCGTCGGGGGAGGTGCCCGCAACGGACATGCCCGCCGCCTCTATCGCTTCGCGGTAGTCATTGTTGAATTCAAAGCGGTGACGGTGCCTTTCCCATATGAAATCGCATCCGTAGGCCGCTTGCATCTGCTTTCCCGTCACCTTGCACGGATAGGCGCCGAGCCGCATCGTTCCCCCCATCTTCACGCCGTATTGATCCGGCATGAGGTCTATCACGGAGTGTTTCCCCTCAGGGAAGAACTCCGAGGAGTTGGCGTCAGGAATACGAAGGACGTTCCGCGCAAATTCGATGACGGCAATCTGCATGCCGAGGCAAATGCCGAAATAGGGAATGTTATGCTCCCGCGCATATCTGCATGCGAGAATCTTCCCCTCGATACCTCTCACGCCGAAGCCGCCCGGAATCAGGATGCCGTCTACGCCGCCGAGCTCGGTTTCAATATTTTCCGATGTCAGCTTCTCGGTATCAACCCATTCGATGTCTGCTTTTGCGTCCGTTTCATAGCCGCCGTGTGCCAGCGCTTCCGCAACCGAAAGATAAGCATCGTGGAGTTGCACATATTTGCCGCAGAGTGCGATCTTCACCGTCTTGCTTCGTGTGTGAATGCGGGAAAGCATTTCCGTCCACTCGGAAAGATCGATTTCATGGGGATCGAGATGAAGAATTTTACAGACGATTTCGGAGAAACGGCTCTTCTCAAGCATCATCGGCGCCTCATAGAGGACGGGAACGGTCATGTTTTCGATACAGCACTCGGGTTCGACGTTGCAGAACATTGCAATCTTTTCGCGGATGCTCGCGGGCATCGGAGAATCGACGCGAGCGACGATGACGTCGGGGAAAATCCCCATACCCTGCAATTCCTTGACGGAATGCTGGGTGGGCTTGCTCTTGAATTCATCGGACCCCGAAATGAAGGGCACGAGCGTCACATGAATGTAGCAGCAATTCTCCCTGCCGACGTCGCGGGCAACCTGACGGATGGCCTCGAGGAAGGGCTGTGATTCAATATCCCCCGTTGTTCCGCCGATCTCGGTGATGACGATATCCGCCCCCGCCGTCTTGCCGACCTGATAGATAAAACTCTTGATTTCGTTGGTGATATGGGGAATAATCTGCACGGTCTGGCCGAGATATTCGCCCGCCCGTTCCTTATTGAGAACGTTCCAATATACCTTCCCCGTCGTGAGATTGGAATATTTGTTGAGGTTTTCATCGATGAAGCGCTCGTAGTGGCCAAGGTCAAGATCGGTTTCCGCACCGTCCTCGGTGACAAAAACTTCCCCGTGCTGATAGGGACTCATGGTGCCGGGATCTATGTTGATGTAAGGGTCCAGCTTTTGGGAGGCGACCTTGTAGCCGCGCATCTTCAGAAGCCGGCCGAGCGACGCCGCCGTAATGCCCTTTCCCAGACCGGACACGACCCCGCCCGTCACAAAGATATATTTTGTCTTCATGAATCACCTCGTTGGTTATCCCAAATTTCCGCTTCCCCCGTAAAGGCGACTTCCGCAGGGCCGCTCATGAGCACGGTGGTATCCGTGACCGCAATCTTCAGCGTGCCGCCTTTCAAGTGCAAATAGACAGGCGTATTTTTATCGGCAAAGCCGTTCAAAACGGCCGCCACGGCAGAGGCGCACGCCCCCGTCCCGCAGGCAAGCGTTTCGTAACCCCCCCGCTCCCATACACGCATTTTGAATTCGTTATTTCCCAAAACCTGTACGAATTCGGTATTCACGCGTTCGGGAAAAGCGGGGTGGCGCTCGAAGAGCGGCCCGATCTTTTCAAGTTCTATCCCGTCGGGATCGCCGCCGAACACAACGCAGTGCGGGTTCCCCATCGAAAGGCAAGTGACGCGGTACGTTTTCCCGCCAACGATGAGCGGTTGGGAGACGACGGGCTCCGCGGCAAACCGCGCCGGAATTTTTTCGGGCCCGAGAACGGGGGCGCCCATATCTACCGTAAAGGCATCTGCGCACAGTCCGTCCGGTGACTTTTTATCCACCCTCAACGTCTTGACGCCGGAAAGCGTCTCTACCGTAAGAATGTCTTTCCGTATGTTCTTTACATCGTACAAAAATTTGCCGACACAGCGGATGCCGTTGCCGCACATTTTCCCCTCGCTGCCGTCTGCATTGAACATGCGCATCTTTCCGTCGGCAATTTCGCTCCCGCAGACGAAGATAACGCCGTCTCCGCCAACCGAAAAGTGCCTGTCCGAGAGTTTTACCGCAAGCGCCGAGGGGTCGAAAGGGAACCAATCGAAACAGTCGAAATAGATGTAGTCGTTCCCGATTCCGTGCATCTTGTAAAATGTTCTTTTCATTATAATTTGATATATTCTTCGCGTGCCGCGCCCACGGAAACGCAGGTGATTTTGCATTTACAGAGATTTTCGAGAAGATGAATATATTCAAGTGCCTCCACGGGGAGATCCTGCGGTTTTCGGCAACCGGAAATATCGCAGTTCCACCCCTTAACGGTCTCCAACACGGGTTTACACTCGTCTAAAATGCCGGGACCGGGAAATTCGCGGAGAAGTTTGCCGCGATACTCATAGGCCGTGCAGACTTCGATCTCCCGGTAGCGGGAAAGGACGTCGAGTTTGGTCAGGGCGATTTCATCGGCGCCCTGACAGCGGACGCCGTATCCGGAGGCAACCGCATCGAAAGGCCCTACCCTTCTCGGTCTTCCCGTCGCCGCGCCGTATTCCCCGCCCGCTTCGCGGAGTTTTACGGCTTTTTCGCCGAAATATTCGGCCACGAACGGCCCCTCGCCCACACAGGTGGAATACGCCTTCATTACGCCGATGCACTTATCGAGCCTGAGATTGGGCGCCCCCGCCCCGATAGGCGCATAGGCGGCTATTGTCGGGGAGCTCGATGTATAAGGCAAAATGCCGAGATCGACGTCACGGAGCGCACCGAGCTGTGCCTCGAAGAGGATATTCTTGCCCGCACCGTACGCCTCGTTGAGACAGACGCCCGTATCGGTAATGTAATCTTTCAGCGGTTCGCCGTAAGTTTTTAAGTATGTTTCAACCTCTTCAACGGTGACAGGCGGAACATGATACCCCCCTTCAAGGGTGAGATTTTTCCACCCGACAATGCCGGGGATCTTGTTTTTCAATCGTTCCGGATAGAGCAAATCGCCCATGCGGAAGCATTTCTTCATATACCTGTCCGCATAGGCGGGCGCGATGCCCCGCCGGGTGGAGCCGAACTTCTTGCCCGCAAGGCGGTCCTCCTCGAGGCAATCGAGAAGCACATGGTAGGGCATGGTGATAACGGCCCTGTCGCTGATCCTGAGGTTTTCGGGGGTAATTGCGATTCCTTTTCCGCGGAGACTTTCCATCTCGTCATGCAGATGTTTGATGTCAATGACCATGCCGGGGCCGAGGACATTGATGACATTTTCGCGCAAGATCCCCGAAGGAAGAAGATTTAAAACGAACTTTCCCTTTCCGTTGATGACCGTATGGCCCGCATTGTTACCGCCCTGATAACGGCATACGATGTCGTACCCGCCGGAAAGAAGATCGACCATGCGGCCTTTGCCTTCGTCTCCCCAATTTATCCCGCAAACGACAGTCAGCATTTTGCACTCCCCCGCGCCGGAATACGCATTTGAAATCCCTTCGGAATGCCCTGCGCACGATACATTTCATTATACTATAACACGGAAAGACTTGTCAAGTATCCGCAGTGGTTTTCGGTGCAAAAGAAAAAGCCGAAAGACGGCCGAAAAACCGATACCCGCAAAATGACAGAATCTTACAAAAAAAGTTGATTTATTTCACAAAAATATATTGACAATTTCCTCAAAGCAGTGTAAAATGAAACGAATACGAGGGAGGTGAATTTATGTATTGCAGAGATTGCGGCGAAAAACTTTCCCTTCGTTTTCTCGAAAACGAAGGGCTCGTCCCGTATTGCGAAAAATGCCGCAAATTCAAATTCCCCTTCTTCCCCGTGGCCGTCTCCATGGCAGTCACGGACCGCCGCGAAAACAGGATATTGCTGGCAAAACATGCAGGAGACGAAGATTTTAAACTTTTCGCGGGGTACGTCAAGAAGGGTGAAAACGTGGAGAAAGCTATTCCGCGGGAACTGAAGGAAGAGACGTCCCTTTCCGCCGTCAAGTGGAAATATCTCTCTTCGCGCTATCACGAGGCGAAAGACATTTTAATGCTCGGTTTCTTGGTGACGGCGGAAAACGGCGAGATTGTCACGAATGAAGAGATCGAAGAAGTCAAGTGGTGCACGCCCGGGGAAGCGAAGGAGATCATCCGCAAGAATTCCACGGCGGAATATTTTCTCAATCTCGCGCTCGCGGAATTCGGAAGAAAAAAATAGCCGCCGTCAGCGCAAAATATACGTCCGGACTTATCCGGGCGTTATTATTTTGCCTCTTTCACCGTTTCGGTCCCCTCTTGCGCGGAGTCCGCCTTATCGGCGGCAAGGTTCTTGACATAGGAGTCGGCATTCACCCGAATAATGTTGAGCGCATAAACGATGACGGGAATAACGATCAGCACCGCAAATATGGTGTTCAAAAGCATCGACAGGAAGAAAAAAGCAACTACAATCAAGAAAATAAGCCCTACCGAAGCAAGATAGCCCAAAAGGTTCTTCCCGTTTACGACTTCCTTGAACCTGAGCACCTTGTTCCCGTATACGATCCAAGACGAAGTAAGCGCGAGAAAGGCATAAGCCGTTGCAATGACGGCAAAGACGAGCAAAGAATAATAGCGGATCTCGGCGGCAAGCGCGAAAGCGCCGCCGAGCACCAACGATTCCACAAACGGAATAACCGTATTCGCCACGATCCATTTTTTCAGCCCGCGCCTTGCGTTTTTTCTGCGCACCATAAATGCCGTCGCAAAGTTTGCGAAAACCAAGCCGAGATAGCAACAGACGATCGCAAGTACAAACTGCATTTTGATTGCAACGGAAAACTCCATAACGATATTCGTGAAGTCAGCGGTGAATACTTCGGAAGAACTTCCGAGAAGTTCGAAAAATTCCTGCACCGTGGTCGTGATCCATTCCGTATCGATGATCTGCCCTATATAATTGATTATATTCCCGTCCCAAACGAGCTTTCCGCTCGCGTATGTGATAAAGTTCGAAACGGAGATCTCCGAGCTCGTCACGGTGCTCGAAACCAGTTCCGAAAGTTGCCCCAAAGTCGACGTCGCGCTCGAAAAAAAAGCGGATATAAACCCGAACAGAGCCAATAAGACAAAAAGATAGATAATCCCCATCGGAATAAAGATATAGAGAATGCTGGTGCAAAAATTTTTCAGTGATGATTTGATCATATGTTTCTCCCGATGAGGAAGGCGCGCCCGGAGAGCGCGCCGCAAAAATCATTCTTCTTCGTCGTCTTCTTCCGGCATATCGACGTTGTGATAAACATCCTGTACGTCATCGCTCTCCTCAAGCCGGTCGAGCATTTTCTTGAACGTTTCGAGTTTTGCGGGTTCGAGCGTGATTTTATTCTGCGGGATCATTGCGATTTCCGCCTGTAAAAATTCCAGCCCCCTGCCCTCAAGGTAGGTACGGACATGCGAGAATGCCGCGGGTTCGGTGTAAATTACATACACATCTTCCTGCGTGACAACGTCCTCGGCTCCCGCTTCGAGCGCAAGATCCATGATCTCGTCCTCCGGCATAGTCTTTTCCACAACGATAACGCCGCGGTTGTCGAACATATAGGAAACGCTGCCCGTTGTTCCGAGGGAACCGCCGAATTTCGACATAACGGAACGGACCTCGCTCGCCGTACGGTTGATGTTATCGGTCAGCGTTGAGACGATGACGGCCGAGCCGCCGACGCCGTAGCCCTCATAAGTAAGTTCCTTAAATTCCTTATCGCCGAGTTCCCCCGCCGCTTTCTTGATAGACCTTTCGATATTGTCGTTGGGCATATTCGCCGCCTTCGCCTTGGCAATGACGTCGGCGAGCTTGGAGTTGGTGTCGGGATTTGGATTCCCCTTTGCGGCGACGGCGAGTTCCCTGCCGATCTTCGTGAAAAGTTTGCCCCTTGCGGCATCTGCCTTGCCCTTTTTGGCCTGTATGTTGTGCCATTTGCTGTGACCTGACATAATTTATACTCCTTTTTTCAATAAATACATCAAAATTCCCGCGGAAACGGCGGCATTCAGACTCTCGATACGCCCGTCCATCGGAATGCCCACGGTGAAATCCGCCCTCTTCCGCACGCTGTCCGAAAGTCCGTTCCCTTCGTTCCCGATACAGAGACAGAATCTTTCCGGCGCATGAAACGTAAAAATATTTTTACCGTCCATGTCTGCCGCAATTTTTGGAATATTTTCAAGAAAAAACAAAATTTCTTCCCTTGAACCGCACATGAGTTTTGCGTAAAATACGCCGGACATAGAGGCGCGCACGCTCTTGGGCGAATACGGATCGGCACAGCCGGAAAGATAAATTTCCTCATAGCCTGCGGCGGCGGCCGTTCTCAAAATGGCCCCGAGATTTGCGGGATCGGCCACTCCGTCGAGAAAAAGACAGTTTTTTCGGGGCGGCTCCAAACCGTTTTTGCGGATCTTAACCTCCGCAACGATCCCCTGCGGCGTCTTTTCATCGCAGACCGCCCCGAACGCGTCCTCGCCGAGCACGACGGCGGGCAGAGAATATGTTTCCCCCGCGTATCCTTCGCAAACGGCGAGCCGGACGACTTCGAGCCCGCTCTCCACGCACTCACGGACCATTTTACGGCCTTCGACGAGAAAAGTCCCCCTTTCCCGCCGTCCCCTTTTTTCCTTCAGGGAAGCAAGTTCCTTGACGGTGGGATTTTGTTTTGATTTTATAACAATCATGACAAAAAAGCCTTTCCGGGAAAGGCTTTCGTTTGTTTAAAGAGCGGCCTTTGCTTTGCCGCAGATTTCCGCAAATGCCGCGGGATCGTTGACGGCCATATCGGCGAGGATCTTGCGGTTGAGCGTGATTCCCGCTGCATTGAGCCCGTGGATGAGTTTGGAATAGGAGATTCCGTTTATACGCGCGCCTGCATTGATGCGGGCGATCCAAAGTTTGCGCATATCGCGTTTTCTCAGTCTCCTTCCGACGTAAGCATACTGAAGGGACTTCATCACCGCCTGGCGGGCAATGCGGTAATTCTTGCTCTTGCAACCATAATAGCCCTTGGCGAGCTTAAAAATCTTTCTGCGCTTTTTTACTGCGTTAACGCCTCTTTTAATTCTCATAGCCTGTCCTCCCTTAATCCTTGTAGGGAATCATGCGCTTGACGGTATTTTCCTGCGTCTCGGAGACGAGGGTGGATTTGCGCAGATTTCTCTTTCTTTTCCTGTTCTTTGTCTCTGCCTTGTGGTTCTTGCCGCCATGGGCTCTGTTCACTTTGCCTGATCCCGTGAGCCAAAAGCGCTTTTTGGAACCGCTGTGCGATTTTTGTTTGGGCATTTCTTTATCCTCCAAATTGCTTTTTTATGCTTACCGTGCCCCTGAGGGCATTTTACCTTTATTTCCTGGCGGGGGCAAGAATAAGTATCATGTTCCGCCCCTCCATGTTGAGCGGCTTCTCGATGACGGCGATTTCCTTTAATCCCTCGTAGAAGTTCATGATGACGTCTTTGCCCAGATTCGCATGCGCCATCTGCCTGCCGCGGAAACGGATGGAAACCTTTACTTTATTGCCCTGCTCCAAAAACTTTTGGGCCTGACGGGCCTTGACGTTGAGATCCCCCACATCGATGGTCATGGAGAGCTGCACTTCCTTGAGCTCCGCGACCTTTTGATTGCGCCTGTTCTCCTTCTCTTTTTTGGCCTGCTCGAACCTGAACTTGCCGTAGTCCATGATCTTGCAGACGGGCGGGACAGCCGTAGGAGAAATTTTGACGAGATCCAGCCCGGCCTCATCCGCAAGGCGCTGAGCCTCCCTTGAAGACATTATACCGAGCATTTCCCCCGCCTCGGAGATGAGCCGCACTTCCCTGTCGCGGATCTCGCCGTTCAACTGATTCTGATTCTGATTTTGATTCTGTTTACCTGCCATATTCCTCTCAAAAAAATAAAAACGGGTTTCGCAGCACGCAAAACCCTTTGAACTTTTAAGCACGGAAAATCCGTGTGTTTCCCGGAAATTCATTGGCCCGCATCACGTTGCGATTGCGGAGAGAAGGGTTCGCCTCTGCTTGACACTATAAGGATAGCACCTTCTCCGCGCTTTTGTCAAGAATTTTTCGGGTTGTTTTCCGAATTTTTTAAAAAAACCTCCGCGGCCATGACGGCCGAATCCCATTCAATATCCGCCCGCGGGTACCGCGGGCGGATATTGAATTTTCTAAAATACAGTTTTCTCGTCGTTCTCCTTCTTGCAGAGGGCGATAAAGCCGTCCTTGGGCATGGAACCGATGTCCCCTTCGCCGCGCTTGCGGACGGAAACGGTGTTATTCTCCATCTCCTTGTCGCCGATGATGAGCTTATAGGGCACTTTTTCGTTTTCGGCGTCGAGAATCTTCCGCCCGATCTTCTCCTTGCGGAGATCGGCTTCGGCGCGAAGTCCCCGCTCCTCCATCTCCCTGACGAGCTCTTCGGCATAGCCGTCGGCGCGGTCGGTGATAGGCAACACCTTCACCTGTACGGGAGAAAGCCATACGGGAAACTTGCCCGCATAGTGCTCGATAAGAATACCGATGAATCGCTCGATGGAGCCGAAAATAACGCGGTGGATCATGATGGGGCGGTGTTTCTCGCCGTCTTCGCCGGTATATTCGAGGTCAAACCGCTGCGGCATCTGGAAGTCGAGCTGAATGGTGCCGCACTGCCATGTTCTGCCGATGCAATCTTCAAGGTGGAAATCGATCTTGGGGCCGTAGAAAGCGCCGTCCCCCTCGTTGATAATATAGGGAAGTTTGAGTTCTTCAAGCGCCTTTTTGAGCGCATCTGTGGCATTGTCCCAATCTTCGTCGCTCCCCATGCTGTTCCCGGGACGGGTGGAAAGTTCCACGTAATACTTGAACCCGAACAGTGAATAGACCTCATCGATAATGCGCACGACCCCCTTGATCTCATCGGTGATCTGCTCGGGGAGCATGAAGATGTGAGCATCGTCCTGCGTAAAACAACGGACGCGCATGAGGCCGTGGAGCTGGCCGCTCTTTTCGTGACGGTGCACGAGTCCGAGCTCACCCATGCGGATGGGCAGATCTTTATAACTGTGCGGAGAAAGCTTGTAAACGAGCATGCCGCCGGGGCAATTCATGGGCTTGACCGCGTAATCTTCGCCATCGATCTTCGTCGTATACATATTGTCTTTGTAGTGATCCCAATGCCCCGAATTCTCCCACAGCGAACGGGTCATAATCATGGGCGTCTGCACCTCCACATATCCCTCGCGGCGGTGGAGCTGTCTCCAATATTCGATAAGCGTGTTCTTCAGGATCATGCCGTTGGGGAGGAAGAACGGGAACCCCTTCCCTTCGGGAAGGAGCGCGAACAGCTTGAGTTCGCGGCCGAGTTTGATATGGTCGCGCTTTTTTGCCTCTTCGAGCCGGCGGAAATACTCCTCCATCTCCTCTTTTTTGGCGAACGCCGTGCCATAGATACGGGTCAGCATTTTTTTCTTTTCGTCTCCCCTCCAATATGCGCCCGCAATGGAAACGAGCTTAAACGCCTTGATTCTTCCCGTCGAGGGAAGATGCGGCCCGCGGCAGAGATCGACGAAGGCCCCCTGTTTATAGAAGGAAATCTCTTCTCCTTCGGGGAGATCCTTGATAAGTTCGACTTTATAATTCTCATGATAGCGTTTCATAAACGCTATCGCCTCGTCGCGGGGAAGGGTAAAGCGTTCTATGGGAAGATTGCTCTTTATGATGGCCTTCATCTCCGCTTCGATCTTGCCGAAATCATCCATCGAAATGGGCGTCTTGAAGTCGACATCGTAATAGAACCCGTTTTCGATCGTGGGGCCGATGGCGAGCTTACATGTCGGATAAATGGTTTTTAATGCCTGCGCAAGGACGTGCGAGCAGGTATGGCGATAGACATCCAGCCCCTCCCTGTCTTTAAGCGTGACGAGTTCGAGGCTGTCTCCGTCCCGAAGTTTTGCGGAGAGGTCACACAGTTTCCCGTTGATCTTCGCGGCAACGGCATTCCTTGCAAGCCCTTCCGAGATCTTCAAAGCCGCATCATGGGCGGTCGCGCCCTCGTCAACCTGAAGCAAATCGCCGTTTTTTAGTGAAATATTCATGGTTTTCCTCCTGTTATGTCTGACATAGTACTTCGCAAAGTGAAAGAAAATAAAAATCCGTCCTCAAAATTCCCCCTTGCAGGGTTCATTTAAGGACGCAAATTTCAATTTGCGCGGTTCCACCTTAATTGCTCTCATAAAGAGCCGCTTTTGAATTGTTTAAATGAAATAAAGCGGTTTCGCCTTCCGAAGACCTCTGCGGACCTTACAGCCACGGGTCCGCTCTCTGGAAAAGCCCTTCGGCGCTACTTGTCTTTAAGTACTTCCTATTGTAAATTGCATTTCTTTATTTGTCAAGAAAATATCGCCCTTTCGGCATAAAATTTTTGTAAAAATTCGCAGATTTCATCTTCTATGTCCCCGAGGCAGTACACAAATCCCGCGTCGGAGAGCATGATTTCCGTCTCCGTGTCTTCCTTGCCGAAGAGCCAGCTACGGCGCAGAGGCTTGAAGTCCTCGCCGAACACCGTCTTTCCCTGCACATAGATCTTATTTTTGCTCTCCCCGACGAGAAAATCGCAAAACTGCTTGAGGTCGACCGCCGAAAAGCCCGCGGGAACATACTCCACAATGCGTTGCCATTTCTCACGAAGTGAACCGAGACGAAATGCATAGATACCGTCGATATTGTATTCATAGCCATCCCCGATCTTACGCTCGATGTAGCTTTTGTCGCCGTTGAGGTCGGCGGCAATGAGCGCGGCACAGAGCAGGTTTTTGTCGCGCCTCGAGAGCGCTGTATTGAGCCTTCCGTTCAAATAGCAATATTTATAGCCGATGCCGACGATTTCGGTAAGCCGATCCTTTAAATTTGCCCTGAGCTCCCCCTCCTCGTCGTCGACGCGGATACGAAGGACGGCACGTTCACCCAGAATCAATTCCCCGCATCCGCCGATGCGGGCGAGAATGCCTGCCAAAGCATTATATAAATAGGTAATGTACAGGCTGTTTTCGCCCTGATCGGAGACAGTGATTTCTTCCACGAAATTATTGTATGCTTCTTTCGGCGATTTATTTACGGAGAATTTAACCGCGCGGATTCTTTTGATTACGCAATCCGAAATGCCTCTCCGGTCTCCCGCAAAGGAATTCCGGATCCCGCCCCACGGCAATTTTTAAATTTTAATCTATAAGGATAGCTTGACTTTTTTTTCGTACCATTATACAATAGGATAGTTCAAGAGGAGTCCATATGGATTATAAAAAAATTGAAAAGAAATGGCAGGAGAAATGGGAAACGGCGGAATTCAACCGCTTTGATCCCGAAGATAAGGAACGGGAAAAGCTCTACGTTCTGGAAATGTTCTCCTATCCCTCCGGTGCAAAACTTCACGTCGGCCATTGGTATAACTACGGCCCCGCCGATTCCTATGCCCGGTTCAAGCGCATGCAGGGCTATAACGTCTTTCAGCCGATGGGTTTTGACGCGTTCGGCCTCCCCGCCGAAAATTTTGCCATTAAGACGGGGATCCATCCGAAAGACTCAACGCTCAGGAACATTGAGACGATGGAAGGCCAGCTTCGGGCCATGGGCGCCATGTTCGATTGGTCCGCAGAGATCAAGACGTGCACCGAGGAATATTACAAGTGGACGCAGTGGATGTTTTTGCAACTCTATAAAAACGGCCTTGCGTACAGAAAGGAGGCGCCCGTCAACTGGTGTCCCTCCTGCAATACCGTACTTGCGAACGAACAGGTTGTGGAAGGCAGATGCGAACGCTGTGACACTCCCGTCGTCCGCAAAAACCTGACGCAGTGGTTTTTTAAGATAACGGAATATGCCGAGGAGCTTCTCTCCGGCCTCGATACCCTCGACTGGCCCGAAAAGACAAAGAATATGCAACGCAACTGGATCGGCAAGTCCACAGGGTGCGAGATTGAGTTCGAATGCGATAACGGCGAAACATTCAAGGTCTACACTACCCGTTGCGATACGATTTACGGCGTAACATATGTCGTTCTTGCACCCGAGCATCCCCTCGCCGCGAAACTTACGACGCCGGAACAGAAAGAAGCCGTAGAGGCATACATCGGCTACGCCTCCCGCTCCAGCGAAATAGAACGCCTTTCCTCCGCACGGGAAAAGACGGGTGTTTTTACGGGTTCGTACTGCACAAACCCCGTGACGGGCAAAAAAGTTCCGATCTACCTTGCCGATTACGTGCTCTATTCTTACGGCACGGGTGCGGTCATGGCCGTTCCTGCGCACGATGAGAGAGATTTTGCCTTCGCGGCGAAATACGGCCTCCCCGTCGTAAAAGTTATCGAAAAAAAGGACGGTGAAACGGTTTTGCCCTTCACGGAGGATGGCATTGTCGCCTGCGGGTCCCGATTCGACGGGCTTTCCGGCGAAGAAGCACGCGAAAAAATTGCCGACTACGTCGCGTCCATCGGCAAAGGCGGTAAAAAAGTCAACTACCGTCTCCGCGACTGGCTCGTTTCCCGCCAACGTTATTGGGGAGCACCGATTCCCGTTATCCACTGCGAAAAATGCGGGGCGGTGCCCGTTCCCGAAAAGGATCTGCCGGTAAAGCTCCCCTATGAGGTGGAATTCCGCCCCGACGGCAAGTCTCCGCTTGCGAAGTGTGAAAAATTCATGAACACGGTTTGTCCCAAGTGCGGCTCCCCCGCGAGACGGGACCCCGATACCCTCGACACCTTCGTCTGTTCAAGCTGGTATTATTTGCGCTATGCGGATGTCCGCAACGATAAGCTCCCATTCTCACGGGAAAAAGCAGACAAACTCCTGCCCGTTGACGTCTATGTCGGCGGCGCGGAACACTCCTGCATGCACTTGCTCTATGCGCGCTTCTTCACCAAGGCCCTCCGCGACTTGGGTTACCTCGGCTTCGACGAACCTTTCAAACGTCTCGTACATCAGGGCGTGATTTTGGGCCCGGACGGAAACAGGATGAGTAAGTCCCACGGCAACGTCGTTTCACCCGATGAATATGTGAATGAATACGGATCGGACGCATTCAGGCTTTACCTCATGTTCGGCTTCTCATATACCGAAGGCGGCCCGTGGAGCGACGGCGGCATCAAAGCGGCGGCAAAATTTTTAGACCGCGTCGAGAAAATCGTTGATAAATCACGGGAATACAGCGGAAATGCGCCTTACGGCAGGGAAGAAAAGGCTCTTGACTATTCGAGAAATTACGCCATCCGGCAGGTAAGCAGGGATATGGAGGCATTTTCCTTCAACACAGCCATTGCACGGCTCATGGAATTTACCAATGCGCTCTATAAATACGACGGTCTTGCGGGCGAAAAGAGCGCGAAGCTGTTCAAAGATTGCGCCAAAGATCTTGTCCTTCTGCTTGCGCCCTGTGCGCCCCATTTCTGCGAGGAACTGTGGGAGCGGCTCGGCGGCAAGGGCTTTGTATTCGAACAAAAGTACCCCGTTGAAGACGGGAAGGCTTTAAAACTCGACGAAACGGAGTACGCCGTGCAGGTCAACAGCAAAATCGTATGCAAGGCAATGCTTAAAAGCAACGCCGAAGATATTGAGCAGACGGTTCTCGCTCTTCCCGAAGTTGCCGCCAAAACAGCAGGCAAGACCGTCAAAAAATGCATTATCGTCAAGGGAAGGCTGATCAACGTGATTGTAGAATAATTAGCGCCGAATTAAAAAAATCGCCGTCGAATCGGCGATTTTTTTGTAATACATAGTATTATGACACGCATAGTACTTCAAATAACGGCCTATTTCTTATATGAACGAACCATATATTCGGCATAGGTACGGGCGATGTTTGCCCCCGTTACACTCTCGAGCCCGCCGAAGAAGGCGTTGGAATTGACCTCGCAGACAAGGAAACCGTGCTCCGCAAAAAGAAGGTCGATGCCGCAGTAATCCAATTTCAAAATTTCCGCAACCCGTTCGCAAAGCATCTTACCCTCTCTATCCAAGCCGAACGGCTCACCTTTTCCGCCTTGCGCGATGTTGGAACGGAAGTCCGTCTCCGACGTCCGCTTCATCGCCGCGACGGCCTTTCCTCCGATACATATGACGCGTACGTCGCTGCCCGCGCCCGTCCCCACAAATTCCTGATAGAGATGCGGGCGGAGTTTCAGTCTCTCCCGAAGGGCAGAAAGTTCTTCCCCGTCCCTTGCGAGGTACACCTGTTGCCCGAAGGAGCCGAAACACTCCTTCACAACGATGGGTAAACGGAGATCTCCCCGAAATTCCCCGATTTTCGCCCCGGCTTTGTAGCAGAGCGGCGCGGGAACCGTTCCCGGCATGGGAATACCATTCCCCGCAAGAGCGATGTGGGTCGCCATCTTATCGTCGCAGAGTTCCACGGCCTCCGCACGGTTGAAAAGCCGCATTCCTTTCTTCTCCAACATGCGGGGCGTATACCTGTCTTTGTCAAGATAGACGCAAAAATCATACTTACCGCTGAGACTTTCGACGATTTCTCCCCCGCGGATCTCCGCTTGCCCTACATTCGGAAGAATGTCGCAGGCCACGCCGAGACGCCCAAACTCTTCTTGGAGACGCTTGGGCTGATAAAATTCCGATTCCGTTTCGAGATAAGGATTGATGAGGATGACTGTTTTCATAGAAAATAAGGGGGCGCAAATGCGCCCCGTTTCCCATATTTTATGACAAAACCCGAATTACGGATTCGACCTTTGCAATACCGGAAGCGTTGATACGTGCATACGCATTCTTGACAGCCGCCTCATGCGTCGTATGGGTAACGAGCATGACCGTCGCGCTGTCTTCCCCGCAGGACTCTTGAAGAAGCTCCACGATGGAAATATTGTTCTTTGCAAACAGGGCCGCGAGTTTTGCAAGTGCGCCCGCACGGTCGGTAACGGTAAGACGGAGATAATACGCGCTTTCGAAATCATAGACAAATTTGACGTCTTTTTCGGCAGTGGCGTTGTTTTTGAATGTGGAATATCTGCTTCCCTCATGCGTGGCGGCGTAGATAATATCGGAGACAATGGCGCTCCCCGTGGGTAATTCGCCCGCACCCTTGCCGTAAAGCATGACGTCTCCCACGGAATCGCCCGTAAGGAACACCGCATTGAAACTTTCATCCACACCGGCAAGCGGATGCCCGGTTTTTATAAACGTGGGATGCACACGGACCTCGATGCCGTGTTCCGTCTGTTTTCCGATGGCGAGAAGTTTCAAAGTGTAGCCGAGCCGGCTTCCGTTGACGATGTCTTCGCGGGAAATCTTCGATATGCCTTCGCGGAACACCTTGGCAAACGGCACCTTCGTATGAAATGCGAGCGAGGAGAGAATGGAAAGCTTATAGGCGGCGTCGAATCCTTCGACGTCCGACGTAGGGTCCGACTCTGCATAGCCGAGTTTCTGCGCCTCGGAAAGAGCATCCTCATAACTCATACCGTCCTTCGACATGCGGGTAAGGATATAATTCGTGGTGCCGTTGATGATGCCCTGAATGGATGAAATATAATTGGACTGCACGCCGTCAAGAAGCGTTCTGATGATGGGAACGCCGCCCACGCAGCTTGCCTCGAAATAAAGTCCCGCGTTCATGCGCTTTGCGGCGCGTTCGAGCTCGTGGGAATATTTGCAGAAAAGCTCCTTATTGGACGTGACGACGGTTTTCCCCGCGTTGAGCGCATCGAGGACGTAACTTTTGGCCTCCGTAATACCGCCGAGACATTCGACGACGATGTTGACGTCGGGATTGGAGACGACCTCGAACACATTTGCGGCAACAAGTTCTTGGGGCACTCCGAGCGCCTCAAAGCGCGCTCTGTCCCTTTCAAGCACCGTGACGACTTCGACGTCAATGTTCTGCGTGTCAAGGTAAAACTGCCTGTGCTCCGTCAGAATTTTGTAAGTTCCGCCGCCGACGACCCCCAAACCGAGGATCGCAACTCCGACCTTTTTCATTTTCCATCCTCCGAGTTCAAATCGTATAAATATTTCAATCCGTTAAGCGTTAACATCCTGTCGATGACGTCGATACATTTGGTTTCCCTTGAAATAACTTCGGAAAATCCGCCCGTTGCGATCGTCAAAGGCGTTTCGCCGAGTTCGCGTACGATTTTCCTGACGATATATTCCACAAGCCCGGCAAAGCCGAATACGATGCCCGCCTGCATGTTGGTGACGGTGTCCGTGGCAATGACACTCTTCGGCGCCTCGATTTCCACACGCGGAAGTTTTGCGGTGCCGGACACAAGGCTGTCGAGCGAACCCTTTATGCCAGGCGCAATGACGCCGCCGATAAATTCCCCATTCCTTAAAATGTTAAACGTCGTCGCCGTGCCGAAATCGACAATGACGATCGGCCTTTCGGCGCCGTATTTTTTGAGTGCGGAGACGTTATTGGCAATGCGGTCGGCGCCGACCTCTTTTGCATTGTCCGCGCGCATTTTCAGGCCCGTTTTAAGCCCCGGCACAACCTGTTTGGGGGAAATTCCGAAGTACACCTTAAGCATGTGCAAAATCGTGTAATCGAGGGAAGGAACGACGGAAGATAAAATTCCGCCCGCAATCTCGCTTTTTTCTACCCTGTTCACCTGCAACATGGTGATAAGCTGGACTCCGTATTCGTCTGACGTCTTTTTGAGATCCGTCGCAACGCGAAAGGTAAAGCGGGGTTCATCCCCGTCAAATACGGCATATTTTATGTTTGAATTCCCTACATCTATGCAAATGATCAAGATTTTTTCTCCGATTGGGGCGCGTTATTTTCGCTGTCCGCTTCCCCTTCCGCAACGGGAACCGCGCTTTTCTTCTTATGCATGATTTGTTTTTCCACGACGAGTACAATGCGGTGGATAGCGGGCGTAAGAAGCAGGTTGACAGAAAGCTCGATGATGAAATTCCACCCTGCAAGCACGGCAAAAAGATAATACGGTACCGCCTGCACCTGTTCCATCCAGCCCTGCGAAACGGCATATTCCATCCAGCCGGTAAGCGTCCCGCTGATGATGAGACAGCCGACGATAAAAATTCCCGTGTTCATGATCGGCGCGGAGGCCGCGGCTACGGCCGCCGCCGCAAATTTGTTCTTCCGTGAGATCGCCTTATAGAGCAACGCGGGCACAATACCCGCCGCAAGCCCCTTTACGAGACAAATCATTACGGTCATAAAGGGTGAATTTGCCAGAAGGTAAGCGGTAAACGGCTCCGCGCCCGCGGCTCCGTACATGAGCACGATAAACCCGAAAACCAAGCCGAGTATCCCTCCCGCTGCCCAGCCGAGCAAGATACCGCCGAGGACAATGGGAACCAATACGAAACTCAGGCTTAAACCCCCAATCTGAATGAATCCGCCGCACGTCTGGAACACGATGACGAGCGCGAGAAGCACCGAAAAGCAGGCGATATTTTTCGCCGTAAGCGATTTTTTAAGGCCAACCATATTCAATTATCTCCATCGGATTTCTTTCGGGAATATCCGTAGAAAAAATATATCTGCCCGCCCCGAAGCGGTACGGCCCGGATGGTACCGTCCGCCATATAAGGCACATACGGGTCCATTATATCAAAATCTTTCATCTTTGGCAACTAAATGAATCGGATTGCGGGGAACAATTTTCGGTGCTTCCACATATCATTTAGTATACAGGCGCGAAGGAAAAATACATATGACGCGCCCGACAAGGAGGAAAAACTATGAATACCAGCTCTAACGGCAACAGCTGCCTTTGGGTCCTTATCATTGCACTCATTCTCGGTTCGAATGTCCTGAATTCGAGGGCACTCAACGGATGCGGCTGGCCGCTTCTCATTGCTCTTCTCTATTGCATGAGCAAGAATGGCACGCTGTCCGAGATCGCATCGAAATTCGGCATCGGCTGCGGCTGCAACGATTGATTTTCCCTCCTGTTCCGTGGAAAAGGGGCGGCGTTACTACGCCGCCCCTGCTTTTCAATCGTTTTCGAGGCCCGCAAGATAGTCAATGGAAACATGAAAATACTGCGAGATCGCAATAAGTTTTGAAAGCGTCGGTTCACACCGCCCTATTTCCCAAAGACTTATTATGGATTTCCCCACATCCAGCTCCTTTGCAAGTTGGATTTGTCCGATGCCCCTTTCCTGCCGCAAGGCACGAAGTCTTTCTCCGAATACATTATCCATACAAATATTTTCCCATAATTATGGGAAAATTACTTGACTTCCCATTATAATGGGAATATAATGAAAATATAAAATTATACGGAGGTAAAATTATGTATTGCAAAAACTGTGGCAAGGAAATCAGCGACAACGCCTATGTCTGCCCCCACTGCGGGGTGAAGATCAACGGCCCGCAAGCAGACGAAAAAAAGACCAATACGCTTTCGATCGTCGGATTTATCCTCGCCTTCCTTGTTCCTATCGCGGGACTTATCTGCAGCATCATCGCACGGAAACAAATCCGGGAGCGCAGTGAAGGCGGCGCGGGGCTTGCTCTGGCGGGACTTATCATCAGTATAGTTGAGATTTGCATCGTAGTTATCGCCTATATCATCGTCATCGCCGTCGCCGTCGCCGCCACCTCGGGACTTGTCTCGGCACTGTAAAACATGAAAAAAGCGCTGTATAGCGCTTTTTTCGTATAACCGATTGCCCTGCCGTAGACTCTTTACTGCATTTTTGCGCGGTAATAGAGGAGAGCGCAAACGGTTTTGGCATCCTTTATCTCACCGCGGGCGATCATATTGCAGGCCTCGGCAAAGGGAACATACTCCACGTTTAAAAACTCGTCACTGTCGGGATGCCTTTCCCCCATCCGCACGTCTGCCGCCTCGTAGATGTAGATCTTTTCGTTTGTATATCCCGGGGACGGATAGAGCACGGTAAGGAGCGTTAAACTGTCGGCAATGAGCCCCGTTTCCTCCCCGAGCTCCCGTTTCGCGGCGGAAGAAGGGTCTTCTCCCTTCTCTAATTTGCCTGCGGGAATCTCGTAAAGTTCCTCGCCATAGGCATAGCGGAATTGCCTGACAAGCACCGCCTTCCCGTCCGTAACGCAGAGGACGGCGGCGCCGCCCGGATGCTCCACGAGCTCCCTTTTGCACGTCTTACCGTTGGGGAGAACGGCGTCGTCGCAACGGACGGTGATGATTTTTCCCTCGAAGACGACATTTTTCTGCGCCGTTTTCTCTTTGAGCGTCTCGGAAGGCGCAGTTTGTCCTGAAACGCGGTATGAATACGCCCCGCAGGCGGCGGGATATGCCTCCCGCACTATATCACGGAAGGGACGGATGATCCTGTCCGCGAAGAGCGCATAGCTTGCGGTATAGCTTCCGTCCACATAGAAGTAACGGAGCAGAAAATCGCGGAACCCGACAACACCCGAATCGATCTCCGCGAGGAGACAAAACACAAAGGCGAGCGCATCGACGCGGCCGGAGGGAAGATACACCGTCCCCTTCCCGTTCGGAAGGTCTCTCAAATAGAAACTGCGGGACTGCGCATAATCGAATTCCTCCGTAACTGCATTGAAGAGCCCTTTCAGATCGTCGCTCTCTGCGAGAGCCCTCAGAACTTGCGAAATCCCGACCTCCGCTTCGCGGTATGTTCCCGAAATAAGCCCGTCGCAAGCATCGAGAAAGCGGCGGATTTTTTCGAATTTTTCTTCCATGGTGACCCTCCGCGGCCTACAGAAAAGCCGTTTTTTCTTTTATTATATCACAGACGAAAAAAATATTAAAGTTTTTTTCGGAAATATCTTGATTTTATCCTTGTATTTTAGTATAATGTAGAAAATTATAATTTTTCAAAAAGGATATTTTTATGAAATCCGTTCAAATATCGCTTGAAAAATCATCGAGCGTCAAGGAATTCGTCAACATTACGCAAAGCTATGATTATGAGATCGTCATAAAGAGCGGCTATTATGTTGTAGATGCAAAATCTATTTTGGGCCTCTTCAGCTTAGATACATCAAAGCCCCTTACCGTAGAGATCCACAGCGATAACTGTAACGATTTACTTGAAAAACTGAAGAAGTTTGCAGTGTAAATCTTCACTAATGGTAATATTCAGCCGCTTGGGTCATAAGCGGCTTCTTTGTGTCTGAGAAATACAGAGGAAAAGCATGCAAATCAAAGGTGAGATTTCGGTCAACAAGTTAATAATCCTTTTCGTCTTTGACAAGATGGAAAGTCCCCTTTCGGAACGGACTCTTTTGGATCTGTGCACTTCTTCCAATGATTGGCTCAACTACATGGACTGCATGGCGCTTCTCGAAAAACTTCTGTCCGACGGGTTCTTATGCCAAATCCCCGGCGCGGATGAACCCCTCTACATGATCACGCCCGAAGGAAGAGAGTCGCTTGCAAACTTTTATATCAGTATACCCCGCAGTTCGCGCGAAGAAATTTCGAAATATATCAAAAAAAACAGTGCGCACCTTCGCACCAAGCAAGATTGCCGCGCCGATTATTTCCAGAACAAGGACGGAACTTATACGGTGTATTTAAAGATACTTGCCCCCATCCAGCCCATGCTCGAACTTAAATTTGTCGTTCCCGATAAAAAAATCGCGAATAATATCTACAAAAAATGGGAAGATAAAGCGCAGGATCTCTATACGGCCGTCTATGAGACGCTTGTAGACTGAAAAACCACATTACAGGAGGAAGTTATGGTAACATATTGGCCCAGAGGTACATGCTCGAAACAGATTATATTCGATATTGACGCTGACCACAAGATCCGCAATGTGAAATTCATCGGCGGTTGCAGCGGAAACCTGCAAGGCATTGCCCGCCTCGTGGAAGGGAAAACACCGGATGAAGTCTATCCCTTGCTCAAAGGAATCAAGTGCAAGCAGAACACATCCTGCCCGGACCAATTTGCGGAAGCGCTGAAACCCTATCTGACGCAAAAAGATTAAATATATTCCGCCCCTATACATGGGACGGAGAGAATATCGCGGAAGAGAGAGCTTCGGCTCTTTCTTTTTTTTATAAAATTTTTATAAAATGTTTTTTAATCATCACTGCTTGTCCGCCCCTTGAGGAGTGTGTGACACGGGCACCGGATATGGCGAAAAATAAATCCGGACCTTTCACCCGTAACGAGTTAGGCCCGGATTACAATGACTTGGTGCGGATGACAGGACTTGAACCTGCATGGTCTCCCACAGGAACCTGAAACCTGCGCGTCTGCCAGTTTCGCCACATCCGCTTTTTCCCGTATTTTTACCCGGCCGGGAATGCCTGTACGGAGGTCAATTCCGCAATCGTCCCCGCCGTCAGCCTTCCTTTGAATACTCCGTCTTTTTCACGGAGATGCCGTCGCTTCCGTCGAGAAACCAAACCTTACCGCCGCCCGAAACCGTTTTGGCGGGCTCGCCGTTTACGAATTCCACGGCGGCATCGTCCTCAACGCCCCAAGCGCAGAATCTATTATATCTTACCGTTTCATCAAAGTCAAGCATTCTTTCATTATAATGCGGAGAAATTTTTCCCTTCAGCCATCCGAGTCCCCTGTACATCCTGTATTCTCCTTCGACGACGGAGTCCGAATACATTTCTTCAAACCAACAGATTGCGCCCGCCGAGAGCCCTGCGATCAAAACTCCCCTCTCATACGCCTCCCTGACGAGCGTGACAAGCCCCGTCTTTTGCCATTCCTCAAGCATAAAAACGGTGTTGCCGCCTCCGACATAGAGAAAATCCGCATTTGCAAACTTGTTCCTCATTTTATCCATGTCGATTTCACGGTTCACCGTAAGGGCGACATCCGTTTTAATACCGAACTTGCCCGTATAAACTTTATGGAATGTGTTGTAATATGGCATGCAGTCATGGCTGGCGGTCGGAAGAAAAAGCCCGCAGGCACGTCTGTCCCCCGCGATTCTTTTCGACTCGGCGGCGATATATGCGTCGATGGCGAGCTTTTCGGGGGAGGCGCTCTCGCGTCCCTTTCCTTGGCCCCCTCCGATGGCGAGAATACGTTTATCCATTGTTTTATTCCTTCGCGGCCTGACCGCCCGTCTTCTCCGCATCTTCCTCGTCGGCCGCCGAAATGCCTGCCGTCCTGTCTACGGGAAGTGCATAAATGACCCCGCAAGCAGGAGTTTTCAGCCCCACTTTCCCGGAAAGGGCGTCCATGATGGCCTGCGTACGCTCCTTTTTTGTGAGAATAAGGAGCAATTCCTGCTCCTCAAGCAAAGTAATGCCGACAAACTGCTCCGCCTTGCGGTTATCCGTCGCGCGGGCACGGATCACGGTGCCGCCCGAAGCCCCCGCACTGCGGGCCGCATCCATTGCCTCGTCCACATTCCCCGCACGTACGGCGGCAATGACGAGATTATATTTTCTGTCTTCCCGTTTCATGACTTTTTCCTCCTCCTGCTCCTGATGGGCCGCCGCCGAAAGGATGCCGTCCGCGACCTTCTGCGATATACCCGCCAAGGGAACGGTGAATGAGATTCCCCTGCCCGCGAGATAGAGGGACATCTGCGTGCGGAGTTCCCTCATAATGCTCTCCTCATCCGCTTCGGGAATGATGGAAAACACGATGTCCTTTTCCGTCTCGCCGATACCGAGATAATCCAGAAGCGCCGAATAAGCGGTGCCGTATCCCGTAAATGCAATGCTGAGCGCGGCAGACAGTTCGTTTACGATCCCATTCACTTTCCGCCCGCTGCCGCGGTTCACAATGCTGACGAGAAGTTTGGGGCGGTTGACGCGCTTGGGCTTTTCGGGCTGTTTTATCATGCGCATGGCCGTCGCAACGGCCTTGACGGGTTGTAATATCGCTGTCTTTTTCTTCGCCATTTCAATCCACCTCGTACAGCAGGATCTTATCGTCGACGGCAAGGAAGGTTTTCTTGATTCTGTCCGTCTTGCGTTTATATGCAATGCCGAGGATCTGGATGGAGATGAGCGGCGTCAATGCAACGAAGGCGACGCATCCGAACGCATCTGTCATGACAAATGCCGCAGACCCGCCGTGGAGCGCGGTGCAAGCCCCTATCGCCATCGGCAGGACAAAAGAGGAAACGAGCGCGCCGCTCGCAACGCCGCCCGAGTCGAACGCGATTCCCGTGAACATCGGCGGCGTGAAGAACATCAGGATGAGAGCAATTGCGTAGCCGGGGATCAGTATCCACATGATATTGATTCCCGTGAGAATCCTCGTCATGGCGAGGCCCAAGGAAATGCACACCCCGATACAGAGGCCCTTTTTCATGGCACCGGCGCGGATAGCTCCCGCAGAGAGCCGCTCGACCTGCTTATTTAAGACGTGCACGGCAGGCTCGGCTGCGACAATGAAATATCCGAGAAGCATACCGACGGGAATCAGGAGCCATCCGCCCCACTTGGAGGCAAGCGTCTTGCCGATAGCCATACCAACAGGCATAAACCCGACATTCGCACCCGACAAAAAGAGCACGAGACCGATAAAGGTATATAAAAATCCGACGAAGATACGCACGAGCTGACGTTTGCCGATGGAGCGCGTGATAAGCTGGAAAAAAAGAAAAAATACGATGATAGGCGCGATTGCGATTCCCACCTCGCGGCCGTAATCCAAAAAACCATGGAGATATTCGGAAAGTGCTTCCCGTGTCGTCCCGACTGCCGCGGGATCCGTCATGACATATTCTACATTCCCGATCCTGAAGATGATTGCAAGAGTCAGCACCGCAATAATGGGCCCCACGCTCGACAGCGCGACAAGTCCGAAGGAATCGCTCTCGCCGTCCTTGCGGATCGAAGATACGCCGACGCCGAGAGAGATAATAAACGGCACGGTCATGGGACCTGTCGTCACGCCGCCCGCGTCGAAGGAGACAGCCCAAAAATCGGGTGCGACGAAGATGCTCAGCACAAAGGCCGCGATATAAAAGATAAGCAGGAGCCACGAAAGCCGTATGCGGAAGACAATGCGCAACATCGCGATCATCAAAAACAGACCCACTCCCACCGCTACGGTGAGAATGAGAAGATAATTTCCGAGCGGCGTCTTTTGCGCCAAGGACGGGACTTGCCCCGCAAGAATCTGCAGATCCGGCTCGGCAATCGTCACAACGATGCCGATGATAAAGGAAAGCAAGGCGATGAGCCAGATCTTCCGCGACTTTGTCATGGCCGAACCGATATTCTCGCCGATAACGAGCATGGACATATCCGCGCCGAGCGTAAACATTCCCATGCCGATGATGAGGAGCACAACGCCGGCAAGAAAGAGCACAAAAGTCCCCGTGTCAAGCGGGGCAACCGTGGCGGCAAGGATCATAATGATGAGTGCAATCGGAAGAACGGACGTGAGGGATTCCACAATCTTGTCGCGCAGGGCCTTGCTCCGCATAAGTCTCCTCCTTCTTCGGTTTCATGTCAGTCCATATATTTTTTTTCTATGAGCGCAATCTTGCCGATACGGCGGCGGTGTTTCTCGAGATTGGAAAATTCCGTCGTAAGGAAAGTTCTGACGATGTCGAGGGCGAGATTGACCCCTACGATCCCGCCTCCGAGGGCAAGAACGTTTGCGTCGTTATGCTCGCGGGTAAGCCGCGCGCAGGTTGCATCCGTGCAGAGAGCGCAGCGGATCCCGCGGACTTTATTGGCCGCAATCGAGATACCGACGCCTGTCGTACAGATGAAAATGCCTCTGTCGCACTCTCCCTTTGCAACCGCCTCGGCTCCCTTCAGCGCATAGTCAGGATAATCGCAGGAATCCTGCGTCGTCGTGCCGAAATCTTCTACTTCATAGCCGTTTTCGTTGAGATAGCTTACAACGGCATTCTTCAAAGCAAGGCCGCCGTGGTCGCATGCAACTGCTATTTTCATTGTATTCTCCTTTTTCCGATAATTTGAGAAATAAACCTAATCCATGCACCATGTTTTGACGATGAGAGGGATGACCTCGCGGATGGCGCGAAGCGTCATGCGGTAAACGTCGATACCCTGTCCGTAAGGGTCCGGAATCTCCTTGCCCGCAATCGCGTAAAAGCTCGTCACGTTTTTGGAGTTGAGCTGTTTCGTCTGGGCCTCCGTCATTGTAATGACTACATACGCCTCCCTGAGCATCTTTTCCGTCAATTGGCGCGGTTTGAACGTCTTATTGACGGGGATTCCCGCCTCGGCAAGCGCCTGCGCACTGTTGGGATTCAACACGCTGCCCTTTTCGGCATGGATACCCGCGGAAGCGACGGCATAACCCGTGATCTTCTTCCTCCGCAGTTCTTTGCGGAGGGCCGCCTCCGCCATCGGGGAGCGGCAGGTGTTCCCCGTGCAGACAAAAAGAATTTTCTTTTTCGGTTCAGTCTTCTTCCGTTCCATGTTCCACCCCAAAGGCACGATGCATTCTGTTGAGCACGCCCGCCATCACGCCGCCCTTCTCTTTCGGTTCGATCCCGATCAAAAGGGTCGCCGTCTTTTCCCCCTTACGGAGAAGATCATAAAGGCGCCGCGCCATAACTTCACCCGTCTCTCCCAAATCCAGCGTACGGAAGCCGTCCAAAGAAACACAGACGTTGCTCTCGCAGAGAAAACAGGGCGTTTCGCCCGCTCTTTCGGCCTCGTAATAGAGAGTAATAGCTTCTTTCAGTTGATTTTCGCCGAAAAACGCCGTTCTGCACCGCGGAGAATAATGCTTATACGCCATCCCGGGGCTCTTTGGTTTTTCTCCCTTTCCGGCGTGATAGATTCCGCATTCTCCCGCGACGGAGGCGATCATTTCCCTCGTCACGAGACCTTCCCGCAAGATCTGCGGAATTCGCCCCGTACAGTCCAAAACCGTGCTTTCGATACCGCCCGTGCATGCGCCGCCGTCGATGATGAGCGGGATTTTCCCGTTGAAATCGTCATAGACGTGCCGTGCGGTGACGGGCGAGACGTGCTTGGAAAGATTTGCGCTCGGGGCGGCGACAGGAAGGTTGACATACCTCAAAAATGTCTGCGCGGCAGGCGAGGACGGCACACGGATCGCGAGGGTATTCAGCCCGCACGAGACGTACTTCGAGACTTTTCCCGTACTCGGATACACCATGGTGAGCGGCCCGGGCAGGAATGCGTCTCTCAAAGCTTTTGCATAGGGCGGTTCCCCGTCGATAAGGGATGAAATGTCATAGTCCTTATGCACGTGTACGATGAGCGGATTGTCGGCAGGTCTTCCCTTCAGGGCAAAAATTTTGAGAACCGCCTCGTCCGAAAAAGCGTTTGCGCCGAGCCCGTACACCGTCTCCGTATGGAAAGCGACGGCCTCCCCCTCCTCTATATATTTTTGCGCAAGGCGGAATCTTCCGCGGAAAGTCTCGTCCGCGATAATCGTCGTTACCATAATTATTCGTCTATGGGGATCCCGCCGTCTCCCCCGAAAGCCTCTTCGGCGGTGGGATTTGCCCCGAAATCGGGTTTTCTCCTGTATTCCGGCGCCTCGGTGGGTTCCCCCTGCGCCTCCACATCGACAAACTTCGTCTGTTCGCCGAGAAAGCGGAGCTGGATACGGTCCGTCTTGCCGTTTCTGTGCTTTGCGATGACGAGTTCCGCCGCGCCCTTTACGATATTCCTCTTTGCGAGCTCCTCCGGCGTCGCGCCGACGTCGGGACGGTTGATGAACATAACAATATCGGCGTCCTGCTCGATCGCGCCCGACTCGCGAAGATCGGAAAGCTGGGCCTCCTTGGTCTGGATACGGCGAAGCTGGGAGAGCGCAATGACGGGAACGTTGAGTTCTTTGGCCATAATTTTGAGGTCACGAGTGATGGACGCGATCTCCTGCTGACGGTTTTCGGAGCTTGGTTTCCCCCTTTCCTCTCCTTCCATGAGCTGGATATAATCAATCATAACGAGATCGAGCCCCCCTTCGGCCGTTGCCAGACGGCGGCACTTGGAAAGGATCTCGGCGGGCGTCACGCGGGAACTGTCGTCGATAAAGAGTTTGCTCTTCCGAAGCCTGTCGCTTGCGCGCATGATATTTTTCCAATCTTTGCCGTTGAGCTTGCCGGAAAGAGCGTCTGACATGCTGACGCCCGCATATGAGCAGAGAAGCCTCTGCACAATCTGCACGCGCGGCATTTCGAGAGAAAAGACGGCCGCGACTTTGCCCTTTCTGAGGCAGGCGTTCTCGACGATATTCATCGCAAGCGAAGTTTTCCCCATGCCCGGGCGGGCGGCAATGACAATCAAATCGGACTTTTGCAGACCGTTCGTGATTCTGTCGAGATGACGGAAACCCGTCTCGAGTCCGCGGCAGGAGGACGGATCGTTTTGGATCATCTCGAACTTCGAAATAACCTCTTCGATAATATCGCCATCCGAAAGGCCCTCAAGCGAACCGGAATCCTCCCGTCTGGAAATATCGTAAACGAGTTTCTCGGCAAAGCCGATGGCCTCACGTCCCTCGGGGCTCTTGGCGCTGTTCTCGGCGATATCCCTCGCGACGCGGATGAGAACCCGGTTGACGGAATCCCGCCGCACTATCTCCAGGTACTGCTTATAATTTGCGGCGGAAGGAACGAAGGCGGAAAGATCCGTAATGGCTTGCAAGCCGCCCGCACGCTCCAGTTTCCCCTCACGGTCGAGCGCATCGGTGAGCGTGACGACGTCCACCGTCTTGCGGTCCGCATAGATCGCCTTCATCGCGTTGAGGATGAGGCGATGGGATTCATCGTAAAAATCTTCCTCTCTGAGGCGCTCCAACAGGTCGGATTGAATGCTCTCGTCGATGAGTACGCATCCGAGGAGCGCCCGCTCCGCATCCAAATTGTGCGGCATCTGATTGTTCGGCATATATTACCTCTGTACTTCTCCGTATACGGCCCCGTAACGGATTTTCGCTCTGCCCGCCAATACGGGCGGACAATTACCCAAGCGCTTCGAATTGCTCCAAGGCGTCCCCGAATTCGTTCATTGCTGCGGTGAAAGTCTCTTCACGCGTCAAATCGGCGCCTGCGATCTTCAAGAGAGAGACGGGATCGGCGGAGCAACCTCCCGATAAGAATTGCTTATATTTTTTGACTTCCTCTTCGCCCTCTTTCATGATCTTGCCGGCAATGCAAATCGCGGCCGTGATGCCCGTTGCATATTTATAGACGTAGAAGGAGCGATAGAAATGCGGAATGCGCGCCCATTCGGTTGCGATATTTTCGTCATGGACGACCGCAGGCCCGTAATATTTTTTGTTGAGCTCTAAATAGAGCGCGGAAAGATTGTCCTTATTGAGAGGCTCGCCGCTCTCCGCCATGGCGTGCGCCTTCTCCTCGAATTCCGCAAACTGCGTCTGGCGGAAGAGAGTCGTGCGGATCATATCCATATAATAATTGAGAAGGTACTTTTTGAGTTTTCTGTCTTCCGTCGTCTTTAAGAGATATTTCAGGAGCAACACCTCATTGACGGTGGAGGCAACTTCGGCGACGAAAATGGTGTAATCGGACTTGACGAACGGCTGGTTCTTGTTGGAATAGTAAGAATGGAGCGAGTGACCCATCTCGTGTGCAATCGTAAATACGTCATGCGTCGTCTTTTGATAATTGAGAAGCACATAGGGATGGCAGCCGTACATGCCGATGGAATAGGCACCGCCCTTCTTCCCCTCCGTTTCGCAGACGTCGATCCAGCCCTCGTCCCTGCCCTGTTTCAAGAGGGAAATATATTCCTCTCCGAGGGGAGAAAGACCCTTTAAAACGAGTTCCCACGCTTCTTCATAGCTGAGTTTGAGTTCGGCATCCTCCACGAGGGAGGGATAAATATCATACATGTACATCGTGTCGAGCCCCATCGCCTTCTTCCTGACTTCCATGTAACGGTGCATGAGGGGAGTTCCCTTGTTGACGCAGGCAATGAGATTATCGTAAACCTTCTTATCCACGTCCTCCTCGAACATTGCCCTCTGGATGCAACTGTCAAAGCCGCGCGCTTCCTTATAGAAGATGTCCGTCTTGACATTGCCTGCATAGGTCACGGCGAGCGTGCCGAGAATTTTGCGATAGGCGGAATAGTATTTTTCATACACTTCCTTGCGCTTTGCCCTGTCCTTCCCGCTCATGACGACGGAATAGAGCCCATGCGTGAGTTTGACTTCCTTGCCGCCGAGTTCCACCATGGGCAAGTCGAGTTCTGCGTTGTCAAGCATTTCAAACACATCGTTCGGGACTTCCATCGCCTCCCCCGACAAGGCGAGTATGCGCTCTTCCCTCTCGGAGAGCACATACTTCTTCCGCGCAATGAAGCGGCTGAGTTTGTAGTCATAATCCCTGAAGCGTCCGTCCTTCAAAAATCCTTTCAGCGTCTTGTCGTCGAGGGCGGAAATTTCCGGATCCGCGAAGGAAGTCTCCGCGGCAAGACGCACGTTAAGACTCATGACCTTGCCGAGATAGGAAGCGTATTTCGTCTCGCGGACATCCTCGTCGTGTTTCAGGAAGGCATAGAGATAGACTTTCAGGAATTTTAAGGTAAAATCTTCCTCTGCCTTAAAGTAAGCGAGGATATTTTCGGCGGTATTGAGCGTGCCGCGGTATTTTGCGAAGCAGACGGATTTTTCGAGGGCGGAAAACGCCTCCTCCCAATCCTTGTCGCTCCCGAACACATCGCTTGTGCGCCACTTGTATTTTGCCTGTACGTCTTTTCTTTCCATATCGATCATAACTCCTTTTGATTTTCGATTTCATAGGCGAGAAGGAGATTCCCCTGCGAGATAAAATGCACAAGATCCCCCTCGCGGAAGGGCGGAAACTCCTTTTCGCCGTCCACATAGATACGGCGGATCACGGGTTCCTCCTTCTTGATATTCTTTACTTCGAACGTGGCGACGTTGACGTCCACGCCGTCGCGCACGGTCCAATCCTCCACGCCCGCAAAGGGAGCGCGGGAATTCTCTTTCAGCCCCGCCGAAATAAACCTGAGCATCTTGACGTAGCTGTTACACCGCTTATAACAAATCCCCATAAAGGGAAAGGAAAAAATGATGTACAAGGATGCGAGAATGCAGGCGGCGGCGATCATCCACGGGCCGTCGGGATCCTCATACGGAAGTTGTGAATAGAGCACAAAAAAAGTCACAATGACGGCAAGAACGGCCGCCGTCACGCCCAGAAAGACCGCAAGATATTTCCGCCTCTGCATGACCGCATTATACAGATCCTCGTCGCTGTAGAGATAGGTCATATTTTACTCCGCAATGAAGAGCACGCCGAGCGTATTCCTGCCGCAGTGGCCCGTGATGACGGAGCCCGCAACCGTTTCAAGCACGGAATCGAAGCGGAAGAACTCCCCTACCTGTTTCTTTGCCTCTTCGACGAGGGACTCATCCGCACTGCTGTGGGTGACGAAACAGCGGGTCGTATCATACTTCGGATACTTGTCGGCAAGATCGCGGATATAGGCCGCGATACACTTTTCCATGGTCCCCCGATACTTCTTCCCCGCAATGAGCTGGCCGTCGTCCATCTCGATGAGAGGGTGAATCTTCAAAAGATTTGCCCCGTACATCGCCATACGGGAGCACCGTCCGCCCTTATAGAGGTAATCGAGCCTGTCCGGTATGAAAGACGTATTGACTTTCGGACGGAGCGCGTTGACCGTTTCAACGACCTCTCCGGGGTCCATGTCCTGTTGCAGGAGATCGTACGCCTTCATGATGAGAAGCCCCTGCCCCGAAGAGAGCGCCTTCGTGTCGACGACAAGGACCTTCCCGCCGAACTTCTTCGCCGCCGCGGCGGCATGTTCGTTGGAGGAAGATGATTTCGACGATATATTGAAGTGGATTACGCTGTCCCCCGCGTCGACATACTTTGCGAAGAATTCCTCATAGTCCCCTATGCTCGGCGCGGCCGTCTTGGGAAGGTTGCCCGTTTTACCGACATAGTCGAAGATGTCCTGCGGGGAAATCGTGACGCCGTCAAGATATGTTTCTTCCCCCAAAATGACGGAAAGAGGCATGATTCCGATCTTACGCTCCACGCCGTAAACGCCCAAATCGCATGTGCTGTCTGCTGTAATTCTGACCATAAACCAAATCTCCTTATTTTCTTTCGGTATCAGTTGCGGAAAGTGTCGCGGAAACTTTCCCACTTCCCGATCAATTCCTTATTTTTCACCGCCCACTCCGGCACAACGCCCGTAACGTCCTTAACGAATAAAGTGCCGGCTTCGGTGGAATCGTGAGAATTCAAGCGGTTGTCGCCCATGACGAACATTTCCCCCTCCCCGACAAAGACGGGTCCGAAACTGAGTTTTGATCCCGTCGGCTCATAATAGGCGTATGGCTCGCTGAGAAGGGTAAAATCCGCCTCTCCCTGTTTTTTGAGAAACACACGGTTATTTTCGGCGTAAATCACGTCCCCTTCAACCGCAATCACGCGCTTGATGATGTAGTAAATGGGAATTCCGCCTTCTTGAAAGATCGCATGCCCGTATTCGTTCCGATAGTCATGCACATCTATGATAACGATATCTTCCCTTTCAGCCGACGCGCGGGAATCGGCATACAGCCAATCGCCGTTCTGCAGGGTCATGTTCATGGATGCTCCATCTACATTCACGGGCGTAAAGCGCCGCAAAAACCACATTTCAAACAGAAACAGGGCGATAATGAGAATGGCGAGCACGGAAAATATGACGGAAAAAACCGAAATTCCACGCTTTTTTTCTCCCGCCAGAAGAGTGGGACGTTTCATGCGTTTGCCCCTCCGATGCGGCGGGTCCGTTGCGGGTGTTCACCGCGAAGAAACACGGGCATTCCGGCGCAAGTGAGACATCCCGCCGCCGTCCCGCCTGCACCGCCGCGCACATTCTTCCGCCGCACCCCGCCGCAGGCATGCGGCTTTTTTGTTCCGTCGGCGGCACCCGTTTTCAAATCGATCAAAACCATAGCACGTTATTGATGAGGACCTGCCCGTCGCCCGCAAACATGACGGAATGCACGCCCGCGAAATCACCGAGCCCCGGCCCTCCCTCCTGCTTGAAATCGCTTGCGTCGAGAAGAATGTGTTTCCACTTTCCGCCGCCGTCGACATGCACTTCGCAGGTATATCCTTTTTCGGTGTCGTTGCGGAAAAACGTGACGCGGAGTATGCTTCTCTCCCCGCTCCATGCATCGAAGCCGAAGGAGGCGGATGGCGGAGCCTCGTACCCCTCTTCCCCCACGCGGTAGGAGATTATGCCGAATTCCGAGGAGATCCCCATGATTCCGCCGTACCCGGGGAGAAGCCGTACGTCCGTCTCATTCTCCGCGTGGAAACAATCGGCGACGGACTTTGCGCCGAGGCAATATCCCGTAAAGCCGTTCTTGCCGTCTGCATTGTTATAAATGACGCGGGAGGCAAGGCGGGTGTTGTGATATTCCTTTTCCACCGTGAATTCAAGTATCTTCGAAGTCACGGAAAAGCCGTTGGAATAGCTGGCGAAGGCATAGACGAGCGCCTTTTTACAGCCCTTGTAGAGACAGACGGGAACCGAGCCCGATCCGTCTTTTATATCTTCCTTCTTTCCGAGAACGCGCGTCCAGTCGCGGGCGCGGCTCCCCGCAAGTTTTTCCGTATAGAAAACACCGAAATCTTTGACTTCCCCTTCCTTGTCGAACATGATCTGCGCCGTGAGTTCGCCGTTTTCGTCCCCTTTGATGGCAACGTCGATGGGCTTGGAGATAAAGGCGGGCTCCCCCTTGAGATATTTATCCAAAAAAAGTTCAATATCGCGATAGGAGTGTGCGCCGATGAGGCCGTTCCCGTGCGCGGAAAAGAGAATCGCCTTCTCCGCATTCTGGCCGATCTGGAGGAAAGTATCGTAAACGCGCTCGTAGTTATATTTTCTGTCGTTAATGGCGGAGAGCAACAACACGGGGCATTTGATATAGGGCGCATAGCTCTGGGAATCTATGCCCGCAATGAAGCGGTGCTGTTCGTCGTCAAAGGCATGCGGCGAGACGTCGCCGAATCTCTCCATGTCGCCGTAGGCGAGCCAGCCTGCCGCACAGACGGAAATAAAGCAGGAAAACGGCTCGTAGGGAACGGCCTTGAAAAGGATCTCTCCTCCCTTTCTGAGGCCCACCGCCCCGACCGCAGTCACTTCGGGACGGGTAGAAAGATACTTAAAGGCGTATCTTGCAACCGCCGCCCATTCATACCAGCTCGTCTCGCTGACGTCGGTATCGACGTTGGTCATATGCCTGCCTGCGCGGATATAATTTCCGTAATCCACATCCGGGGGATAGACGGTACAGGGCTCCTGCGTTCCTTTGTCGCCGCAATAATCCACGCAGAGCACGCCATAGCCGCGTCCCGTAAAGCGGCGCACGAATTCCCTGTCGAACGGCTTTCCCGCTTCGAACAGGATCATGACGGCGGGAAACTTATCTTTTTCGGGCGCGTAGAATTCCGCATAGATACGGACCCTGCCTTCCTTTGTCTGCCTGCCCGAAAAATATACCTGCCGTTTGATTACGTTTTCCTCTTTTACCTCGAAAATCATTTCGTCGTCAAGGGGAAGCGTGTTGTCAAAGTCCCGCCAAAGAGTAACGGGGGTCAAAATCGAATTGTTCATATCTCACTCCGCCGTGATTTTCGAGCCATGTTCCTCCGTTGCCTTCGTAACAAGGAGCTTGCGCCCGATCCTGTGTTTTAATTCCTCCACATGGGAGATGATGCCGATGCTGAAACTTTTGCTCCTGAGCTTTTCAAGGCTGTCCATCACGATGTCCACAAGCTTTTCGTCAAGCGTGCCGAAACCCTCGTCGAGGAAAAAAAACTCGATGGGACGGGAGGAGCGTGCGCAGATTTCCGCGCTCAGGGCAAGGGCGAGAGAGAGGGAAACGAGGAAAGTCTCGCCGCCCGAAAGAGTGCTTACGGCCCTTAGCTCGCCGCCGTTGAAATTGTCCCCCACGCCGAACCCGCCGCCCATGTTATAGCGCAAAAAGTATCTTTTGCCGGTCAGCGAGAGAAGCTGGACGCTTGCATTGCATGCAACCGTCTGCAGATATTCCTCCGCCACGAATTCCATGAACTTGCCGCCGCGGAGAAGGCCGCAGAGCCTCTGTGCGATCTCCGCTTCCGCGGACTTTGCGGCGAATTCCTTTTCAAGCGATTCTTTTTCGGCGAGCATAACGGTAAACCGCTTTTCATTTTCTCTCAGGACGGCAAGCGCGCCCGCGTTTTCGTTCCGCTCCTCTTCGAGCGAAGCGAGTTCTGCCCTGAGGGAAAGGAGCCTCTCATCCGTCGCATCCGAGAAATCTTCCGTCCCTAGTTCCTCGCATTTCGAGGCAACCGCCGCCAACCGGTTACGGTATCCGTTCAACGAACGTCTCGCACCGTCCGCGTCGCCGAATCGTTCCAACAGCTCTTTCGCCTCTTCGGCGTCCCGGAAGTCCCCCAACAAGCCATTAAGCCTTTCCCGCGCCTTGAACAGGGCGTCTTTCCTTGCCGCCGCATCTGCCGAGGCGGACGCCAACTCCACTTCCGCCGCATTCTTCTCCCGCTCCGCGCTCTCCTTTGCAGAGAGATATTTCTCCCTTGCGGCCCTCATTGCGGCGATCTGCCCGTTCAGAGTTTTCAAATCGGGTGCATCCGAGATCCTGCCGTCGAGCGCCGCGATCTGCGTGCGGAGGGAGGCAATCTTCTCGGAAAGCGCATCGAGTTTGCTCTTATTGAGAAGATAGGCATTCCTTGCGCTCTCCAGATCGACCCGCGCCCTTTCCGCCGCCTTTCTTGCGCTCTCATGCTTTTCAAACGCCTCTTTGAGGTCCGCAAAATCAAGTTTTTCTCCCTCCGCAAGCGCTTCGTAACGCTCGATGAGCGGGTGGCTGTCCGGCGAAATCGCGGGATATTTTTGCTCCAGCTTTTTTATTTCCGACGCGAAGGTTTCATATTCGCCCCTGTAAAGGGCTTCCCTCCGTTCGGCCAAAAATTCATACAGGTCCCCTGTGCCGAGTCCCTCTCCGAGAGTACAGAGTTCCTTTAACTGTCTGTCGTAATCGGGATCCGGAGTTTTATCCTTCAGCGCTCCGAACCGCTCTTCGCACCGGGCAAGTTCTTTTTGGGCGGCCTCTCTCTCCCTTTGCGCCTCGAAGGCAAGTTCCGCTTTCCCCTTGAGGGCCGAAAGCGATTCTATCTCCCTTGCCACCCCCTCCGCATCGAATGCGGGAAGGTCCGAGAGAGCCTTTTTGGCGTTCTCTGCCCTCTTTTGGGCAACGGCGTGGCGGCGGCTTGCGTCGGCAAAGAGTTTTTCGCATTCGGCCTCCTCTCTCCGTGCGGCAAGAACTGCCTTTGCGGCGTCGAGGCGGCCAAGTTCCTTCTCAAGTTTTTCCATCTCCCCCCGTTTCTTTTCAAGAAGCTCCTTTTCGGCCGCGGCCTTTTGGAATTCCCTGCGCCTCTCCGCGAGCGCATGCAGTTTTTTCTCTTTCCCGCGCGCCTCTTTTAACGCCTGTCCGTAGCGGACATCCGCCGCCGTGCGGGCGTCGGCTTCCTTTGAAATGGCCGCAATCGCCTCCCCGGAGACACCGGAATACTTCTCGAGGCGGGTAGACAAAATATCTTTCTCCTTCGTAAGTTCTGCGCTTTTCGCGGATGCGCGCCGTGAAAGATCGGTGCCGAAACGCTCCAGATCAAAGAGGCGGGATACGATCTCGAGGCGCTTTCCCGGGGCCTCCTTGATGAAGCGGGCGAATTCCCCCTGCGGCAGGGCGATACACTTTTCGAAATCATCCTGCTTCAGACCGATGACTTCCTGCAAAAAAGCGTTCCCCTCCCGTACGCCGTCCTCCTTTACGAGAAGTTTACCTTCCTTTACCTCATAGACGACGAGGCTCTGCGCGGTAGAGCCGTCCTTTTTTCTCCTGATCTCACGCTCCACGCGGAAAGTACAGCGGCTGCACTGATAGAATATTTCGAAAACAAACACGACGCTTCCCTTGTCGCAGCGGAAGTTGATAAAATCGGCGGAATTTGTGCCGACGCGGGAAACGGAGCCGTAGAGTGCAAACCCGATACAGTCCAAAATGGTGCTCTTGCCCGAGCCCGTATCCCCGAAAATGCCGAAGATCCCTTGGTCGAGCAACTCGTCGAAATGAATGACGGCGGGTTCGGAAAATGAATTGATCCCGCACAGTTCAAGATAAACCGGTTTCATTCTTCCCCCGCAAGCAGTTTTAAAAACATTTCCTTCAGCGCGGCGTCGGGCTCCTTGGAAAAGCGCGATTTGCAGAATTCCGTAAAAAGCTCTTCATCCGACATGCGGGAACGCAGGCGCAGGGGCGCATCCCCTGCCATGGCAACATCGGGAATGGTGTGCACGAGGCCGCCGTGCGCCTCCTTCAGGCGCATCAGATCGTCTCTCGAAAGGGGCTGTCCGAGATGAAGCGTGAGTTCGATGAGACAATCCCCGCCGTAATTTTGCAAGAGGGCGATGCCGTCTTCGGGGCTGTTCGCCTCTAACCGTATAAGCTTTTTCCCGCCCTCGACGGGGATACGGCCTATCTCTTTGACGGTAATTCCCTCCGTTTCGAGGAGATATACGCACTTATCCGGATTTTCGTCAAAGGAATACTGGAGCAAGGATCCCGGATAACGGGCTTCCCCGAACGTTTGCCGTCTGTGGAGATGCCCGAGGGCGACGTAGCAGTTTCCGGGAAACACCGAGACGGGCACGGCTCTCGCGCCGCCGAGCTCGATGCTTCTCTCGCTTTCACTGACCTGTCCGCCCGCGACGAAAAGATGGGCCAGAAGAATATGGGGCATATCCCCCCTGTAATGCGCGTCGCCCTTCGCAATCCAGCGGGCGACTTTTTCGGGGTAACTTTCCTCCGTTTTCTCCTCCTTCAGCCGCGCCTCGTTCGGATAGGGCAAGGCGTTGATGTAAACCCGTTCGCCCGCCGCATTCCCGATGACGGCGTAGTTCTCCCCCGCCTCCAAAGCCCTGACGGGGCGCGAAGAACTTTCGAGAGCAAAGGGTTTGCCGCCGAAAATATAGACGCCTTCGCCCGCGGCAAGGGGCGCGGAAGACGCGAGACGTACGCCGTCGTCATGATTACCGCTTATGATGACAACCGCTCTCTTCTCCCCCGCCAGCCTCTTCACGGAACGGAAAAAAAGCTCTTCCGCCTCGGCGGGAGGGAGAAATGTATCGAATACATCCCCCGCGACGAGGACGAGATCGACCGCCTCCCTCTCGCAGACTTGCACGAGAAAATCAAGCGCTTTTTCCTGTTCGGGAAGACGATCCCTGTCAAAAAGCCTCTTCCCGAGGTGCCAATCGGACGTGTGTAAAATGCGCATAGACAAAATGACCGAAAATTTTTCCGCCCCGCAAAAAAGGCGTTGCCTTCCGGGCGGTTTTATGATATACTATTATACATCCTTTGCCGGAAAAAAGCAAGCGTTTCGGAAAAAAACGGAAGAAAGAGAGGTAGCAATGTCATTCTGCACATATGCAAGCGATATAACCGCCAATATGACCACGAGCGTGGAAAACCAATTTATCGTAAAATACCTTCCGCAAGCGGACGGAGACGCCGTGCGGGTGTATCTCTATGGCCTGTATCTGTGCCAATGCACGCAGGATTTTGACGCCGCGAGCGCGGCGAAGCTTTTACATATCCCTGCGGAACGGCTCGCCGACATCTTCGGCTTTTGGGAAGAATGCGATCTCGTCCAAATTCTTTCCAAAAATCCCCTCTCCGTGCAGTATCTGCCCGTCGGAAACGCCTTGGGGAAGCCCAAAAAAATCCGTGCCGAAAAATATGCCGATTTCAACCGCGCCTTCTACAAGATTCTGCAGGAAGCGGGAAAGGACTTCAAACCCTATGAAATGCAACGCATTTTCGAGTTTTTGGAGGAACAGCCGATGGAACAGCAGGCCTTTCTCCTCGTCGCCGAATACTGCGCGAAGAAAGAGGGAAACGGCCTTGCCTGCAATCATATTCTGAACAAGGCAAAACTCCTGTGTAAAGACCGCATTTTTACATACGAACAAGTCGAGAATTATTTTTCCGATTACAACGTGCACGAAAAAGATCTTTCGCACATTTACGATCTTCTCGGTATCTACAGAAAGCCGCGGGAAGAGGACTACGGATATCTCGAAAAGTGGCTTGCACGCGGCGCGGATCTCAAGGCGGTGTTCGCGGCGGCGGACTACCTCAAAAAAGGCACCATGCAGAGCCTCGACGCTGTCATGGAAGAACTCTTTGAAAAGGAAGCCGTAAACGAAGAGGCGGCGAAAGAGTATCTTCTCCGCCGCACCGAAGTCGTCGACGTCGTCTATAAGGTCGCGAGAAAACTGGGCGTGAAGGTGCAAAATCCCCGCCCCTATGCCGACGAATACGCCGAAAAATGGCTCGAACGCGGATATGACGGGGAAAGCCTTACACTGCTTGCAACGGTCTATATGCGGATGGGTTACGGTTTTGCGGAGATGGACGCGGCGATTGACGCGATCTACCGCGAGGGAATCGTGGAAAACCGTGGCGTCAGGGCATACTGCGCCGCCCGCGACAGGGAGATGAAACTTCTGCAACTTATTCAGAACGAGTGCGGCATCGTCAAAAAGACGCAATCGGCGCTCGACATGATCGAGGCGTGGCGGGGCTGGAACTTCTCCGACGAAATGATTCTGGAAGCGGCAAAGCGGAGCGGAAACGCCGCCCATCCCCTCGCGTACATGAACAAACTTCTTTCCGAATGGAAACGCGCCGGCGTTTTCTCCGCCGCGGAAATTCCCGAAAAGGCCGCAGGCCCATCCGCCGCGGCATACCAAAGCGAGGCGGCGATTGCGGCCGACCGCCGCACGGAACGGGAACAGTTTTATGCGGCAAGAAGGCAGAAGGCCTTTGCCGCGGCCGACGCGGCAAAGGAGAAGGCCGAAAAAAGCGAAGAGTTCAGAAAGGCGGACGCGGCATGCAGGAAAGGTGAAATCGAACTCGCCCGCGCCGAGGTCTATTCCCCCGGGGAGGCGGACGGGCTCAGGGAACTTTTGGAAAAAGCGAAACGGGCAAGAACGCTGGCTCTCGGAAAAATCGGACTTACGCAAGAGGACCTTACGCCGAAATTCATCTGCCCGAAGTGTTCCGACACGGGCTTTCTGCCCGACGGGAAAGCTTGCGATTGCTTCAAAATATAAATACTATGTCAGACATAAACTGCAAAAATCCAGCTTAAAACAGTATTATGTCACACATATTACTTTCAAAATACGCCGAAATCGGCCTGAAAAACTTTCGGGCCGACTTCGCTATTCGTAATCTCCGTAGTCCCTTCTGTCGCCGTACGGCTGCTGTTGCGGAGGCGGAGGCGGTGCATCTTCCCATCTGCCGCCCCTCTTCTTTTCCGATTTGGGAGCCGACTTGATGTCGACAAGGACGACATCCACGCCGATTTTTTTCACACATTTCAGGTCGATGAAAAGATCCGCTTTCCCAAAGTGAAAGCCTTTTCCTCCGGGAACGACAATGCCCTGCACCTTCCCTTCGGGAAAGGTGAACACAATATCGCAAACTTTTCCGAGACGTTTACCGTCGGAAAGGTTTACCGCCTCCATTTTTCTCAGTTCAGAAAAACAAGTCTCCACGCCTTATTGTATGCGCCTTTCGCCAAAAGTTGACAAAAAAACGCCTTACGGCAGGTAACCGCACAACAAAACTTGCAACGCTTGATTTTCGGATTTTTTTACGGTTTACTTCATCAAGCATCCATCATCAAAGTACAATTTTAATAATAAGTCTATTTTTGATATATAAATTTTAATGATATATATCGTAAAGGAGACCTTTCCGTTACAATATTGATATGAAACAAATGAAAAAATTTTTTGTACTGCTTTTATGCGGCGTTTTGTGTTTGAACCTCTGCGGATGCGGAAACACAATCTACATGAATGACCATAACGTCACGGACGACCATACTTCACAGAATTCACCCGGTACAGACCCCTCGGATCCGGCGGATACACCCGGCCCTTCGGACCCTTCCGGGCCTGAAGAGCCAAGTTTGCCAACCGAGCCTACCGACCCCGACGACCCGCCGAAAGAAGACCCAACCGAACCTACCGGCCCCGACGACCCGCCGAAAGAAGACCCGACCGAACCCACCGACCCCGACGACCCGCCGAAAGAAGACCCGACCGAACCCACCGACCCCGACGACCCACCGGATAAGGACCCTCCCGACAATCCTCCCGCGGAGCCGGACGACGGTGCGGAAAGAGAAAAATACTCCTATCGGCCGCAAATCTTCAACAAGATTCCGACGGTTTCCATCAATACCTCCGACGGCTCGGACGATTTCATCACCAAGCCCGTCCGAAACGACAAGCTGGCCGGCACGATCGATTATGTCACCGCGACGGTCAGCGTGGACGGACCCGGGGAATACGATCTGTCCGCCGGCGCGCAGGTAAAAGCCCGCGGGAATTATACTCTTGATTATGAAAAGAAGCCTGTCCGTATTAAATTCGATCAAAAACAAAATCTTTTGGGCCTTAACGGCGGGCAAAAATTTACAAACTGGGTCCTACTTGCCGACTACAAGGACCTTTCCTCACTGAATAATGCCACAGCCCTCTATCTGGGGCAGACGATTCTCGGCTCCGACGGATACTACTGCAGCGATTTTTGCACCGTGGAATTGACGGTCAACGGCAAATATTGGGGCGTCTATCTCCTTGCCGAACAGCAAGAGGCCAAGGAAGGCAGGGCGAACGCCGTAGAGGCAGACGACGGAGAAACGGGAATCGGCGTCGGCTATCTCATGGAATACGACGGCTACTATACGGATGAGCAAAATATTCCGAACAATGGCGGAGATCCCACTTTCACCGTCAATTACGGCGGAAATCTTACCAAACAGAACGAAAACTCTTATTCTCCATGGCAGACGGGATATACCGTGAAGAGCGATCTGCAGAGCGAGGAACAACGTCTTTTCCTGCAATCTTTTACGGAAAACGCTTTCCGTATTGTGCGGTCTGCGGCCTATGACAATAAATCTCTCCGCTTCAACGCAGACTACACGGGAACCGAACCCTCCGACTGCAGTCCGCGGGAGGCCATCGAGGCTGTGATCGACGTCGATTCCCTCGCCGACACCTATATTTTGCAAGAGGTCTCCTGCGATCCGGACATTGCATGGTCGAGCTTTTATATCTCCCTCGACATGCGGGAAAACGGAAAGAAAAAGCTGGTGTTCGAGGCGCCCTGGGACTATGATTCCGCCTTTGGAATCAAATGGAATACAGCCAACGGCGCCTACGGCATGTATGCCGCGAACAGTGAAAATCCATGGTTCTCCGTCATCATTCACATGGATTTTTTCCAAACGCTTATCAGAGAAAAATGGGCAAAGCTGGCAAAATACGGCGTTTTCAAAAACGCACTTTCCCTCATCTGCGAAGAGACCGAAGCATACGGCGGCGAGTTCGCAAAAAATCTCGGGCGCTGGCCGGGAAGACTGTCATCCGGAAACGGAGAACTTACTTATGAGATGAACGAAATCACGACGCAGGACGGCGCGGCGGAGCACCTCTGCCAATGGCTTTACACAAGATTAAACTATCTCAATTCCGTGTTCGGAGACGGAAAAGACGTACTCACGGAATCCGCATGGCAGCCGGGCGCGCCCTCCGCCCCCTCTGCCGAACAGCACAGATTCGAGGCCGAAGACTGCGATTATTCCGACCCGATGAGATGGGACAATGCTTTTCGCGGTGCAAGCGGCGGCGCCTTTCTCGGACAGATTGAGGGTTCCGATCCAAACCGTCTCATTACCCTCACCGTAAATGCCCCCGAGGAGACGGATGCCTACCTCGGCATAGGGCTGAGCAAACGCGCCTTCCCGGCCGATTTCTCGGATTGGTTTGCACTTCTCGTGAACGGGAAAAAGATTTGGCTTCCTCCTTGCATCATCGGGGCATGCGGCAAAAATGAGGAGGAATGGGGAGCATGGACGGCGATCGGTCTCGGCTACATCCATCTGCAACGGGGCGAAAATACCATCGTACTGAACACGGTTTCGAATGTTGCAACCAATCTTGACTATTTCGACCTGTATTGCGACTGCAGTGTTACCATGATTTCCAATCGGTAAAGGAGCAAAACGATGAAAATTTAAGGAAAAATCGGGGCCGTGGCCCTCGGAACCCTTCTCTCCGCCTGCATGCTTGCGGGCTGCAAGGACAACGGGCCAAGCGGACAAGACAGAACGCCGCCCGCCGTTGCCTATACGGTGGATGAAAGCCTCGTCGGGACGGCAGACGCCAACGATACACGCTTTTATGCCCCGTTCATCCCAAAAGAGCGGGTTATCTCCAATGGTGGATGCCTTATTTCGAACGGTTCCTCCTCGTAGCCCTCGATATCTATTGATTTCCTCACAGCCCCGAATAGGCTGAAACGTTACTTCAAAAGCATAGCCCTTGCCGAAAGGCAAGGGCTATGCAATACGCGTTGCATTGCTACACATGGTGCCGCTGAACGGGGTCGAACCGATACGGTATTTCTACCACGGGATCCTAAATCCCGCGCGTCTGCCAATTTCACCACAGCGGCAATCCCGATTATTATACCATTCCATCCGGCATCTGTCAAACGGTTCTGCCGATTTTCCGCCGCCTCCCCCGCAAGAATTGTGCTCTACGGGGATTATTTCCCGTTGACCTTGCGCTTGATCCAACGGATGACAAACAGGCAGATAAAAAATACGGAGGAGCCGATGATCGCAAGCGCCATATCGAACATGGTATCGCCGAGAGGATTTTTGTGCTCGCTCAGCAATCTCGCCACATCCTGCATATCCGACTTCAGGATCATGCTCATGACATATTCAAACAGTTCCCAGAGCGCCGCAAAGGAGAGCACGATAAGGACGATCGCAAGTACATCGAAAAAATTCGCTTTCCTTCCGTACAGACGGGGAATAAGATAATAGAGCGTCGCCGCCGCCAAAAATCCGAACATGCAATGCACGAAAGAATCCCACCAGGAAATTCTCCCGTAAAAGCCGAGGGAAGTTCCCATATCTACCGAGAGCACGTAATGGAGCGCCATGAGAGCAACAAGGTAATACGGAATCCCAAGCCTGAATTTTCGGTTGATAAATACAATGGCAAACTGCACAAGCGCCATAAAAATCTGATCGAAATATACATCCCAGTGCCGAACTTCAATGACCGTTGAATACAGCACGACGGTGACGACCGCACAGAGGGCAGACAAAACCGCGGGCAGATATGCGATCAATATTTCCTTTCTGTTCCGGGGCCCGCCATTCCCCTCAATGTCCTTTTCTTCCTTCTTCTCTTCCGTCTCTTCCATCTTTTCTTATCTCCTTATTTGTTTTATGTCCGAAAAACGATTGCCGGGTAATCACAGCTATAATGAATAGTTATTGACAGTATTTTGAATATTGTGGATAACTTTTTTTATTTTTCTCTCCAAAATCACTTACTATGTCACAAAAACGTGGAAATCCACAGATTTATCAACAGAAAATGTGGAAATCTTTTGTGTATATATTCGTCCGAAATGTATTTATGCAGACATTTTTTTATTTTGTCAACATAAAGACAAAAACAAATTTTCGTCTTACGGTTCATAAATATTATACGGCATCAAACGCTTGACCATCTTCAGTACATCCTCTTCCCTCTCGGCGCAACCGCCTTTAAGCCACACCATCACGGTCTCCCTTACAAGTCTCGTGAGGATATTCGCGGCATATTCGATTTCCTGCCCTTCGGTGTCGAGGTTCTTCTCCGCTCTGTTTTGCAGAAAGAGTTTCTTGATACGGTTTTCATAGTAATGTGCAATGGAGTTGATGTCCGTTGATAAAAAGGCATTATAGACGACCTCGGGATAGCAACGAAAGGCCTTTAAGCTCCCGGTTATGAATTCTTGCCACGAAGTCACACCCCCGAGTTGATGAAAAAATTTATTTTCAAAGACATGCACAACGAGATCGTATTTATCCTGATAGTATTTATAAAACGTCCCCTTGCAGATACCGAGTTCGGCTATAATATCCTTGACATGGATGTTGTCGATAGACTTTTCTTTCAAGAGGTCTATCAGGGCGTTTTCCAAAAAAAGCACAATTTTCATGGCAGATACCGCCTCCTTCTCATTTGCAGTAAAAGATCGCGCTGTCGCCGAGCGTCTTTGCATCGGCATAGAGCTTTCCGTCCTTGCCGAATCTCAAAAATCTGCTCGTTGTAAAGGAAATAAACGCGTAACCGTACTCCGTTTCCACGGGATAGAAGCGGGCGGCATTGTCCGAAACAGCGGCAATGCGGATCTGTCCGCCGACGGCGCTCCAGTACCCTCCCGAAGCGGAGATTACAACGGAGCCGTCGCCGTCGGAATGATAGGCGATATTGAACTTCTGCCCCGCATTGCGGTCCGGAAACAGAACGGCTTCGCCGTCACTTACAACGACCGGCATATCCGAAAGACTATCGTACATCACATATCCGCCCGCGGTAAGAGAATTTCTTACGGCGGGTGCGGTACAATATTCTTTCATGATACTTCGGAGCTCCGTGCCGCCCAAATCCACTCTATGAATATTTTCCGTCGTCCTGAGCGAAGAAAATTTTTTAAGGATTGTCCCGTAACCGTCGGTACAGGCGTTGACCTTGTCGGCATCGTTTTTTAAAGGGACGGTATAGATGCCCCACGCCGAATCCGCGTCCCTATTGTTGAGTTTATATGTCCAGCTTGTCCAGTGCCATCCCGAGCGGTTGAGAAGGTCCAGCACATACGTCCACTGTTCGGGGTCGTTATAATTGTTGAATTCGCCCATATAGAGAGGTACGCCGAAGTGCTGTTTTGTGACGTCCGCAATCTTCCCGTTCCAACTCAGGCAATGTTCCGTGAATTGCCCCCCTTGCGCCATATTTGTATAATGGTGAAAGGAATACATACAGTTTTCCCAACCGTATACGGAAGGGTGCGGAAGATTTTTTCCGTCCCAACACGATTCGAAAATAACGATATGGTTTTGATCCTTTGCACGGATGGCGTCATAGATCCTGTCGAAGACGGCAAAGTGCTTTTCCGTAGTCGGTCCCGCCTTTTCACCCGGTTCGTTCAGAATATCGTAACCGGCAACGGCGGGATTATCTTTGTAATGGTCCGCAAGAGCCGCCCACAAATCCGCCGTAAGCCCGATCATGCGGGAGTCGGAATAGAAATTTACATCTTGAACATTATCTATCGTCTCGCCGCTGTGGTCCTGCCCGTTCTGCGAACCGTACGCGCCGTGCAAATCCAATATCGTATACATGCCGTAGGAAGCGGCCTTTTCGATAAAATTATCGAGGGGGGAAAAGTCGTAATTCCCTGCGTTATCGTAACTTTCTATGGCGCCGTAATCCACCGTCATATAGGTAAACGGCAAGCGGATGCAATTCATCCCCATTGCGGCACAGTTTTCAAAGTCAATATCGCTCCACCAATTTTCCCGATAATTTTCCCAAAGCTCCTTTGCCTTTCCGGGGCCGAACCTCCCGATGAATGCCTGCGACGTCGTCTTGTGATCGCGGACCGTGATGCCGATCTCCCCCGTAGGACCGCTCCGTTGAAAACCGTTCATCCACTGTTCGATGACAAACAATCCCCCCGCGTTCACGCCGCGCAGGTACACCGTTTCTCCCCTGCGGTTTTTAATGAGTTCACCTTCCGCCTTCAGAAAATCCCCGCTGCCGATCCCTGCGTCCCCGCCGTCCTCACCGAAACCGCAAGAGGTAAAACTAAACGCCATGACGAAAACCAATGCCACGGCAAAGACGGACCGAATACACTCTTTCATCGGATTTTTCATCGATTTTTCCCCTATCCGCCTCTTATCATATCACAATTTAAGGGATTTGAAATAGACTTTAAATATATAGAGTGCAAAAATTTACCGTAAATTTAAAGGTTTATTTTTTGTTTCTTCCTTCTTTTTTGTCCTTGACAAGATATCGTTTCTATTGTATGATATAAATATAACAAAAACAGTTCGAAAATAACATCTGCACCTATAAAAACATGATAATTTCCGCGCATGCGCGCACATAATTATGTATACCCAAAGTGCGGATGTTCAAACAGAGCAAGGAACTGTAATTGGGGAGGAATCAATGAAGGCAAAAAAATCCAAAATCGTCAGTATTGCAGTCAGCTCGGTCATCCTCGTGATCGTGCTTGTTCTCAATATTGCGGTCGGCATCTTTTCGGACACCCTCGATAAGTTTATCGTCGGGTATAATGACGGCGGCAGCGATTCGGAGACGCGCACGGAAGGTCTTGCCCTGCAACAGCAGATACAGGAAGAAGGGACCGTTCTCGTAAAAAATCAGGACGAAAACGGCGAGGCGATCCTTCCCCTGAGCCACAGTGAAGCTCCCAAACTCAATGTTTTCGGCTGGGCGGCGACGGATTGGGTCATCAGCGGCTCCGGTTCGGGGCAAGTCAAACGGGACGGGTCTACCGATCTTTTGGCCGCGCTCAAAGAGTACGGAGTGGAATACAACGAAGAACTGATCAATATGTATGAAAGCTTCCGCCCCAACAGGGAATTCAGCATCAACGGCTCCCATGCAGGCACGGCGACCGCCGGAAATCCAAACGATTCCGGTTCCCTCCACTCCTTTAACTACGAATTCAGCCGTCTCTATGAGCCCTCCATCGACGACGGGAGCTTCTATACGGACACAATGCTCAAAAACGCCGAAGCTTTCTCCGACACGGCAATCGTCGTTATCGGCAGGGTTTCGGGCGAGAGCAACGATTCCCCCGCAGTACAGTACAAGCAGACCTCGGGGAAGAACAAGTCGACGGGGATGCTCTCCTCCGATAAGATCGATGATACACGCACCTATCTCGAAATTTCCACGGAAGAAGAAGCTCTTCTCGGTTATGTGGGGAAGAATTACGAAAACGTGATCGTGCTTATCAACTCCACCAACGTCATGGAACTCGGATTTATGGACACAATCGATGGCCTCGACGCATGCCTCATCGTCGGCACCACGGGCTCGGCGGGCGCCAAAGCGATTCCGGAAATCCTCTACGGGGACATTACCCCCTCCGGGAAAACGGCGGACACGTATGCCTATGACCTGACCACCTCCTCCACCTATGCGGATGCGGGCAAGGGCAACGATACTACCCACTTCTATACCAACGGCAGCGGGCTCTACCCCACGACGGTAAAGCATACCAACGGCAGCTCCTCGGTCCCCTATCGGGGCGTTGCGTACGAGGATTACCGCGAAGGCATCTACGTCGGATATAAATGGTATGAGACGGCCGATACGGAGCGGTTTTGGGATTCCGAATACGCAAAACAAAAATGGGGATTGACCGAAGGGTACGAAGACGTCGTTCAATATCCCTTCGGATACGGTCTTTCGTATACCGATTTCCAATGGGAAATTACCTATCTCAGCCATCTGAACAATGAAACCTTGCATGGAGACGACACGATCCGAATCAGCGTCCGCGTGACAAACGTCGGAGATTATCCGGGGCAAGATGTCGTAGAACTCTATTATACGGCTCCCTATACAAAATCGGGCATCGAAAAATCTTCGGTGAACCTTGTGGCATTCGGTAAGACGCAAAGAATTCTCAAAAAAGGAGAGCATGAGGACATCAACCTCGAATTCAAAGTCTCCGATATGGCCTCTTACGATTACGGGGAAAAAGTGATTTCGGGCGGCGGATATGTCCTCGAAGACGGCGAATACCAACTTACTCTCCGCACCGACGCACACACCCTTGCAGGCAACAAAGTTGCCGGCGGAAACGACACCATCACCTATCGTATCGACGGCGATACGCAGGTATTGGAAGAGGCAACAAACCGGTTCACGGGTACAGACACGACGGACGGCGTGGCAATCGACGGCAACAGCGACGGGAGCGCCGATATCACCTATCTATCCCGCGCGGATTTCGCCGCGACCTTCCCCGCGGAATGGGATCCGGCGGAAGACCGTGCAATGACGGATGCCATCAAGGAGCGCAACCTCTATACGAGCGCCATGGCGAGCGCATGGGACAAAGCATGGCAGGCCGAAAATCCCGAGATCACGGACGTTACCTTCGGAGATACAACCAAGAAAACGACCATCGGCGGAATGACGTCCAATGAGAATGGCCAAGAATATTACCAACTGTCTGATGACGGCTATGTTTTGGGCATGAAATACGACGATCCGATGTGGGAAGATTTGCTCGACAGCATACCGAAGTCCGAAATGCAAGAGCTTGTTTTGCACGGATATACAAAAACAAAGGCAGTTAAATCCATTAACAAACCGGAAACGCTTGACTTCGACGGACCGAACCAAATCAACAGTTTTATAGACGGCAAGAGCAAGACGGGGTTCAATTCGATCGTACTCGCGCAGACATGGAATATCGAACTCGCATACAGCATGGGCCTGACATTCGGTGCGGAATGCGCCGAAGCGAGCATTTCGGGTTGGTACGGCCCCGGGGTCAACATCCACCGCTCCCCCTTCGGCGGCAGAAATTACGAGTACTATTCCGAAGATCCCCTCATTTCGGGTTTGATGTGTGCAAAATCCGTCCAAGCGGCCAAAAACAGAGGCGTATTCTCCTATCTCAAGCATATTTGCCTCTATGAGAGCGAGAGCGGACGCGACGGCATGTACACATGGCTCACGGAGCAGGCGCTGAGAGAGATTTACCTGAGGCCCTTCGAGATCGCCGTGAAGGAAGGCGGCGCCACGGGCATCATGACCTCTTACGGACGCATCGGCGCCGTCTGGACGGGCGGCAGTGAAGCGCTTCTTACCGAAGTATGCCGCGATGAATGGGGATTCAGGGGCACATTCCTTACCGACTATGCCGATCACCATGAATTTATGAACGGAGATCAGATGCTCCGCGCGGGCGGCAACCTTTGGATGGACGGCTGGAACAACGACGGTAAATTCCGTTTCGACACGTCGTCCGTTGCTTATGATTACGCCCTGAGGACATCAACGAAGAACATTCTATATATGTGGATGAACGCCCTTGCAACCAACACAAATTACAATATGAGCCCCGATGCGGATAAGATCGTCATTCCTGTCAGTCCCGAATTAAAATTCCGTTGGTACATTCCCGTATTGGCAGTGTTCGATGTGCTCGCTATCGGAGGTTGCGGAGTCTGGCTGTTCTTCACCTTGCGTAAAAAGAAGGGTGCAACCGGAGAGGTTGCCGACGACGCAACCGAACCGGAGACGGTTGAATCTGCGGCAACCCCTCCCGGAGAACAACCGCCCGAAGAAACGAAAAACAATGAATGATCGATGATAGTGAAAATCCCGCCTGCGGTATGACCGCAGGCGGGATTTTCGGCTGAAATAGAGAGGACGGGGCGAAATACGGGCTTATCCTTCGCCCCGTCCCGATTGCGGATAACACGCCCTTCAGGGCAAGTTAAACGGGGTATTTCGGCACGCGTGCGTTCGCGGCGCCGCTGGCGCCGACTTTGCCGCCGTAATCGTTGATAACATGGGTAATGCCCGCGCTCTCCCCCGCCGCAAAACTGCAGGTAATGAGGTGCTCCATTTCAATCCCGCTGCCTTCGGGAACTTCGATCGCGGAATCGAGCGTCATGTTTGTATAATTGACCAGGTAGATCCCTATCCCTATCGCCCTGTGGCGCGTCACGCCGTCGTCCACCTTATAGCTTGCGCAGCCGTTTTTTTTGCCGTTATGGGACGTCCAATAGAGCTGGTCCGGCACGCGGTAAGGCGTCTCGGACTGATACATCACGACGTAGCCGTCCTCTCCCCTCCAAAGCGTCTGAAAGTCTTCAAAATGTTCCACCATGAGCGCATAACAGGTCACGCGGGCACCGTTCACTTCTACCCCCGTCTGCGCGGGATTGCCGTAATTGATCCCATTATCCGTTTCTTCGTCTTCCCATGCCACACCTTGCGAATGGTCCGCCCGCCAAATCCAAAAATTATCCCCGATGACGTCGTTGGAATGAATAACAAGCGCAGATTCCGTTTCGGTGTGTCTATTCTCCGCGCCGCCGATACGGAGATAGAGATTGGAAAGCACTGTGGGATCCGTCCTGTGGTCCGCCTTGGCATTCTCTGTCCCGACGACGACCATATTCTTGCTGAAACGGCCCGCGTCGACGAGTATATCCGCAATTCTGACGCCGCCGACGTCCTCCACCCTGATTGCGGCAGAGGAATTGCCGTCGCCGATTTTTAACGTCGCATATCCGATGCCGAGAAGCACGGTCCCTTCGATTTTCACGTCGAGAGGCGCTTCAAGGATGTAGATTCCGGGGGTAAACAGGAGATGTTTGCCTTCGTCAAGTGCGGCGTTCAGTGTGGCGGAGGTATCATATCTTGCGTCGGCGATATAAAACCGATCGAGCGGAATACTCTCCCCTTCATCGGCTCCTTCTTTCCATGTGATACCCTTCGTATCTTCCCGGACGTGCGGGACAAGCACGCAGTATTCCTCTCCGTTGCGGTATATAAACGGCTTTTCGGCGACTGGCCCGGTTCTTTCGAGATTCGTCACCTTGCCGCCCGTTTCGGTCCATGTGTCGCTCCCGATTTCCCCTTCGCAACCTGCATAGACCATGTTATAAGCGCCGCCGTCGAAACTCTTTGCCTCGGTGTTGCGGGTCATCCACTGCTGTTGCGTACTGCCGTGGACACTGCCCGTCACGACGCTGTTTGCGAGGAATCCCCCCGACGCCCAGCCGCCGTAGGAGAGCGAAAGATCCCCTTCCACTTTGCTGCGGCGAAAGCTCGTCGCCTGCGAGACGGACCATACGACGTCCGACCGCACGCCGATGTTTTCCACGCTCCGCCAAAAAGTGCACGTCGCATTCCGATTGGAGAGGACCCTGTCGCTGACATACACACCGTCCAAAGAGACGTCGGAGGGAACTTTGCCGAGGCCGTTCACAGAGGTGTAATAGCCGACTTTCGCCGTCAGGCCGTAATCCCCGCCAAGAAAGAGAAAGGCCGCTCTCTGTGTTGAAAATTGCCCGCTTTGTGCCGTCTCGAGACGGGAATGAACGTCGTCGATTACGGATTGCACGGCCGCCATGTCGTCATCCGGACCTATGATAAGCGAATTTTCCGAAAAAGTACTGCAGGTTCCGATCTCCGTCTCGTCATTGCCGACGCAAGCGGTCACTTTGAAGTAGTCGTAGACGTTTTCGGCCGTTTCGTATCCGGTCTGCGAGGCGGGAACCTCAACGACGCTTTCATACTTTCCGAAGCGGCTCGGAGAATGATAGAGAATGTATTTCTCCGCGCCGGGTTCTTCCGCCCAACGGATATAGGCATGGCCGCCGTCGGCCTTGACGAGAACGCCGCTTTCAAGGGGATAATTGTAAAAGGCGCTCAAATTTGGTTCATCGTTTTTCTCATTCTGTCCCCCGCACGCCGCCAAGACGGCACAAGACAGAGCAAATACCGCGCCCATCAACAAAAATATATTCTTTTTCATAATTTAATTGTACCATGATTCCCCTGCCCTGTCAATGTACGGATTTAAAAAGAGTATGATAGCCGAAGAGAACGGGCCGAGGGCGGCATAGCCGATCGACATACCCCGAAAAGCCCTGCCGCGGTAAACCGCGGCAGGGCTTTTCGGATTGGAATATTTACGGTTTATCCCTCAGTTGCGTCTTCAACCTTAATGCAAGGAATATACCATGTACCGTTCTCACCCGTGCAGATAATCGTATACTTCTTGCCTGCAACGGTTATCGTCTTACCATTACTGCTACAGTCAGCGTCTTTGATCTCAAGTTTGTTCTCACCGACAAAGAGGTTCGACCAAAGCTGCCCGTCGCTACCGACTTGCATATTCGTCAAATCGAAAAACAGCTTATATTTTTCGCCGTCTTTTACGACTTTGATGCAAGGCGTTTTCCACTCGTAACTTCCGTCCTTGTTGCCGTATTGCACGGCGTTTTTGAGTTCATCCTCGGTATAATTCTGTGCCGTAACGGTCACAACGATACACGGCTTGCCCTCCTCTTCCACAAGTTCGACGCCATCGGAAGTTGGCTTGATCGTTTTCGCCGTGGGATCCGAGATCTTAATGCAAAGAAGCCCGTTTGCCCATGCATCACTATCCCCGCTCAGGCCGGAAGGAATAACAAACGAATATTCGAGTTTCCCGAGTGTCAGGGAATCTTCGCTTAATTGAAGCGTATCAACATACAAATTACTGCCGTTTGTCGAGTGTATGAAGATCACTTGACCGTCTTGAACGGCGGGATCGGTGCTGTCGGTGGGGAGCTCGAGGAGCAACTTCCATGTGCCGTCATCACTGACTTCAAGTATGCGGGTATTGTCCTCCGCCGTTCTCTGCCACGTAGTCCACTCCGACGCTACGGAGAGCTGAGGCAGATTCTGGAAGTCGGGAGAGGCAAACAATTCTTCAAACTTTTTCGTTGCAGCATCCTTGTCCTTGAAATAATTTTGGTCCCAAGTACCCGAGAGGACAAAATATCCCTTTTGCGCGTCGCCGTCCCCTCTCGTCTCGAATGCGGCGTTCGTTGCACTCCAGGTTTCATCGACGACCCAACCGACAACTGCATTCCATTCGCCATAGCCGATATAGAGAACTTTGGAATTATCGGAGTTTGCGATCCTTGTGCGGATACCGTTGAGACTTCCAAGCTTTTCACCGGGGACATAGCTTTCATCCGTAGCAAGCCACGCATTCAAAAGATTGTTATCGCTGTCGCCCTGCAAGACTATGGCGCCATTTGAATCCTTAATAACAAAATGGAAATACATCGTCGTCTTCAAAGGCATATTCTCAAACGGGAAAGAAACGCTGTAGCTGCCGTCCGCGGCAACCGTCGTACTGCTTGATTGGGTGTCTGTTCCATAGTAATCGACCGTTACGGTCATATCTGCATAAGTTGCGTCAAGAGTACCGGAAACGATAAGGTTCGTGTCGTCACCCGAAAGGGTGATCGGGGGGACATAATTATTGGCGACAGCTTTCAGAAGACGCTGTCCGATGCCGGGCTCGTGCGTCTGAAAAGAGAATACATATTTGTCGTTATGCGCCGTTTGGCTGAGATCAACGAAATCTTCGCCGTATTTCAATAGATTTATCTCCTGTATATCCTCTACACCTTCCACGGATGCAACGAGCTTAATATCCATCCATTTTCCGAGGTAGTTGCCGCCATCCTCCGTTTTTGCGGACGCAAGTTGCGTCATATCATACTTTGCATTGAACGTTTCGCCTATCTTGCCTGAGTAAGTATCGCCCTTCCACTCGACCTGAGCGTTACCTTCATAGAAGTACAAATAAACGGAATCTGCCATATGATAGGTCCCCGTGATGACAAGGAACACCTTACCCGCATCTTCGCCCTCGCCAACCTCATATTTCACGTTTGAAAGTGAAACAAGATCCACGGCCCATTTTGCGGTATACGTCCCGCCTATTGCCGTTTGGGGAATCGACGAAACGGCCGCCGTGCCATTTCTCCAACCGATAAAGGAAATGGGTTCGCCCGTTTCTGTCTCACGAGAAATTTCCGCTGCAGCCGGAAGCGCGATGCCGGCCGTAAGCGCCGCATCGAAATAGATATAGTACAATGTGCCGCTCTTTTCATGCTTGCTGATGTCGGTATTTTCCGTGAGTTTGGCGAGATAGTCATCAGACAATTTTCCTCCTTGAAGATCAAGGGTGATTCTGCCGACAACTGCTTGCTCCAAATTGACATTTTCGGATGTTTTGCTCCCGTAAGTAACGGTAAAATAACTGTCTCCGAAGGTGAAGCAGCCGGCGGCCTCCGTGGGATAATTGACGACGTATCCTTTCTCTACATTTTCGGTTTCACCCGTCGCATAGGTCACGGTGACTTCCATCCCCTCCGTATCGAGCTCTTCACCCGCATAGTAAGTCATTCTTGCGGGATTTTTCGTAACGGCAACCGTCGAAATCGTCTTAGTTACGGTAATAATAATTTCGTTGGCGCTCTTTCCCTTTTTAACTTCAATGGAATAGACTCCGTTCTCCCCATTTAAAGCAGTCCTTCCGTTTTTTACCGTGACTTCATAACCGGAATCGGGCAACACTTTGAATGTAAGCGTTTCGCCCACGGTATAGGTTTCGGGAAGTTCGGTACTATCGTTGACAGTGACTGTAACATGATCCGTTTCTCCGCCGATCGTCCACTTGATGGTCTCGGTCTCCGCTTCCTCTCCGCCGCAGGCAACGGCAAGAGACAGGCAGAGCGCCATGAGCAAACCGAGGACGCCTGCAAGGATCATTCTTCTCTTTGTCATCTTTTTCCTCCTGTTTTTTTATTGGGAAATACAGCGGGATGACACTCCGCCGCATTCCTTTCCATTTCATATTATATAACATCGTGCACGGTCGGTAAATATACACTGTTAAAATATGGTTTATTTTTTATATATTTTTGTTTCATTGAATATCATAAATGATAATATCAAACACTTTATCGGAGAAAAAATATGCTTTTAATTATATTTTGTGTGCGATTTGAAAATCAGAGCCATGATGAAAGAAAAGACGACCGCCGCGGAGACGCCCGCGCTCGCCGCCTCCAACGGGCCCGTCAAAGCCTGAAAGAGCCCTTCTTCCGCCCCGCGCATAGCACCGTTTGCGAGAAGATAGCCGAATCCGGAGATGGGCACGGTTGCGCCCGCTCCCGCAAACTCCACGAGCGGCTGGTAGAGGCCGAGCGCCGTTAAAGCGACACCCGCAAGCATAAAGATGACGAGGATCTTGCCCGCCGTAAGATCGGTAAAATTGATGACAATCTGCGCAATCATGCAGATGAGGCCTCCCACGGCAAACGCCTTGATGAACATCAAAACAATTTCAAGATATTCCATATGTAGAACTTACGGCCCTTCAGAATCCGTCATAAGGTGACCCTTCGGCAGGCTCAGGGTGACGATTTTTATGTCATGGTGGCCCTCCCCGCCGTTCTAATTACGTCATGGTGAGCGTAGCCGAACCATCACCGCAGCATTCTGAATCCGTCATGGTGCATTTCGAATCCGTCATGGTGAGCGAAGCCGAACCATCACCGCAGCATTCTGAATCACGTCATGGTGAGCTTGCCGAACCATCACCGCAGCATTCTGAATCACGTCATGGTGAGCTTGCCGAACCAT